>CACGEW010000004.1 GCA_902572345.1 uncultured Pelagibacteraceae bacterium | reverse complement strand
ATAAAAGAATTGAGGCTATACAGTTCACCATGTCACACGATGACGGAAAAAAAGTAGATGATATTAATGATGCAGACGTAGTTTTATTAGGCGTAAGCAGAACAAGCAAAACCCCTACCTCAATTTATTTGGCTAATAGAGGTTATAAAACTGTAAATATACCATTAGTTTTAGAGCAAAAAATTCCGGAAGATTTAAAAAAAAATAAAACATCGTGCATCATAGGATTAGTGGCTGATCCAGAAAGATTATCAGATATAAGACGTAATAGGGTTGCTATTATGAAAGATCAAAAACTTAAAGAGTACACTGACTTAAACTTCATTAAAAAAGAGGTAGAGGACTCCAGAAATTTATTCAAAAAAAATAACTGGCCGATTATCGATGTTACAAGAAGATCTGTAGAGGAAACTGCGGCCTCAATATTAAAAATTATCGAGATAAAAAAAAATAGATGAAAATAATATTAGCTTCTAAAAGCGGTGTGAGAAAAGAAATTTTAGATAAATTCAAAATTGAAAATGAAGTTATAGTTTCAAATGTTGATGAGGATGAGATAAAAGACTCATTGTTGAGCGAAGGTGCAAATCCACTTTCAATTTCAAAAAATCTTGCTGAAATCAAATCTATAAAAGTAAGTAATAAAAATCCTGATCGTTATGTGTTAGGTGCTGATAGCGTTATATCACTTAACGAGGAGCTGATTAATAAACCAAAATCTAGAGAAGAAGCATTTATTATTTTAAAAAAATTAAATAACTCAGTACATTACTTAATTAGTTCAGTATGTATTTCAAAAAATGGCGTAATGATATGGAATCATTCAGATTCTTCCGAGCTTAAGATGAAAAATTTAAATGACGATGAATTGTCATTGTATCTAAATAAAATAGATACAAAAACTTTACTTGCATATGGAGTTTATCAAATAGAAGCGGGTGGATTAAAGTTATTTGAATATGTAAAAGGTGACAAAGACTCAATTATGGGTCTACCTATCAGGGAAATCATTAATTATATTAAACAATTAGAAAAATGAAAAAAAAATTTGGAATAATTGGAAAGCCGATAAAACACTCTTTGTCGCCTGTATTACACAAATACTGGTTTAAAAAATATAGTATTAATGCTGATTATGAAATTATAGAGGCTGGCGACCAGGAGTTACCAGAAATAATAAAAAAAATTAAACGAGGAGACTACGCAGGCATAAATGTAACTCTACCCTTCAAACAGAAAATTATTAATCATATTGATAAAATAGTTAATGATGCAGAACTTACTGGATCAGTGAATACAGTGCTTTTAAATAATAGTAAAATTGTCATCGGTGAAAATACAGATGTTTATGGACTGCAAGCTGCTTATCTTAAAGAAATTGAAAACAATTTTAACAAAAAAGCTTTAGTTATTGGCGCTGGCGGAGTTTCTCCTTCAGTAATTCTATCTATCAAAAAATCGGGTATTAAGAATATTTCTATAACTAATAGAACTAATGAAAAATGTATTTTTTTAAAAAAAAAATTTAGCTTCTTACATATAGTCCCTTGGGAAAATCTTAAGTCTGAAATAAAAAAATTTGATATTATAATCAATGCCACAAGCCTAGGTTTAAAAAATGGTGATGATTTTAATTTTAATTTTGCTAATACTAAAAATGAGGTCATTTATATTGATACGATCTATAATCCTTTAGAAACAAAAACTTTTAAATATTTAAGAGATGAGGGGAGAAAAGTGTTTAATGGTCTTGATATGTTTATCTACCAAGGGCAAAAATCTTTTTATTTGTGGAATAAAGTAAATCCTGAAATTGACGATGGATTAGTTGAGCTCTTAAATTCTAAACTTAAATGATTAAAATAGGAATTACAGGATCGTTAGCCTCAGGCAAAACAACTGCAAGTAAGATGATATCTGCTGGAAGAGGACCTCTTTTTAGCGCAGATGAAGCAGTAAAAGAACTTTATCAAGATAAAAACTTTAAGCAGTTAATCAGAAAACGATTTAAAGTAAAAAATAATAATCAAATAAAGAAATCTTTAATAAATCTTATTTTAAGAGATAAAAAAAATATCAAGAGACTAGAAAAAATAATTCACCCTCTAGTAAGAAAAAAAATGAGATACTTCACCTCACAAAATAAGAATAAAAAGCTTCTTTTTTATGAAATACCTTTGTTAATTGAGAGCAAATTAATGAAATATTTTAACTCAGTTATTTTTATTAAAGCAAAAAAACAATTAAGGCTTAGGAGATTTCAGCTAAAAGGTGGAGATAAAAATTTATTTAATCTGTTAAATGAAAAACAGATGAATGATACGAAAAAAATTAAACATTGCGATCATATAGTTGTTAATGAAAAAAATTTAAATATTTTAAAAAAAAAATTATTAGCTATAATTAGAAAATATGAGTGAAATTTTTTTAGATACTGAGACTACTGGTTTATCTTTTAGAGACGGTCATAAAATCGTAGAAATTGCCTGTATTGAGACTAAAGATTTAATTGTTACTGGAAAAGTTTTTCATAAATTATTGAATCCTAAAAGGAGCGTACCCGAAGAAGCATTTAAAGTTCATGGATTTTCACAGGAGTTTCTTAGTGATAAAGAAACTTTCGAGCAAGTAGCTGATGAATTTTTAGATTTCATCAAAGACAAAAAAATTATAATCCACAATGCCTCATTTGATTTAGGTTTTTTGGATGGAGAGTTAGGATTAATTCAAAAAGAAAAAATTAATAAACAATTAGTTATAGACTCCTTAGAGGTTGCAAGAAACAAATTTCCAGGTATATCGAATTCTTTAGACGCACTATGTAAAAGATTCAATGTTGATTTATCTAGAAGAACAAAACATAATGCGTTGTTAGACTGTGAGCTCTTAAGAGAAGTTTATATAAATTTGTTAGATGCAAAAGAGCCTAAATTTAATCTTTCGAATAATGTATCTGAAATAAATGTTAATAAAGTGAGAGATTATAATAAATTAATAGTCGAAATCTCGGACGCTGAACTGAATAATCACCAAGAGTTTTTAAAACATGAGTTAAAAAAAAACTATTACTGAACTTTTCTCATTTTGTATAGTTTTTCAAAATCAACCGCTTTACTAATTTTTACATCTTTAAAACCAGAATTTTCAAATAAAAAAACAAAAATATTTCTCAATTCTGGGTAAATTTTTTCAGGAATTTTTATAAGGATTATTTTTTCCATCTCTCCTTTTGATAATTTTTTATTTTCCAACTCAACTATTGTTGAAAAAACAATTTTTGTGTCAATAGTTTCAAAACCAGCTTTTGTTGGCGTGAGGCCTAAGCTTGTCAAAACTTCTATAATATTTTGTTTGGCTTGAGAGCTCTTTATATCAATATTAATTTTATAATTAGCGATGTCTTTGGATAGTAAAAAAAATGTTTTCGGGTTTGGGATATTAAAGTTAAGCTCCTTTATATATTTTCCTATAATTTTATAATTCATCTTTATTATTTTTGACTATTTCTCCATCAATAGTTTTATTTTGTGATTTGTTATTATCTTTTGTTTCTTTTCTTAAAGTTAAATTAAATAAAGTTTTTCTAGTGAAGGGAACAAGCAGCATGAAACCTATAAGATCAGTAAAAAAGCCAGGCACAATTAACAAAAAAGCAGCTATGGCAATAGAAGCACCTGACATGATTTCATAAATGGGTATCTTATTCTGGTATAGATTTATCATTCCTGATTTTAATGTTCGCAACCCTTGGTGTTTTGCAAAGTAAAGACCAATTATTGCGGTTAAAAAAATTAAAGCCACAGTGTTTAGGGCTCCAACTTGCCCCCCTACTTCAATCAATAGGTATATTTCTAAAGCCGGAAGGCATATAAATAAAAGAATTAATGGGTTCATTTGTCTGATACAAAAATATATGATTAATGTATATTTATCAAATTATGAGTAACAGTTTTGGTTATATAGATATAATTTTGCTAGGCATGATCGCAGGATTTATTATTTTGCGTCTAAGAAGCATATTAGGTAGAAAAACTGGTCATGAGACTAAAGTTTATCCAGGTTTTGCTGATAAAGAATTCAATATACCTAAAAATGAGACAAAACCAGTTAAGCAAAATCTAGAAATTTTGGAAGGAAAAAATAAAAAAGATTTTCTAAGAGGTGCAGAGATTGCATATGAGAGCATTCTATCTTCTTTTGCAACTGGAGACTTGATTAAACTAAAAAGTTTACTTTCATCAAACATGTTTTCAAATTTCTCTGATGCAATTAAATTAAGAAATAAAGAAGGCATTAAATCTGAATTCACATTCATTGGCGTAAAGGAATCATCTGTTGAAAAATATAATAAAATTAATGATAATTTATTTGCTACAGTTAAATTTGTTGCTGAGGTCATTTCTGTAAAAAAAGATAAAGAAGATAAAATAATTGAGGGTAACCCTGATAAAATTAAGCTTGTTACTGATAGCTGGAAATTTACAAGAAACATAAAACAAAATAATCTTAATTGGTATTTGTCTGAAATTATCAATAAGTGACAAAAAAAAAAATTCTAGATCAAGAAGATAAAAAAACTTGGGAAGATTACATCAGAAACCCTTCTGACATTTACAACAAAGACCAAGAAATTTCTAGTATTACTCAAAGAAGAAAACGTTATAAATTTGATTTGCATGGTTTCACTTTGGATGAAGCTAATAAAAAAGTAAAAGAAATAATTGAATATTGTATTAAAAATAAATTTAAAGAACTATTGCTTATAACTGGAAAAGGTATTCATTCAAAAAATGATGATGATTTTTATATATCTAAGGACCTAGGAAAATTAAAATATTCCGTTCCTGAGTTTATAAAAACAAATCCAGATTTAAATAAACTAGTTGTTGCCATTAATGACGCTAAAAAAAATGATGGTGGTGAGGGAGCAATAATAATTACACTTAAAAATTTATAATATAAATTTTGATAAATCTGTATCCTTAACTAAGTTTCCTAGATTCTCTTGTACATATTTTTGATCAACAGTAATCGTTTCACCTGTTCTATCTGTTGCATTAAAGCTGATGTCATCTAAAACTTTTTCAATAATCGTATGAAGTCTTCTGGCACCAATATTTTCAACTGATGAATTCACCTCAGCTGATATTTTAGCAAGCATATCAATTCCATCTTCTGTAAATTCAAGATTTACATTTTCAGTTTTTAATAATTCTTTATATTGTTTTATTAAGCTGTTATCAGGCTCTTTTAGAATTCTTTTAAAGTCTTCTTCTTTAAGTGCATCTAACTCAACTCTTATTGGCAATCTACCTTGCAATTCAGGTAATAAATCTGACGGTTTAGCTAATTGAAATGCTCCTGAAGCAATAAATAAAATATGATCTGTTTTAATTGGACCGTGTTTAGTGCTAACGGTTGTTCCTTCTATAAGTGGAAGCAGGTCTCTTTGCACACCTTCCCTAGAAACATCTCCACCTACTCTATCACTTCTTGCAGAAACTTTATCAATCTCGTCTAAAAATACTATCCCATTTTCCTCAGTTGCCTTTCTTGCTTCAGTAATAATCTTATCTTCTTCGATCATTTTGTCTGACTCTTGAGCAACTAAAATATCGTGAGATTCTTTTACAGTCATTTTTTTCTTTTTGCCTTTTTTACCACCCATAGATTTTCCAAGAATATCCCCAAGATTTACCATCCCTACATTTCCACCTGGCATTCCAGGTATTTCAAAACTTTGTAGTGGATTAGAAGTGTTTTGAACTTCTATTTCAATTTCATTATTATCTAAGTCGCCTGTTCTTAATCTTTTTCTAAAACTTTCTCTTGTTGCAACGCTTGCTTTATTACCAACAAGTGCATCTAATACTTTTTCCTCTGCTTTTAGTTCAGCTTTAGCTTTAACTTCTTTTCTCCTCTTTTCTCTTTCCATAGCTATAGCAATCTCAATTAAATCTCTGATAATTTGTTCTACGTCTCTCCCTACGTATCCAACTTCTGTAAATCTTGTAGCTTCAACTTTTATAAAAGGAGCTTCTGCCAGTTTGGATAGTCTTCTAGATATTTCTGTCTTACCTACACCTGTAGGACCTATCATTAAAATGTTTTTGGGAAGAACTTCGTCTCTCATTTCATCAGATAGAGCTTGTCTTCTCCATCTATTTCTTAAAGCAACAGCTACAGCTTTTTTAGCATCTTTTTGACCAATTACATATCTGTCTAATTCAGAAACAATTTCTCTAGGAGATAAAGCGCTAACTCTAGAAGTTTCTTTATCTTTTTTTATTACTTTTAAATTTGTAACTTTATTAGTTGGTGCCATGTTAAACTTTTTCCACTGTGACATTGTTATTAGTAAATACACATATGTCAGAAGCAACTTTAATAGACTTTCTAGCTATATCTTCTGCGCTCATATCAGTTTCAGCTAATACTTTTGCTGCTGCAAGTGCGTAATTACCACCTGATCCAATTCCAATTATTCCGTCTTCTGGTTCCAAAACATCTCCTGTTCCAGAAATTATAAAACTATGTTTTTTGTCAGCAACTGCCATTAAAGCTTCTAACCTCCTTAAAAATTTATCGCTTCTCCAATCTTTCGCTAATTCCACTGCTGCCCTCTGTAAATTGCCTGCATGTTTTTCCAACTTTGCTTCTAATCTTTCGAATAAAGTCAGTGCGTCAGCAGTTGATCCTGCAAAACCTGCTATTACTCCCCTGCTTTCAATTTTTCTCACTTTCTTGGCTTTACTTTTTAAAACAGTGTTGCCTAAACTAACTTGACCATCTCCAGCTACTACAGTTTCACCATTCTTTCTAAGCAAGACAATTGTTGTTCCATGCCACTTTTCAGCTGTATTCATATTGTTATATGTGGAGATTAATTTGGGATCTTCAATAGTAAATCTGATTTATTGAAAAAAATGACTGATTATATATATATCAATTATAAATCAGAGTTAATTTATGGCAAGAAAAGCAAAAATTAGTAGAAAAACAAAAGAAACCAGTATTTCTGTATCTGTAAATTTAGACGGTAAAGGCAAGTACAAAATTAAAACTGGAATAGGTTTTCTAGACCATATGTTAGAACAGCTGTCCAAACATTCTTTAATTGATTTAGAAGTAAAAGCTAAAGGCGATACACACATTGATCTGCACCATACCACAGAAGACACAGGCATAGCTATCGGTGAAGCTATAAAGAAAGCTGCTGGTAATAGAAAAGGTATAAGAAGATATGCATCAACAATGATACCAATGGATGAAACATTAAGTAGAGTTTCTATCGATGTATCTAATCGTCCTTATTTAATTTGGAAAGTTAATTTAAAAGTAGAAAAATTAGGTGAGATGGATACAGAACTATTTAAAGAATGGTTCCAGGCTTTTTCACAATCTGCCGGTGTTACTTTACACGTAGAAAATATTTATGGTGAAAATAGTCACCACAAAATTGAGTCTTGTTACAAAGGTTTAGCTAGATCATTAAAAGATGCTCTAGAAGTTGATAAAAGAATTAAAAACTCAATACCATCGACAAAAGGCTCTATTTAAATTTGATGAACGTCACAATTGTTGACTACCAATCGGGCAATATAAGCTCAGTCATTAACTCTTTTACAGAGGTCGCTAAAGGTACAGTTAATCTAGAAGTAACTTCTGATATTAATAAAATAAAATCCTGCGATAAGATCGTTTTGCCTGGCCAAGGATCATTTAAAAGCTGCTTGGACTCTTTAAATAGTATTAATGGATTAGTAGATACATTGAAAGATTTCGCAATTATAAACAAGAAACCATTATTAGGTATCTGTGTGGGTTTACAAATGTTTGCGGATATTGGTTATGAAGACGCAGAAACAAAAGGTCTGGGATGGATTGCCGGCAAAGTTTCTAAAATTGATAATCAAAAGGGAAAATTTAAGCTTCCACACATTGGTTGGAACGAAATTGATATTCAAAAAGGAGACAAAATTTTTAAAGATATAGAAAATAAATCCCACATGTATTTCGTGCACAGCTATGAATTTATTCCACAAGATAAATCGGTTATTTCAGCAACAACAGATTACTCCTCTAAAATTGTTTGTGCGATTGAGAAGGATAATCTGTTTGGAACACAATTTCACCCCGAGAAGAGCGATAAAACTGGATTAAAAATAATTAATAACTTTTTAAAATTATAATGAAAATATTTCCTGCTATAGATATTAAAGATAAGAAATGTGTAAGATTAATCAAAGGAGACTTTGAAAAAAAAACTGAATATGAAACTTCACCAATTGATCAAGCCGGTAAGTATAAAGATCACGGCTTTAAAAATTTACATATTGTTGATTTGGATGGTGCATTAACTGGAAAGACAGTCAATTTAGATATTATCAAAGAAATAGTAAGTAAATACGATTTAAAGATTGAAATAGGTGGTGGTGTTAGATCCCTCGATAGTATTAAGCATTATATCGATGCGGGTGTTGAGAAGGTAATTTTAGGAAGCGGTGCGATCAAAAACAAAGAATTTTTAAAAGAGGCCTGTGAAAAATTTAAAAGTCAAATTGCTCTGGGATTAGACGCAAAGGATGGAAATCTTTCTGTATCAGGCTGGAAAGAAAATCTAAATATTAAAACCATGGATTTTCTTAAAGAAGTAAATAGTTATGGAGTGAGCAGAATTATTTATACAGATATAAATAGAGATGGAATGAAGACCAGCCCTAACTTAGATGAGACAGTAAAAGTTGCAGAATTTTCTAATTGTCCTGTTGTGATTTCAGGAGGTGTTTCTTCAATAAATGACATTAAAAAAGCTAAAGAGTTAAATAATAATAAAATTGAAGGCATTATTGTTGGTAAAGCTATTTATGATGGCGATATTAAACTTGATGAATTAGCGAAGGAGATAGGTGCTTAAAAATAGAATTATACCTTGTTTAGATGTTAAGAATGGAAGAGTAGTTAAAGGCATTAACTTTGTTGAATTAAAAGATGCTGGAGATCCAGTTGAACAAGCTAAGATTTACAGCGACGGTGGAGCTGATGAAATTTGTTTTTTAGATATTACCGCATCGAATGAAAATAGAGAGACAATTATTGATATTGTAAGAAAAACTGCAAAAGAATGTTTTGTTCCTTTAACTGTAGGTGGTGGTGTTAGAACTATTCAAAATATAACTGATTTATTATTAGCTGGTGCAGATAAAGTTTCTATTAATACAGCAGCAGTTAAAGACGTTAGTTTTGTTAAAGAAGCGTCTACAAAATTTGGTTCTCAATGTATTGTTGTAGCTATCGATGCAAAAAAAGTTTCAGATAATAAATGGGAAGTTTTTACTCACGGTGGAAGAAATAAAACAGGTATTGATGCCGTAGAATTTGCTAAACAAGTAGAAACAAATGGAGCAGGAGAAATTCTATTAACTTCTATGGATAGAGATGGAACTAAGTCCGGCTATGATGTTGAATTATTAAAAGTAATTACAGATAGCACAAATATTCCTGTTATTGCCTCTGGTGGTGTAGGTAATTTAGATCATCTCTATGATGGTATAGTTAAAGGCGGCGCAAGTGCAGTTCTAGCAGCTTCTATCTTTCACTATGGTGAATATAAAATTAAAGAAGCTAAAGAATATTTGAATTCTAAGAATGTATCAGTAAGATTATAATATGTTTGAAAATCTAGAACAGTTAATGAAAACTATTAGAGATAGAAAAAATTCTTCTCCTGATAAATCTTATACGAATAAACTTCTCAACGATAAAAGCTTGAGTGTTGCAAAAGTTAAAGAGGAAATAGGAGAATTAATAGAGGCTGTTGAAAAAGATTCTAATAAAATACACGAAGCAGCAGATGTTCTGTATCATTTGATGGTTTATCTTGAGGCTAATAATATCAAGATTGAAAATGTTATGAGTGAACTAAAAAAAAGACAAAAATGAATTACGATAAAAATAACGTATTCGCAAAAATTTTAAGAGAAGAAATTCCTTGCAAGAAAGTTTATGAAAACGATTATGTTTTAGCTTTTCATGACATTAATCCTCAAAAGAAAGTGCACGTATTAGTAATACCAAAAGGCGAATATGTTGATCTAGATGATTTTAATAATAAAGCCTCTGATAAAGAGATTGTCGAATTAAATAAAGCAGTTACACATGTAGCAAACTTAATGGGCTCAAAAGATAAAGGATATAGAGCTCTTACAAATATTGGCAGTGATGGAGGACAAGAAGTTCCTCATCTTCATTTTCATATTTTTGCAGGTGAAAAGATAGGAAAGATGGTTAGTTAATGGTTTCAAGAGTTAAAAGATATTTTTTAGAGATTAAAGATTTTTCAAACACTATCGATTTAAATCTACCAGAGAATTATAAAATTATTTTAGATGATAAAAATGATTTTCAATTAAACAAATTTTTTTACAAACAAATAGGTCTTGATCATTATTGGAGAGATAGACTTCTTTGGTCCGACAAAGAATGGAACAAGTATGTAACAAATAAAAATTTAGAAACACATGTTTTAAAAAAAGGTGAAGATCTAGTTGGTTATTATGAACAAGAATACCATCCAACTTCCAATGAAGTAGAACTAATAAATATGGGAGTATTAAAAGAATTTAGAGGCCTAAAACTAGGGGCAACTCTTGTTAATCACGCAATTGCTAGTGCATCAAGAAAGAATCCAGAAAGAATGTGGGTTCATACTTGTAGTTTAGACCATAAACATGCGCTGCAAAATTATAAGTCAAAAGGTTTTGAAATTTTTAAAGAAGAAGAAATTGATTTCGTAGCTTAATTCATCTCAGGAATTTTAAAAGTCCCTTTTTTAAAGACATCATTTTTAGCAACAATGTTTAAAGAGAAATTTATATTGTTGTTGTATTGGTCAATTATTTGCCAACCTTTTAAATCTAATGTTTTCTTGTCGAAGAAAACTGTTATCTCGTTTTCTTCCAAATAAACTAACTTTATAATTTGATCAGATAGTTCTAACTTTCCAGATTTTACAATTTCTAAAAGCTTATTTTTATATAAAATATTTAGGAACGGAGATTTTGAAATAGGATAATAGTAAGTTTTGTTATACCTCTTTTGCGTAATCGCTAATTTTTTTTTATTAATTATTAATTCCTTTTTTTTATCATCAAAATAATCACATTTTAATTTTCCAGGAAATTCTAAAAGACAGCTTCCTTTTTCGGTTTTGTCATTAATGATTTGATCAAAAGTAAATTCTAAAGAATTTAAATTATTTAATTGAGTGACTATTTGATTTTTTTCATCAGCAGAAAGATTTACTGATAATAAAATAAATATTGTGAAAACTTTATAGAACTTCACGTTTACCAACATGATTTGCTTTACTGACAATACCTTTTTCTTCCATCATATCAATAATTCTAGCCGCCCTATTATAGCCGATTTGTAATTTTCTTTGTAAGAAACTCGTCGAAGCTTTTCCTTCTGATTTAATTATATCAACTGCTTGAGAATATAGCTCGTCTTCATCCCCTTCTCCTTCTGCTGTAGAAGAAGTCTCGTTACTTGCATGTGCAGTTATTTCATCCATATAATCTGGCTCGCCTTGCGCTCTGATAGAGTTTACAATTTTTTCTATTTCATTCTCTGAAACAAACGGACCGTGAATCCTAACAATTCTATTGGCAGAGGACATGAATAACATATCACCTTTACCTAATAATTGTTCTGCTCCCTGCTCTCCTAATATTGTTCTACTATCTATTTTAGAACTTACTTGAAAAGAAACTCTTGTTGGAAAGTTTGCTTTAATTGTACCTGTAATAACATCAACACTTGGTCTTTGCGTTGCCATAATAATGTGTATACCTGCTGCTCTTGCCATTTGAGATAATTTTTGAATATAGTTTTCTATCTCTTTGCCAGCAACAAGCATTAAGTCTGACATCTCATCAACTACAACAACGATGTAAGGCATCTTTAATTTATGTTTAGCATTGTAACCATCGATGTTTCTCACTCCAACTTTGCTCATAAGTTTGTACCTGCTATTCATTTCTTTCACAGTCCAAGCCAGAGCAGACGTTGCTTTCTTTGCATCAGTGATTACTGGAGTTAATAAATGAGGAATACCCTCGTATGTTGATAGCTCTAACATTTTAGGATCAATTAAAATAAATTTACAAAGATCAGGATTTAATTTGTATAGTAATGAAACAATAATAGTATTTATACAAACCGACTTACCTGAACCTGTAGTTCCTGCAATTAATAAGTGAGGCATTGAAGTAAGATCTCCAACGATAGGCATGCCAGATATACTTTTTCCAAGTGCAATAGGTAATTTTACATCTTTCTTTTGAAACTTTTCATAAGAAATAATTTCTCGAAGTGATACACTTTCTCTTGTCTCGTTTGGTATCTCTATACCAACTGTATTTTTACCTGGAATTACCGAAACTCTTGCAGATGTTGAACTAGTGTTACGTGCTAAATCCTCGGATAAATTTATTATTTTCGAAACTTTTACCCCAGGAGCTGGTTCAAATTCATATAAACTAACAACAGGACCATTATTGATAGCTTTAATTTTCCCATCAATACCAAAATCTAAAAGTATTTTCTCCATAAACTCACCATCAGGTCGATTTTTATTTAATTCTGATGCACTAAGTTTTGTAGAGCTTTTGTCTAAATAATCTATTGCTGGAAGTTTATATTTTGATCTTGAACTAGTTGTTGGTTTTTCTGATTTAGTTAAGTCACCAAAAGAAAATGATTGTTGTGGTCTTTCAATGATTTCACTTTTCTCCTCTGTGAGATTTGCTTCTAAATTAACATCAGGAATAGTATTTTCTTTTCTTCTAAACAGTGAAGTAATTATAGAAAAAGTCCCAGTAATTATTTTCTTTATATTTAAATCTGCAGAAAAAATAAAAAAGATCAAAGTAAGCAATAACAAACCATAAGCTGAGTAAGTGTTATCAATATATGGAAACCATGTACTTAAAAATTCATAACCAATTTTTCCAACAAAACCCGAGTTGCCATTATCGATAAGCCAGAATGAATTATTAAAGGTAATATAAATAAAGATAGTACCTAAGACCAAATATGAAACCACTAAAAATAATTTTAAAATTATTCTTTTGATTTCTTTTTGTATGATTAAATTAATTCCCCAAAATAAAAAGTTAGCCAAAATTAAAAATGAAACTAGACCAAAACTTTGTAAGAGAAAATCAGCAATACTACTGCCGTAGATTCCAAATAAATTTTTGATCTCAAATTCCCTATCACCATAGACAAATGAAGGATCTTCCGGTGAATATGTCGTAAAAGCTATTGCTAGGCCGATACTCGTTGAAATTAAGATTAATCCTATAAATTCAAAGGTTCGTTTTTTCAAAAAATTTGTTACACTATTTAAAAAGTTTGTATTCATATCGAATCGTTTTACGTACTTTTTACCATTTTTATGAAAGTGAGAAAAATTTTAATATGAAAAAACAGAGAATTTGCATAGTTGGAGACGGTCTTTCAGGTTTAATGACTGCTTTAGCATTAAACAAATTAGAAGGCCTAGAAGTGCTCTTAATATCTAGAAAAAACAAGCATTCTAAGGATAGACGAACAACAGCTATTTCTGCCTCTAACTACGAGTTTTTTAATAAAGTCATAGATAAACTCGACAAAAAATTATTTTGGCCTTCCAAAAAAATTGATCTTTTCTATGAGACAAAAGATCAGAATATGAATTTCTTAAACTTTAATGAAGATAGCAAAAATCTTATGTACGTTTTTGAGAATAATAAAATCAAAGAAATTCTAATCAAAGAAATTAAAAAGAAAAAAATAAAAATGCTCCAAAAAAATATTAATCATTTAAAGGACTTAGATGGTTATGATATGAAAATATTATGCTTAGGAAGATCCTCAAAAATCTATCAAAGTATAGTTGATAAAAGATCGTTAAATAAAGATTATAAAGAAATCGCTATCACAGGTTACGTTAAACACAATTTGAAAAATTTAAATACTGCTCAATACTTTTTAAAAGAAGGACCACTAGCAATACTTCCCTTTTCTAAAAATAATTTTTCATTTGTGTGGAGCGTAAATAAAGATTTTCCGACAAAAGATATTAACTCTATTGTTAAATCTAAAATTTCTAAAGTTTTAAAAACAAATAAAATTCAGATTTCAAATCATCAATCTTATCCGCTTATGCTAAATTTAAAAAGAACTTATTATAAAAATGATATTCTTATTCTTGGTGAGGGATTGCACACTGTCCATCCCGTAGCAGGTCAAGGTTTTAATCTTGTATTAAGAGATATTTATAATTTACAAAAGATTTTTAAATATTACACAGAATTAGGCATGTTTTTAAAAAGCACTCCTGCTCTTGAAGAATTTACAAGTAATAGAAAATCCGAGAATATTATTACTGGTATAGGAATTGATTTAACTCATAATTTCTTTAAAAAAAATAAATTGTTAGATCCATTTAAAGAAACAATTTTGAAAAATATTTCGAAAAATGATACTCTTAAAAAAATAAGCAAATTTATTTCTAATCAAGGTTTATCAATTTAATTTAATGAATATTTACGCACTTTCATCAGGCAGAGGTCCGTCAGGAATAGCCATCGTTAGAGTCTCAGGTAAAGACACTCTTAAAGTTTGCAAAAACTTAACAAAATTAAAAGAAATTAATTCTAATGAAGTAAATTATTGTAAATTTTATGATCCAAAAAACGATACAGTAATAGACCCGGAGGCTCTATTACTGTGGTTTCCCGGGCCTAATAGCTATACTGGCGATGATTTAGCTGAGTTCCAGGTTCATGGTAGTAATGCTGTTATTAACGCTTTATTAAAAGCACTTTCAGAACAAGAAAATTGTAGATTAGCTGAACCAGGTGAATTTACAAAGATAGCTTTTCAAAATGATAAAATTGATCTTTTAAAAGCTGAAAGTATAGGTGATCTAATTCATGCTGAGACAGAGCTACAAAGAGATCAAGCTGTTAAATTAGTTCAAGGCAATGCCTCAAATTATTATAATAATTTAAGAGATAAATTAATAAAATCTTTATCTTATATCGAAGCTAAAATAGATTTTGCCGAGGATGATTTACCAGAAAAAGTTTTAAAAGAAGTACAAAACTCTATTAAAGAAATCCATAAGAATATTCATAAGATTATAGAGGATAATAAAATAGGAGAAAAAATAAGAGATGGATTTAGAGTTTCTATTACAGGTGAAGTTAATGCAGGTAAATCTTCACTTTTAAATTTGATAGCAAAAAGAGATGTAGCTATTGTTTCAGATGAAGCTGGAACTACCAGAGATGTAATTGAGACATATTTAAATATAGACGGTTATCCTGTGATCTTAGCTGATACTGCAGGTATTAGAGATGCAAAAAATGAAGTTGAAAAAAAAGGTATATCTTTAGCTTTAGGAAAATCGAAAGAAGCTGATTTGAATATTATTGTTATTGATAATTCTTCAAAAGGTATAAATCACGAAATAAAAAAAATGATCAATAAAGACACGATAGTTTTACTTAATAAGTCAGACGTACAAGAAAAGCAGAATCATAAATTCGATACAGATACGGTGTTAGCCTCAGTTAAAGAAAATAAAAATATCGATAGTCTTATTAAAAAAATTAAAGAAAAATTAAGTAAAAAATTCACGTCTAATAATACTGTTTTAATTACGCGAGAAAGACATAGAGTTAAGCTTAATGAATGCTTAAAAGAAATAGATAACTTTCTTAAAAAAGATCAAAATAAAGATCTTGAATTAGCAGCAGAAGACCTAAGAATGGCTACACGGCATCTTGGAAGTATTGTCGGAAAAGTTGATGTTGAGGAAATCCTTGGATCTATATTTAAAGACTTTTGTATAGGCAAATAAAATACCTCTTGTATTCCTAATATACCGCGTTACATTCATTTTATGAGTAAACAGAGCTATGATGTAGTGGTAATAGGGGGTGGACATGCTGGATGTGAAGCAGCAGCAGCATCCGCTAGAATGGGCGTAAATACTGCCCTTTTTACACATAAAATAGAGACAATTGGTGAAATGTCTTGCAACCCTGCTATAGGAGGACTTGGAAAAGGGCATCTTGTGAGAGAAATAGATGCTTTAGATGGTGTAATGGGCGTTGTAGCCGATAAATCAGGTATTCAATTTAGATTGTTAAATAGAAGTAGAGGTCCAGCGGTGCAGGGACCACGTACTCAGTCAGATAGAGCTCTTTATAAAGAGCATATGCAAAAAATTTTACTAAATTATAAGAATTTAGAGGTACTAGCAGATCCTGTTGTTAAATTTTTATTTGAAGCGGACAAAATTATTGGTTTTGTATGTCAAAGTGGAAAAGAGATAAGAACTAAAGAACTAATCTTAACTACTGGTACTTTTCTTAATGGATTAATACATATTGGAGAAACTCAAATACCAGCAGGTAGGTATGATGAGAAACCATCTACTGGTTTGAGTGAGCAGTTAGCAAAATTTAAAATGCAAATAGGAAGATTGAAGACAGGAACACCACCTAGACTAGATGGTAGTACAATTAATTATGATGACCTAGAAATGCAGCCAGCTGATGATGATCATTATTATTTTTCTTTCCTTACAAATAAAATAGAAAACAAACAAATCAAGTGTGGAATGACTTACACCAATAACGAAGTTCACAAAATTATTAGTGACAATATTTCTCGAAGCGCAATGTATTCGGGAAACATTAAAGGTGTAGGACCACGTTATTGTCCATCCATTGAAGATAAAATTGTAAAATTTAAAGAAAAACAGCAACATCAAATATTTCTTGAACCCGAAGGATTAAAGGACAATACTATTTACCCAAATGGTATATCTACTTCTCTTCCAGAGGAGATTCAGCTCAGAATATTGGCTAAAATTAAGGGTTTAGAGCAGGTTAAGATGAAAAGAGCTGGGTATGCTATTGAGTATGATTATGTGGATCCAAGAGAACTTAATGCTACTTTAGAAACAAAAAAAATTAAGTCATTATTTTTAGCAGGACAAATTAACGGGACTACCGGTTATGAAGAAGCAGCAGCTCAAGGTTTGATTGCTGGTATCAATGCAGCTTTAAAAATCAAAAATAAATCTGAGTTTGTTCTAGATAGATCAACTTCTTACATTGGTGTGATGATTGACGACTTAATCACGAAAGGTGTTACGGAACCTTATCGAATGTTTACTTCTAGAGCTGAATATAGATTAACCTTAAGAGCTGACAACGCAGATCAGAGGTTAACAGATCTTGGCATTAATTTAGATGTAGTTGGGTCTGAAAGAAAAAAAATATTTTTAGAGAAGAAAAAAAATATTAATTCATTAAATAACTTTTTAGAATCAAAATTTCTGACTCCTAATGAAGCAAAAAAATATGATATTAAAATTGCAATGGATGGAGTTAAAAGATCTTGTTTAGAAGTTATGGGTCAACGAAAAGTAAATATGTCAAAAATAAGGCAGATATTTACTGATATACCTCCATTTTCTGAGTTAATAGAAAAGCAGGTTGTAACAGATGCTCACTACATGGGTTATTTGAAGAGACAGGAGCGAGATATTAAATCATTCAAGAAAGACGAGTCAGTTATCATTCCTGAAAACATAAATTATGAAAATTTAAGTGGTTTGTCTAACGAGGTAAAGTCTAAGCTTATCTCTATTAGGCCTAAAACTTTAGGTCAGGCAATTAGAATAGATGGTATCACTCCTGCAGCCGTTATAATCTTGCTATCTCATATCAAAAAGTTAAAATTTAAAGCTACTGCTTAATGCAGGATCATGAAGTTATAAATATTCTTCAAAATCAGCTTCACTTTAGCTCTAAAACTATACCCAATATTAGAATATTCGTAGAAGAACTGCTTAAGGCTAATAAAAAGCATAATTTTATCTCCAAAAGTACAGAAAATAATATCTGGGAAAGGCATATCCTTGATTCTGCTCAGTTAGTTAAATTTATTGACTTTTCAAAAGGCTCTCTATCCGATTTAGGTTCAGGGGCTGGTTTTCCTGGCCTTATTTTGGCATTATTTAACACTAATAAGGACTTTCACGTGAAATTATATGAAAAATCTCCAGTTAAAAGAGCTTTCCTAGAGGACGTATGTAATAAATTGTCTATCAAAGTTCAAATACGCGGAAACATATATGAAGATATAATCGATTCTGACTATATAGTGACTAGGGCTTTTAAGAAATTAGAAGCAATAATACAAGTTTCACGTGAAATTGCTAAAAAGTCCCATAAATTAATAGTTTTAAAGGGTCGAAACGCACAGGAAGATTTAAAAAAAGCTTTCAATAAGGAAAAATACGATTATAAACTTGAAAATAGCATTACAAATGAGGAGTCCAAAATAATTATAGTCAATTTTAAAAAATGACGACAACAATTTCGGTGATCAATCAAAAGGGTGGAGTAGGGAAAACAACAACTGTAATAAATTTGGCTGCCTCACTGTCCATTCTGGGTCATACAAATCTTGTTATTGATTTAGATCCACAAGGTAACGCCACAACAGGGTTTGGCAAAAGCAACAGCGACGAAGATAAAAATATCTATAATTTATTAATCAAAAAAATTAGTCTTAATCAAGCGATACAAAAAACTAATATAAAAAATTTAGATATCATAGGATCACATGTAAATCTATCCGGCTTAGAAGTTGAAACAGCAAATGACTCAAAAAGAGCATTTGTTTTAAAAGAAATTTTAACTTCAGAAAAATTAGGATTACTTAAAAAGTATGACAATATATTCATAGATTGTCCGCCCTCCTTGAGCCTACTTACAATTATGTCTTTAGTTGCATCCGATGAATTATTAGTCCCTTTGCAAACAGAATTTTTTGCTTTAGAGGGAATTACCCAACTAGTTAAAACAATCGATAGAATAAAAGAAAATCTTAACCCCACGCTTTCTATTAGAGGAATACTCTTAACAATGTTTGATAAAAGAAATAAACTTTCTTCGGAGGTAGATAAGGAGGCAAGAAATTATTTCAAAGACAAAGTTTACAAAACTGTTATTCAAAGAAATGTAAGATTGTCAGAGGCTCCATCACATGGTCTACCTTGTGTAATTTATGATAAAAGCTGTGTTGGAAGCAAATCATATTTTAAATTAGCGGAAGAATTTAAAAACAAAATAGTGAGTGCTGCATGAGTGGAAAAAAAAAAGGATTGGGTCGAGGTTTATCTGCCTTATTCGGCGATGAAAAACCAAAGGATAAACCACAAGAAATTAAGCAATCCAATACTGTTTCAATAAGTGATTTAAGTCGAAATCCGTATCAACCAAGACAAAATTTTAGGGAGGAAAAACTTGAAGAATTGGCCAATTCTATAAAAAAAAATGGAATAATTCAGCCCATTGCTGTTCGTCCCAACAAATCTGAAAATGGGAAATACGAAATAGTGGCTGGAGAAAGAAGATGGTTAGCTGCTCAAAGAGCAGGCCTACACGAAATTCCCGTTACGATTTTAGACTTAAGTGATGTCGAGTCTTTGGAAGTTGCTATAGTAGAAAATATACAAAGAGATGATCTTAACCCAATAGAGGAAGCACGTGGTTATAAAAGATTAAGTGATGAATTTAAATACGATCACGAAAGTATTTCAAAACTAATGTCAAAAAGCCGAAGCCATGTGAGTAATACTTTAAGACTTTTAACATTACCATCTGATATAATATCAATGTTGGAGGAGGGCACGCTATCTTCCGGTCAAGCTAGACCTTTAATTGGCATATCTAATGCATCTGCCATTGCAGAAGAAATAGTTGCTAAAAATTACAGTGCAAGAAAAGTCGAATATCTCATTAGAAATAAAAAAGGAAATTTTAAAGTAAAGCAAGTTGATGCAAATATTATTAAAGCGCAAGAACGTATAGAGAAAGTTCTCGGTCTCAAGATTAATATCTTAAACAAAAAAAATAATTCAGGTAAAATTGTTATTCAATATAAAGACTTAGAACAATTTGAGTTTGTTTCTGATTTGCTAACTAAGAATTAGCCAACATACAAATATCTATCAATAATTTTTTTATTAATATATTTTTATTAATAGAAATACTTGATTTAATCTTTTTCTCGGCACTAAATGTGTTTCTTAAAATTTCTTCAATCTTATTGACGTTCCATTTTTTTAATTGATTTAAGAAAATAGGTTTGTCTTTCCAAAAAATGGGAGGTTTTATTTTAGTTATGACCTCTTCATAGTTTGAGTTTTCACATTGCTTATGTATTTCATACATTTTATTCATTCTTTGATTAATAATGTTAATATATAAATTATTTTTCTCTATTTCTAATTGAGTATTACTAAGTAATTTATTCATTCTTATTTTATTTCCTGAAATTGCTGCATCCTTTAATATGCTGAAATCATCATTAGTGTTTGCATTTAATAACTTTTCAAGTTTTTCGTACACCAAAGTTTTATCATTAAAAAATGTAATTATTTTAGCGATTTCATTTTCAAGTTTTATTCGATCAAGATCAGTATTCTCGAGAATTATGTTAAGATTTTGTGGTGTTAAACCTTTAAAATCTTTAAGTTTTTTTAAAATTATATTTTTAAAACTAATTTCATTATCTTCGTAGCAAGGCACTACTATGTTTTCTTTTGATTTTTCAAAGTAATTTCTAAGTTTTGATTTTTTATCTAAACCTTCAGAAAAAACTATAATTTTAGCACCTTTGACATTTCCCATTACTGCTTCTATATTTGAAAATATTTTATCATTCGCATTTTCTATAAAAATTAATTTTTCATCCTCGAAAAGAGAGACATTACTTACTTCGTTTACCAATAAATTTTGATCTTTTAAAAGATCTTCCTGATGAAAATTTAAAATTAAATTTTTTTTATTTAATTCTCTTATTGATTTTTTAAACTCTTTTTTTAAACCTAAATTAACTCCATAAAAGAGTATCGAATGGTACTGTAATAATTTTTTTGGATCATTTTCTAAGATATAACTTTTAATTATCATTGATATTTGTTTTCAATTTTTCTATAAGTTCTTTTCCAGCTGCTTCGGTTAGTAATTTCGTTATCTTTTTTTCATTATTTAAAGTTTTAGAATAAATGCTTCCTACATCGTAATCGCTAGTTTTAATAATAGTAAATCTTTTTTCTTTGTTATTTTCTGTAAGTGTTAATTTAACATTTACTTCTATAGAAACATTATATTTAGTTATTTCATTTTTTATATTTTTTTCTTTTATATTTTTAGTTTTTTTTGACTCTATTTCGATTTTAATCGGTATTGAGGAGTCCTGATCAAATTTGGAATTTAATTTATTTTTAAGATAAAAGTTAACTCTGTTGTCACCAGTAGTATCAACTTGAACTACATTGAAATTTAACGTTTCGTTTTGATTAACTATTTTATATCCACAATTACTTAAAAATATTAAAAAAGTTATTAAAAGTAGGCATTTATTCATCTTTTATAATGTAATTTATAATCTTATTTTTCACAAATATTGTTTTGATAATTTTATTATCCAACAAATATTTTTTTAATTTTTGATCTTTTAAAATTTTTTCATAAATTTTATCCTTGTGTTCATCCTTAAGTGTTTCGATGACTCCTCTTGTTTTACCATTAATTTGAACTGCTAATTTAACTTCTTCGACATTGTTAGCTGCAATTTCAGGCCATTTGTTGATATTTTTGGCATTTAAAATTTCGAGACATTCATAAGCTAAATGAGGAGTAAGGGGAATTAATAGTTTCATAATATTAATTATATTACTCACAAAAATTCTATTATCAATTTTTTCATCAAGATTATTTTTGATAAAATTATAAACTTCATAGAAATTGGCTATAGCGACATTAAATTTAAAAGAATTAATTGAGTGATCAATTTTTTTCATAAAATTGTTTATTTTCTTAATAAAATTTTCTTCAATTTTTTTTTCTGACTTATTATTTTTTCTATTTTTAATTAGATAATTTAGATTCCATATTTTTTGCAAAAATTTATTTGCTGAGGAGACGCCCACATCTGACCATTGTATGTCTTTTTCTGGAGGACTATCAGAAAGTATAAACCATCTCACTGAGTCAGCACCATATCTTTTAATCATCGTTTCAGGGTCGATAGTATTTTTTTTAGATTTAGACATTGACTCAGGCGGACCAACAACTACTTCGGTTTTATCTTTAATTTTAAAAGTTTTTCCTGAAGGAGTTTTTTCAACTTCTTCTGGGTAAAGCCAATTACCATTTTTATCTTTATAAGATTCGTGACAAACCATTCCCTGGGTAAATAGGTTTTTAAAAGGTTCTTGAACTTTAATTTTAGTATTACATTTGTTAATTCCTTTTGTAAAAAATCGAGAGTAAAGTAAATGTAAGATTGCGTGTTCAATTCCACCAATATATTGATCAACTGGCATCCAATAGTTCACTTTTTCTACATCGAAAGGAGAGTCCTTATGATTAGGAGAGCAGAATCTAAGAAAGTACCAGGAAGAATCTACAAATGTATCTAAGGTATCAGTTTCCCTAGTGGCTTTTTTACCTGTGGAAAGTTGTTTAGTGTTCTTCCATGTGGGATGATTATTCAGTGGATTACCACTTGATTTTAAATCTATTTTTTCAGGGAGCAGGATAGGCAATTCACTTTTCTCAACAGGAACAACAGTTCCATCCTCTAAATAAATCATTGGTATAGGACAGCCCCAATATCGCTGTCTAGAAATTCCCCAATCTTTTAATCTAAATAATATTTTTTTTTGACCTATTTGCTTTTTTTCAATTTCTTCTATAATTTTTTTTTTTGCTTCATCTATGTTTAAATCATTTAAAAATGCCGAATTGATAATTTTTCCAGATCCTGTATATGCTTCTTTAAGTGAACCATCATTACCATCTGAAACAACTTTTAAAATATCTAAACCATATTTTTTAGCAAAATCAAAATCCCTTTGATCATGACCTGGACAACCAAAAATTGCTCCAGTTCCATAATCCATAAGTACAAAATTAGAGAAATAAACTGGTAATAATTTGTCTTTGATGAACGGATGTTCAACTTTTAGATTAGTGTCAAATCCAAACTTTTCCGCATTAGCTAAAGCTTCCTCAGTAGTCCCAGTTTTATCACAAAGTTTTTTAAATTTAATGAAGTCATTATTATCAGCAAATTTATTACTTAATTCATGATCTGGAGATAATGCAATGAAGCTTGCACCAAAAATTGTGTCAGGTCTTGTTGTAAAAACTTTAATAAAATCTTTTAAATTATTTATTTTAAATTTTACTTCGCAACCATAAGATTTTCCAATCCAATTTTTTTGCATTAACTTAACTCGATCGGGCCACCCATGCAAAGTCTCCAGTTCTTTTAATAATTCTTCTGAGAATTTTGTAATGTTAAAGAACCATTGAGATAGTCTCTTTCTTTCTACTAACGCGCCTGATCTCCACCCTTTGCCATCCACAACTTGTTCGTTTGCTAAAACAGTTTTTTCTACAGGGTCCCAATTTACATAAGTTTCTTTTCTTGAAATTAATCCATTATTAAAAAAATCGATAAAAAGCTCTTGTTGGTGCTTATAATAGTCTTTGTCACAAGTTGATATTTCCAAATTCCAATCTATAGACAATCCAAGTAATTTAAGCTGATCTTTCATCATTTTAATGTTTTTATTTGTCCACTCTTTAGGATGAAGGTTATTCTCTTTAGATGCATTTTCAGCCGGCAATCCAAAAGAATCCCAACCCATTGGATGCAAAACATTAAAATTATTAAGAAATTTATAACGCGCTATAACATCTCCAATTGTATAATTTCGAACATGCCCCATATGTATTTTTCCAGATGGATACGGGAACATTTCCAAACAATAATATTTATTTTTAGCCTTTGGACTTCGGACAGAGGTAGACAAAGAATTATTTTGCCATTTTTTTTCAACTTTTAAAAAGTTATATCTCTCCATCTATAAAGACTATTTTTTTGATTTTTTAAACTCTTTTTCAAGTTTAGCAGCATTAACTAAGATTGATTTTTGGAGTTCGAGTTTAATTTTTGAGTCTACTTCAGAAATATTACAAATTTCATTAGTTTTACATTTTTTGTTATGCACTATAATTTTAACACTATTTGATTGTATCTCATTTGAAAGAAATCTTATTGTGATTTTTATAGAATCACTGGAAGATTGTGAGTCACTATACCAATCTGTTATTATTATTCCTCCAGAGTAGTCCACGGTAGAAAGTGGGATAAAATCAATTAATTCCAAAGTGGCTCTCCATAAAGGGTTTGAAGTACTGAATTGATATGTAGTAGATCTTCTTCCACCAATAGCTCCTTTTAAACTTATACCCCTTCCTTCATCCACATTTTTTCTCGCTCTTTCTTTTGCATTGACGGGCATATTTTTAGTCACCTTAGATGGTTTTGCAAAATTGGGTATTGAACAGCCTGTTAATGAAAAAAGGAACGTGACCATTATTAAAAATGTGATAAATTTTAAAAATGATGAAAAAAATAGAAAATTTTTGAATGTTCTGGACATTTTAGAGGTTTATAGCTTAAATTACCTATATTCTACACAAGTTTTATATGTTGTATTTATACAACATATAAATGAAAAACAGGGTTTTTCAATATTTAAAAGGGTTTTTTTGCCATTATTGAATTAAATATAACCTGTTTTAATTATAATTATAACAAAAAGGATAAAATAATGAAACTAACTAAAATATTAGTTGCTTTATCATTCTTGTTTGCAGTTTCAACAGCTAACGCTGGTGAGTTAACTGTAACAGGTAACATGGAAGCAACTTACCACACTGAAGCGGAAACTACTACAGGTAACCCAATTGGTATGGACAGAGAACTTAAGTTCGCTGGTTCAACTGAATTGGACAACGGTATAACTGTTTCAGTAATGCAAGATACTTCTGATAACTTAGGTTACGGAAATTCTCAAATCTCATTTGGAAACATTGCAGGTTTAGCAACAATTTATGTTGGATCTGACTCTGACCCAGTAGATGCGATTGATGACGTTACACCTTCAGCATATGAAGAAGCTAACGGATCAGGTTCAGGTACATCGAACGACATCGGTGACTTAGCTGGTAATATGGGTATTGGTATTAAATTTGATTTACCAATTCTTGGTGCTGTAAATGCTAAGTACTATCCAAAAGCTGATGCAACTAAAAGTGCTGACAACTCGAACTCTTCAGATGCTAGTCATTCTGTAGGTTCAGGTGAGTCAATTTCAATTGCTTCAAACTTAGCTGATTTACCAATATTAGGTGGCTACTTAGATGGAGCAACTTTAAAAGCTGGTTACTCAACTATTGAGACAGCAACTGTTGCTTTAACTGAAGACCTACACGATGCTACAGTTGCGTTAAATTACGTAGCTGGACCAATCTCAATTGGTATTCAAGAGAAGTACCACAACGAAGGTACAACAACGTCAAGCAGCGAAGATACATTCTACAGAGACTCTGTAATTGGTATAGCTTATGCTCTTAACGATGCATTATCTATCTCTTACAACAAGTATGAGTCTTACAAGCACAACGACAAAACTGTGCAAGTAGAGCAAGATACTACTGCAATTAACATTGGTTACACAGTCGGTGGAATGACTATCGGATTCCAAGATGCGCAAACTGATGGAGCTAATTGGACAGCTGACACTAAAGATGACACTAGAACATTAGGTGTATCTGTAGCGTTTTAATTAGTTTAGACAGATTAAAAGAGCCGGCTAGCAATAGCCGGCTTTTTTTTTATCTCGGACATAAGAACCAATCCTTTAGACCTAACTATTCTCACTTTGTTAAGGTTAGCTTCATTAATACCGCCAAGAGGTATTAAATGCTTATAATGATTTAAAAAATTATTAAATTTTATAACACCTAAGTTTTTTTTAAGAGGGTCATAATCGACTTTAAAAAGTTTTGAGTACAATATATATGAACATCCTTGTTTCTGTTTTTCAAAAATTTGTGAATAATTGTGAGCGGAACCTATTATTCTATAGTTTGATCTTACAAAGTTAAGGGCTTTGAAACTATGATTATACGATGATAGATATATCCCATCAGATTTAAGGAAAGTGGCTAAATTGTAATTATTAGCCACAAAGAATTTAATGAATTTGACTTTGCATTTTCTTCGAAATATTTGTAGATCAAAAATATTATCTTTAAGTTTTGTGCATCTATATATTATTATAAATTTGTCCCTTTTTCTAATATTTATTAAGTCAATATCTTTTATGCTTTCAATTATTAAAAAATATTTATATTTAAAGATGTACATATGAATACAATAATAGAAAGATTTGAAAAAATAAAATTTAATATCAAATCTTTAAATCCATCAAAATCTATTAATATTATAGCCGTAAGTAAAACTTTTTCATTAGAACATATTCAACCATTAATAGATCATGGGCATGAACATTTTGGAGAAAACAAAGTTCAGGAAGCAATTACCAAATGGTCTGAAATTAAAAAGGAAAATAAAAATATTAAACTTCATATGATTGGTAAATTACAATCTAATAAAGCTAAAGACGCCATAAAATTATTTGATTATATTCATTCTTTAGACAATCAAAAATTGGCAGATACTCTAGCTAAACATCAAAACAACTTAAATAAGAGACTTAAATATTTCATACAAGTGAATATTGGCAATGAAATTCAAAAATCAGGAATACCTGCTGGTGAGTTAGATGCATTTTATAGTTATTGTGTAAATGAGATTAATTTAAAAATTATAGGCTTAATGGTGATTCCTCCAGTTGATCAAGAAGTTAATAAGTATTTTAAATCTCTGAATACATTAAATAGATCTTTAGCGCTTGAAAATTTAAGCATGGGTATGTCCGCTGATTATTTAGAAGCCATAAAAAATGGATCGACTTTTGTTCGAGTAGGCAGTTCTATTTTTGGCTCACGATCCTAACTACAGTATTTTTTTTCAATAGTCCCAAAAATTTAAGTAATGAGCTCTTGCTAAGGGCAATACATCCCTCAGTTTTTTTAAAATTTCTTTTTGCAACATGTATAAAAATTGCACTACCTTTATTTTTAATTACTGGTTTCATGTTATAATTTAATACTAAAATAATATCATAGATGTTTTCTTTTTTATAAAGTTTTTCATAATTGTACTCAGATGGTAATTTTATTAGTTTGTTGTAGTTTTTAGATTTAGGATCATCACACCATCCCATATTTTTACTTATTGAAATCTTTTTAATCTTTGATTGAATTTTTTTTATCCTATCTTTTCTATATAAAATAAACTTGATTTTATATCTGCCCATTGGAGTTATTAGATCCCCTTCCTTTCTTTTGTTTCCAATTCCCCTTTTACCTACAACACATTTTGCTTTATAGTTATTGTAAGTTAAGTATTTTTGATTAATTAAAATATGCACAAGTTAAATGTCCGAATTCTGGGTCCATCTTCATTTATTTCAACTTTAAATGAATTGAAAATGTTTTTAAAGTTTAATCCTTTACCTTATCAATTAGATGATAACTCCAATATTATCCTTTTTCATGCTGATATTTTAAAGGATAAAGCACAAAAAGATCTTATCAATACAGCTAATTATATAAAAATATGTGTAGGAAAGAGAAAAGATCTTACCCAATCTTATGACGCTTGTTTAGAATTGCCAACCACCTTAAAGGAAATTAATGCTATCATTGAAAACACTGTAGCTAAAAAAAAATTTAATATAAATTCCTCGATAAGAATTAAAAATTATTTTCTAAATAAGAATGAAAAAAAACTATCTAAATTGGATGATTTTATAATTCTTACTGAGAAAGAGATTCAACTTCTAGAGTTACTCTTAGATAAAAAAAAACCAATTTCAAAAGATAACATCTTATCATCTGTTTGGAACTATTCTTCAGATGCAGACACTCATACTGTTGAAACTCACATCTATAGGTTAAGAAAAAAAATTATTGATAAATTTATGGACGAAAATTTTATTCTCAATAATAAAGATGGATATTATTTGTGAATAAAAGAAATAAAATTGCAAAGGATCTTTTTACCACTAAGTATAGAAAAAGAGTTGTGAAACCAAAAAAAGGCAAAGGAAGTTTTAAAAGAAGAAAGAAATAAACTAACGATTTAATCTAGCACCAATAATTTGGATTACTTTGGATGACATTTGTGTACCTTTTTCCAAACTTTCTCTTATGGATTTATTGTTAATCATACCATGTAAAAAACCTCCAGCAAATAAATCTCCAGCACCAGTTAGATCTTTAATTAGAAGATTTTTATTTGCAGAACACTCGACAACTTCATTTTTACTTATTGCAACTGCTCCTTTTTCACCACGTGTAATAACAATTAATTTATTTATTTCTTTTGCAAAATTGATCACGTCATCAAACTTTTTCACGTCAATTAATGACATAATCTCCTGTTCATTTGCAAAGGTAACATCTAATTTATTTCTTACTAATTCTAAAAAGTGAGGCTTATGTCTCTCTACACAAAATAAATCTGATAATGACATTGCAACTTTATTAGAATTATTAATTGCTTTTTCAAATGCTTTCTTAGGCTCACCCTCATCCCAAAGATATCCTTCAAGAAATAAGATTTCACTATTTTTCACTGCATTTGTATCAATATCGCTTTCATTAATTTTTCCTGCAGTACCAAGAAAAGTTATCATAGTTCTCTCGGAGTCAGGCGTAATTAGTATTAAACAAGTTCCAGTAGGAATTGTTTCCTTTTTTTTTGAGTAAAAAAAATGTACGTTTTCTTTTTTTAGACCATCTTCATATTTGCTACCTAAATCATCATCACTAACTTTTCCAATAAAGCCTACTTTATTTCCAAGTTGAGAAAGACCTACAATTGAGTTTGCTACAGAACCACCAGAAACAGTTTCTTCAATTTTAAGTGTAGATAAAAGTTTTTTAAATTCAACTTCATCTACAAGCTTCATTGTACTTTTTGTCAAATTATTTTGAGAAATAAATTTATCTTCAACTTTACAAATTACATCTACGATAGCGTTGCCGATTCCTAAGATTTTCATTTAAGCTTTTTTTGTTTTAATAGGTGTTTTTCTATTTGGATAACAGCTTTTACAAATTTTACAAGTTGTTCCATAGCAATCTCGGGCCTTACAATATTCTCTTCCATACCAAATTATTTGTAAATGAAGCTTGTTCCAATACTTTTTAGGAAAAATTTTCTTTAAATCCTCTTCTGTTTGGACAACGTCTTTACCATTCGTTAAACCCCATCTTTGAGCCAATCTATGAATATGTGTATCTACTGGAAAGGCAGGAAAACCAAAACCTTGGGACATGACAACACTTGCAGTTTTATGGCCAACACCCGGTAACTGTTCTAATTCTTCGAATGTTTTTGGCACTTTACCTTTGTATTTTTCAACTAAAATTTTTGATAAATAAAAGATACTTTTTGCTTTAACTCTAAATATCCCAATTTTTTTTATTAAACGTTCTATTTTTTTTCTACCGAGTTTTACAAAGTGTAGTGGCTTATTATATTTGGGATAAATATCCTTTGTAACATTGTTTACATTTACATCAGTACATTGTGCTGAAAGGAGCACAGATACAAGAAGAGTAAATGTATTTTTATAATTTAATGGTATAGGTACTTTCGGATAAGTTTTATTTAATATCCTTAAAATGATTTTAGCCTTTTTTTTGTTGTTCACTTAAAGTTTAGAAGGTCTCTCATAGAATAAAGACCTGCTTTTTTTGACATTAACCAAACAGCAGCTGTTAAAGCACCTTCAGAGTATAAGGCCCTGTCGAAAGATTCATGGTTTAGTTTTATAATTTCTTTTCCACTAGAAAAACTTACTTCGTGCTCACCTATCACTTCGCCTTTTCTAATAGAGTTGAAATTAATTTTTTTCGCATAAGGAAAAGATTTTTTATTAATATATTTTTTTCCGATTAAATTATAAAAATTTTTATTTTTCCCATCTGCTATTCCTCTGCCCAGCATTAAAGCTGTACCCGATGGATAATCTATTTTATGTTTATGATGAACTTCATATACTTTACTCAAAAAATTATTTCCTAGAGATTTAGAGGCGATTTCAGTTAGATACATAAGTAAATTTACGCCTAAACTCATGTTACCAGCTTTAAGTATTGGAATTTTTCTTGAAAAACTTTTTATTTGACTTTCCTCTTTTTTGGAAAAACCAGTTGTGCCTATAACTACTCTTTTTTTTAATATAGATGCAATTTTAAGTATTTCTAAAGTACACCTAGGAACAGTAAAGTCTATTATTACGTTAGATTTTTTAAATGTCTCCAAGTTATTTTTAGATGGTTTTAATCCAGCAATTTTTTTATTTATTAATCTATTTTCTGTTATTGAAACTAATTTAAAATTTCTATTTTTTTTGGAAGATTTAATGAGTTGTTGACCCATTCTTCCCATACATCCAGAAATAGACAAATTTATTTTTCTCATAAACTTATAAAATAAATGATTACAATAATAACCAGCGTAATTATAGCCCAAATAGATAAATTTCTTAAAAATTCTTTTAATTTATAATTTGTAGAAAGAAAATTGGGTAAAATCAAAAGTAATACCGCAATAAGAAAAATTGCAGACATTATTTGATCAGTGCTCATTTAATACTAGGAATTTCTCCAAAACTTTTTGGCTTTTTCAAAAAAACTTTTGATAACAGGATCAGGTTTATTGCTTTCAATTTCATTAAATTCTTCAAGAATTTCTTTCTGTTTTTTAGTTAATGAAGTTGGAACCTGAGTATTAATTCTTATATATAAATCACCAAAAGCGCCCCCCCTTAAAACTGGCATACCCTTACCTCTAAGTCTGAATTGTTTTCCGTGTTGTGTACCTGCCGGAATTTTAATTTTCGATTTGCCTCCGTCAATTGAAGGTACTTCAACTGAAGTTCCAAGCGCTGCGTTTGTAAATGAAATTGGAAGTTCGTAGTATAAATTCTCGTCAGCTCTTTTAAAGATGTCATGATTATCTATAGATATAAATAAATATAGATCTCCACTTGAACCACCTTTTGATCCAGCTTCACCTTTACCAGATACTCTAATTCTTGTACCATCATCAACACCTTTTGGAATTTTAACAGTTACGTTCTCATTTGACTGCATTTTTCCGTTGCCACTACATTTGTTACACGGATCATTAATCATCTCTCCGTATCCACTACATTGAGGGCAAGTTTGTTGAACAGTAAAAAAACCTTGGTTAGTCCTCACTTTTCCTCTTCCTGAACAGTAGTCACATCTAACAGGTTTTGAACCTTTTGCAGCGCCACTACCAGAACAAGTTGAGCAAGCCTTATAAGTTGTGTACTTAACATTTTTTTGTATACCTTTGTAGGCTTCTTCTAAGTCGATACTAACATCGTACCTTAAATCATTTCCTCTATTGCTCGATCTTCTAGTGGAACTACCTCCACCAAAATCGCTAAAGAAGTCTTCAAAAATATCTGAAAAGGATGAAGTGTCAAAACCACCAAATCCTTGACCACCTCCACCGCCTCCTTCAAAAGCAGCGTGTCCAAATTGATCATAATTAGCTTTTCTCTTCTCATCTGAAAGGATGTGATAAGCTTCACTAGCTTCCTTAAATTTTTCTTCAGAAGTTTTATCACCTTTAGTTTTGTCAGGATGGTATTTGAGCGCGAGTTTTCTATAAGCTTTTTTGATATCGTCTTTTGATGCGGATCTTGGTACACCTAAGACATCGTAACAATCTCTTTTAGACACAGGACGTCTCCTTTATTTTCCTAGGCGCTTTTTTCTTTATCTTCTTCTTTTTCTTTTACGTCTTCAAAATCAGCATCAACTACATTATCTTTATCGTTAGTTTTAGCATCTTTTGGACTTTCAGACTTACTTGCTTCAGGTTTTTGTTGGCTCTTGTAAACCGCTTCACCTAATTTCATCGAAACTTGGATTAAACTTTGTGTTTTTTTCTTAATATCTTCTGCATCTGTTCCCTCTAAAGATTTTTTTAAATCAGCAATACCATTCTCGATAGCTTTCTTTTCTTCAGCTGAAACTTTATTACCGTGTTCTTTTAAACTTTTTTCTGTAGAGAAAACTAGACTATCAGCTTGGTTTCTCGCATCTACCGACTCCCTCTTCTTTTTGTCAGCCTCTTTATTAGCTTCAGCATCTTTAACCATTTTGTTTATTTCTTCATCAGATAAACCCCCAGAAGCTTGAATCTGTATCTTTTGTTCTTTTCCTGTTCCTTTGTCCTTTGCAGAAACATTAACAATACCATTAGCATCAATATCAAATGTTACTTCTATTTGAGGCGTGCCTCTTGGAGCTGGCGGTAAACCTACTAATTCAAAGTTCCCTAAAATTTTATTGTCTGCTGCCATCTCTCTTTCACCTTGTAAAACTCTAATAGAAACTGCTGGCTGGTTGTCTTCGGCAGTAGAAAAAACCTGACTTTTCTTAGTTGGTATAGTCGTATTTTTTTCAATTAATTTTGTAGATACACCACCTAAGGTTTCAATTCCTAAAGAAAGAGGTGTCACATCCAAAAGCAATACATCTTTTACATCGCCCTGAAGGACCCCGCCTTGTATAGCCGCACCCATTGCCACAACTTCATCAGGATTAACACTTTTATTAGGTTCTTTACCAAAAAAGTTTTTAACAGTTTCAATAATTTTAGGCATTCTAGTCATGCCACCTACTAGAACCACTTCATTAATTTCAGCTGCGGAAAAACCTGAGTCTTTCAGAGCGATCTTGCATGGCTCCAGTGTTCTTTCAACTAATCCCTGAACTAAAGCTTCAAGTTTTGCTCTAGTAAATTTTAGATTTAAATGTTTTGGTCCAGTTTTGTCAGCGGTTATAAATGGTAAATTTATTTCAGTTTGTGCTGCTGACGAAAGTTCTATCTTTGCTTTTTCTGCAGCTTCTTTTAATCTTTGAAGCGCAAGTTTATCAGATTTTAAATCTATTCCGTTGTCCTTTTTGAATTCAGCAGCTAAGTATTCTACAATCTCATCATCAAAATCTTCACCACCAAGGAATGTGTCACCGTTTGTCGACTTTACCTCAAATACCCCATCGCCTATTTCTAAAATTGAAATGTCAAAAGTACCACCACCTAAATCATATACAGCTATTTTTTTTCCACCTTTTTTATCTAAACCATAAGCTAGTGAAGCAGCGGTTGGCTCATTGATAATTCTTAAAACTTCAAGTCCAGCTATTTTTCCAGCATCTTTAGTAGCTTGTCTTTGAGAGTCATTAAAATATGCCGGAACAGTTATGACAGCCTTTGTTACAGCTTGACCTAAATATTTTTCAGCTGTTTCTTTCATTTTTTGCAATATAAAAGCCGAAATTTGTGCTGGTGAATATTTTTTTCCTTTTCCTTCTACCCAAGCATCACCGTTGTCAGATTTGACTATTTTATAAGGTACTTTTGTAATATCTTTTTGAACTGAAGGACCATCAAATTTTCTACCTATTAATCTTTTAGCAGCAAAAATTGTATCACCTGCATTAGTTACCGCCTGCCTTTTTGCCGGTTGCCCAACTAGTTTTTCCTCATTTTCTAAAAAAGCTACGACAGATGGAGTTGTTCTTGCACCCTCAGTATTCTCTAAAACTTTTGCTTGCGATCCATCCATGATGGCCACACATGAATTTGTTGTTCCTAAATCTATTCCTATTACTTTACTCATTTTTTATTTCCTTTTCGTACTTTTATATGGGTGTTAATTCTTTATCTACAAGGCTATTTTTCATCTTTTTTGTCCTTATTTTCCTGATCTTTAGAAGCCTTTTTCTTTGAAACACTTACTAAGGCTGGTCTTAAAAGCCTTTCACCTAACATGTAACCTGCCTGAATTTCATGGAGAATAGTACCTTGATCTTTGCTATCATCTTCAATTTCGGACATAGCTTGATGAAAGTTAGGATCAAATTTTTTATCTTTTACTTCAATCTTTTTAATTTTATTTTTTTCAAAAATAGAAACCAAATCTTTTTCTATTATATCTATATTTTCTAAAAATTTGTCTAGATCTTTATTATTTTTAAGTTTTTCGTCATTCCTAATTGCATCTTTTGCTCTTTTTAAATTATCTAGTATAGCAAGGCTTTCTTTTGCAAAATTAAATGACCCAAATTCAAAAGCGTCTTTAATTTCTTTTTCAAATCTTCTTCTTTGATTCTCAATTTCAGCAAGAGATCTCAATAATTTTTCTTCATTTTCTTTTAACTTTTCTTCTAAGGTTAATTCCTTCTTTTCCGCATCTTTATTAAGATTTTCAGGAGCTTTAACTTTTTCATCCTTAGGATTTTCGTTTTTTTGTTTACTTTTGTCGCTCATTTATCTTGCTATATAGTAAGTACTTATTAAATTACTAGATCTGAAATGAAAAAAATTTTAATTGGCACTCATAATAAAGGGAAATTTAAGGAAATAGCTTATCTAATTTCAAAGAAGTACAAGAAAATCTCTCCAGTTTCACTTAAAATAAAAAGCCCAAAAGAAACTGGTAAGTCATTTAAATCTAATTCTAAACTGAAAGTTAATTTTTTTTCTAAATTCGTAGATTACCCAGTTATATCTGATGACTCCGGCTTATGTATCAAAGCATTAAATAATAAACCTGGTATTTATTCAGCAAGATTAGCAAAAAAGCATGGAGGCTTTTTCAAAGCAATGCAATTTATTCTAAAAAAAATGGAAAAAGTTAAAAACAGAAGAGCTACCTTTGTATGTAGTTTATCATATAAAAATATTAAAGGTAAAATAGATACGGTAGAAGGAAGACTTGAAGGCAATATTTCTAGCAAAATTCTTGGTAAAAAAGGATTTGGTTATGATCCTATTTTTAAACCACTAAATAAGAAAATTACTTTTGGGCAGATGATTAAAATTAAAAAAATAAAAATGGATCATAGATTTATAGCTTTTAAAAAATTGAAAAAGAAAGTTAAAATTTAACAAATTTATTATTTTCAGTTTTATAGATATCTAGATTTTGAATAACTTTTCCATTTTTGAAACTGAATGTTCCAATTTTTCCTTTGATTTTATTTTTAAATACAAAATCATTTATTGAATTTATCTTTCCATTTTTTTTCCATGCGTAGTAAATTAAGCCAAGTGCATCGTAAGCTAAAATAGTTATTTCATTAGGGTAAATTTTAAATTTTTTAAAGTATTTGCTATTATATTTTTTGAATTCTTTATAATTCACTGAAGGATAGTATAAATTTTTGATAGTATTTTCATAAAAAATACTTTCATCAAACCATTGATTGATTGTTGTAAATAAAACATCTGATTGACTTACATCAGTATAAACTAGAGAAGTTAATACGCTTTTAAGGTTGTTACCAAAATCTATAATTATAACCGAGTCAAAATTAACACCGCCCAAAGTATATAATTGATCTAATCTCTCTAATTCTTTTATTGATTGTTCATCTTCTTTATCTTGAAACATTTTCTTTCTTAATTCTAAGTTTCTTTTTCTCTGATTATAATTTGTTAAGTTCTCAATTTCACCTGTTAGTACCTCTGGATTTGGGCTGTAAATAAATTTTTTGAAATTTTCTAAGTTAAGAATTTTTAATCTATCCTCTACTAATTCTTGATATTCATTCTTTGGATACATTATTACAGTTTTTTTCTTTTTTTGTTTTTTTATAAATTCTTTTAATGCAATCAATTGAGAGTCAAGACTAACGCCAATACTAATAATGTTGTTTGAAAACTTAGGACTAATATTTGAAGGTGAAATGAATATTAAATCATTATATTTATTTACTTCTTTGAACTCTGTGTGAGTAGTTGGCCCAATAATAATTTTTACACCTAATGATTTCAACTCCTCTAAGGCTGAACTTATTTTCTCTTTATCATTAAAGCCAGAGTCTCGTGGAATTATTTTTACTTTTTCATCACCTATTTCTTCAAGAGCTAATTGTAAAGAGTACAATAAAGAATTGCCAATTTCACTGTATGGACCCGATAGTGGAGCTAAAAGACCCACCTTAAGTGTTTTGTTATTTTCATCACTAAATAGATTAGAATTGAATGCAAATATTATATAAAATATTGATATAATTAATTTTTTTTTCATAATGAAACTATTTTCTAATCACTTATATATTGTTTCTACACCTATTGGAAATCTTGACGATATAACTTTACGTGCCTTAGATGTACTAAAAAAATCAGACATAATTCTATGCGAAGATACTAGACGTTCTGTCAAATTACTGAGCCATTTCAAAATTAAAAAAAAATTAGTTTCCTATCATAAGTTTAATGAAAAAAAACAACTCACAAATATCATTGAATATTTTAATGAGGGCAAAATTTTGTCATTAATATCCGATGCCGGCACACCTTTGTTGTCAGACCCAGGTAGAATATTAGTCAACCAGTGCATAAAAAATAAAATACAGGTAATTCCTATTCCAGGAGTATCTGCTATTTCAGCTGCTTTAAGTGTTTCAGGATTTAAAGATCAGTTTTTATTTTATGGTTTTTTGCCTAAGACAGAAAATGAATTAGTCAAATTACTAAATACGCTTTCTTTTAATGATTTTACTCAAATTTTTTTTATACCCGCAAACAAAATAAACTTTTATATTACAAATTTTAAAAAATTTTTTAAAAGTAGAAAAATTTTAATCGCAAAAGAAATAACTAAAATTCATGAGACATTTATCAGGGAAGATATAGATAAAATAAAACTATTCAAAAATTCTCTTAAAGGAGAACTAACAGTAGTAATTTCAGAAAATAATAATAAAAATAAAAAATTCGATGAGAAAAAAATTGTGAATAAAATAAAAAAATATTTAAAAAATTATAGTTTGAAAGATACAGTCAGTATTATTTCAGAAATTGAAAAAACAAATAAAAAAAAAGTATATGAGTTATGTCTTAAAGTAAAAAATGAAAAAATTACTTAGTCTATTTATAATATTATTAATTACTTCATGTACCTCTGCGACTCAGTTTGGAACGGGTGTAAATATAACATTTGATCCAAGAACAATTGGCATGCAAATAGATGATACAATTATGCAAAAAAATCTTTCAGCAAGACTAGCACTAAAAGATAAAAAATATTTTTTAGCGATTCAATCAGAAGTTCTTGATGGCAGAATATTTTTATCTGGCAAGGTTGATAAACCCGAAGAAAAAATAAAGATAACAAAAATGGCATGGGAAACAAAAGGGGTAAGATCTGTTAAGAATGCAATTACTATTAAAGGTCAAAGCAATTTCAAAAGTACTGCAAAAGACATTCTAATTACAAGTCAGTTGAGAACTGCCTTAATTTTTAATAAAAAAACAAAAGCAAGAAATTATACCTTAGAAACCGTAAATAAAAATATTTACATTTTTGGGATAGCTATGGATGAAGATGAAAAAAAAGAAGTCGTTAATGAAGCTAATAAAATCTATGATGTAGAGGAAGTTATTACTTCAATTTACCTTGCAACTGAATTAAGCAGAACTAAAATTAATTAGAATAATCAATCACATCTGAGGAATATGCAGCTATAGATGCCAAGTTTAAAATTTCCGATGTACTTGCTCTCAAAGGAGCCACTTCAATAGGTTGGCCTAAACCTATTAATAAAGGTCCGATATTTTTTCCTCCTCCAAACACTTTCATAAGTTTTGTAGATATTGCTGCACTATGTAGTGCTGGCATAATCAAAACATTAGCTTTACCTACAATTTTTGAAAATGGATAAATTTCTTGATAAATAGGATTTAAAGCTACGTCAGGCTGCATTTCACCATCGAAATCAAAATCAACCTTTTCTTTTTTTAACTTTTCAATGGCATCTCTCACGTGTCTTGTGTTTCTCGATAAAGGTTTTCCAAATGTTGAATGGGATAAGAAGGCTACTTTAGGTTCAAAACCAAATAAACGTGCAATACGTACACATGACTTGGATATATTTATTAATCTTTCTGCGGACGGCAATTCTGTAACGTTAGTATCTGCAACAAGTATTGTTTTTCCTTTAGATACAATCATTGTCATACCAAAAATCTCTTCCCCAGGTCTTGCCGCTACAACTTTTTTTAATTTTTCGATTGAAGCTGCGTAATGTCTAATATTTCCAGTAACCATCGCGTCAGCATCTTTACATGCTATCATAGATGAACCCCATGCTATTCTTTCATTTCTAACCAAACGATCTACGTCTCTTTCTAATTGGCCTTCTCTCTGAAGTTTTTTATAAAGATGTTTAACATATTTCTCTCTTTTTTCTTTATCTGTAGAATTTACTATTTGGATTTTGTAATTCTCATCTAATCCTATTTTTTTTAACTGCTCTTTAACTCTATTTTCAGCACCAATCAATATTGGTATACCTAATTTGTTTCTCCCAAATTCAATTGCAGCCTTAAGCATATTCTCGTCTTCACCTTCCGCAAAAATAACCCTTTTTGGATTTTTTCTTATCTTTGCATTTATACCTTGCATGATTGACATTGACGGATCTAATCGATTAGATAATTGGTCCTTATATATTTCAAAGTCCTCAATTTTTTTTCTAGCGGCTCCACTTTTAATCGCAGCTTCAGCTACTGCAGCTGGAATTACACTTATTAATCTTGGATCAAAAGTTGAGGGTATAATATAATTTTTTCCGTATCTTGGTCTATCTCCTCCGTAAGCAGCAACAACTTCATCAGGCACATTTTCTCTTGCTAACAACGCTATAGCATTTGCTGCAGCAACTTTCATCTCCTCGTTTATAGCTTTTGCTCTTACATCTAATGCACCTCTAAAAATATAAGGAAAGCCAATAAGGTTGTTTACTTGGTTTGGGTAATCGGACCTACCAGTTGCAATAATTGCATCATCTCTCACTTCTTGAATTAATTCAGGTTTTATCTCTGGGTCCGGATTAGCGCACGCAAATATTATAGGATTTTTTGACATAGACTTCACCATATCTTTGGTCACTACATCTTTCGCCGATAAACCAAGAAATACGTCGGCATTTTTCATTGCTTCAGCAAGAGTTCTTAATTTTGTATCAATAGCAAAAGCAGACTTAAATTGATCGATGTTTTTTCTTCCTTTGTAAATAACACCTTTGCTATCACACATTATTATATTTTCATTTTTTACTCCTGAACTTTTGAATAAATTTGCACAAGCTTGTGCAGAAGCCCCAGCGCCATTGACTACTACTTTTACATCCGAAATTTTTTTGTTTGAAATATCTAAAGCATTAATCAGAGCTGCTGTTGTTATAATAGCAGTTCCATGTTGATCGTCATGAAACACAGGTATGTCTAATGTTTCTTTTAATTTTTGTTCAATAATAAAGCAGTCAGGAGCAGCAATATCTTCAAGGTTTATTCCACCGAATGTTCCACTAATATTTTTTATAGTATTAATAATTGAGTTGGCATCATTATTATCAATTTCAATATCAATTGAGTCGATATCAGCAAAGCGTTTGAATAAAACTGATTTTCCTTCCATTACAGGTTTAGATGCTAAAGATCCGAGATTTCCTAAACCTAGTATTGCAGATCCATTACTTATTACGGCTACTAAATTTCCTTTACTGGTATAATCATATGCAAGTTCTGGATTTTTAGATATTTCCTTAACAGGTGCTGCTACACCAGGTGAATAAGCTAAGGATAAATCTCTTTTTGTTGTAAGTGGTTTTGACGAACCTATCTCAATTTTGCCTGACTTACCTTTTATATGGAAATCAAGTGCTTCTTTGTCTGAATAATGATCTATTTCTGTTTTTTTTGGCATTTAATTTAATGAGTATGTAATATAAAAAATGATAATTCACTAAAAATTTATGGCCTAATTAAGAATTTATGAACTTACTATCTTCAGCATCAGTATTTAGTTTTTTTACATTAATTAGTAGAATTTTGGGCTATCTGCGAGATATTTTAATAGCAATATTTCTTGGAGCGTCAATTTTTGCCGATGCTTTTTTTGTTGCATTTAGATTACCAAATACTTTTAGACGATTATTCGCTGAAGGAACATTTAATGCAGCATTCATACCTAGTTACACATCTTCAAAAATTGAAGATAAAAGAGGAGGAAAAAAGTTTGCTGACGATGTTTTAAGTTTTTTATTGTTAATCTTATTGTTTATAGTCACAATAGTAGAGATTTTTACTCCGTACTTGATATTTATTATTGCACCTGGTTTTGTGGGGGACCAAACCAAATTTAATTTAGCTATTGAACTTACAAGAATTACATTTCCATTTTTACTTTTCGTAAGTTTGTCATCTTTTTTTGCCGGAGTCCTCAACTCTAATAATAAATTTGCCGCAGCAGCTGCCGCACCAATTATTTTAAATATAGTTTTGATTATAAGTTTAATATATTCTTACATACAAGGCTTAGACTTTGCAAAACAACTTTCTTATGGTGTTACTATAGCTGGAATTATTCAATTGATTTTTTTAATCTATGCAACAAAAAGATTCTACAAACCTGCTTTAAATTTTAGTTTGAAACTTAGCAGAAAAGTAAAATTCTTTTTAAAAAAACTATTACCGAGCGTTTTATCTTCGGGTGTAACGCAAATTAATATTTTAGTTGGAACGATTATTGCTTCTTTTCAATCAAGCGCAGTGTCTTATTTGTATTATGCAGACAGAGTTTATCAAATTAATCTTGCTCTAGCAGGAATAGCTGTTGGAACTGTTTCTTTACCAGTTCTTTCTAAAGCTTTTAAAATGAAAAATGTAAAAAAAATTTCCGAAATACAAAATAAGTCTTTTGAGCTTTCACTTTTATTTTCAGTTCCTGCAAGTTTTGGATTAATTTTTGCTTCGAATGAAATTGTAAATGCGCTATTTGGATATGGGTCTTTTTCTATTAATGATGTTGAAATGACAGCTGCTGCCTTAAAGTTTTTTGGATATGGAGTTCCAGCATTTGCACTAATAAAAATTTTATCAAATTTCTTTTTTGCAAGAGATAACACTAAAACACCTTTTTATGTCTCTGTATTTATTGTTTTTTTAAATATTTCGATTAGCTTAAGTTTTTTTAATAAAATTGGTTTTATTATTATTCCAATAGCAACATCAATTTCAACTTGGGTTGGAGTTTTTATTTATATTTATTTATTAAATTGCAAAAAAATATTATTATTAAAAAATCAATTAATTATTAATTTTACCAAGATAATGATCTCAACAATTATAATGTTGTTCATATTAATATTTTCTTTAAACAGGTTCACAAACTATTTAGACTACAGCTATAATTATAAAGCTGTTTATCTAATATCAATTGTAAGTTTTGTGGGTATGTTTTATTTATTATCGTGTTATCTTTTAGGAATATTAAAACTTAAAAATTATAAAACAAATTAAATGGAAAATAAAAAATTAGTTTTTTCTGGAGTTCAGCCTACGGGAAATCTTCATTTAGGAAATTACTTAGGAGCATTGAAAAACTTTGTTTCATTACAAAAAGAAATGGAGTGTATTTATTGTGTCGTCGATTTACATGCCATTACCATTTTTCAAAATCCAAAGCATTTACATAATAATGTATTAGAAACTACAGCGAGTTTCATAGCTACCGGTTTGGACCCAAATAAAAGCATAATATTTAATCAATCTTCAGTTTCTGGTCATGCTGAGCTTGCTTGGATTCTAAACTGTGTTTCAAGAATCGGTTGGCTAAATAGAATGACACAATTTAAAGATAAAGCTGGATCAGATAAAGAAAAAGCAAGTGTTGGTCTTTATATCTATCCTAATCTTATGGCTTCGGATATTTTGCTTTATAAAGCTACACATGTTCCAGTTGGAGCAGATCAAAAACAACATTTAGAATTATCTCGTGATATAGCTCAGAAATTTAATAAGGATTTTAATTGTAAAGACTTCTTTCCTTTACCAGAGCCTTTAATATCAAAAAAAATTTCTAGAGTCATGAGTTTAAGAGATGGAACAAAAAAAATGAGTAAATCTGAGGAGTCTGATTATTCTAGAATAAATTTACAAGACACTGCTGATGAAATAAATAAAAAAATAAAAAAAGCGAAGTCAGATTCCAACTCAATACCTGGAGAGATAAAGTCTCTAGAAAAAAAACCCGAGGCTTTAAATCTTATAACTATTTACTCTGAACTAACCCAAAGTAGTTTAGAAAAAACTATTTCAGAAATGGCAGGAAAAGAATATTCCTATTTAAAAAAAAGATTAGCCGAAGCTTTAATTGATGAAATAGCTCCTGTTGGAAAAGAAATTAAAAAATTACTTGAAGATAAGTCACATTTAAAAAATATTTTAAAAAAAGGTACTGAAAAAGCTAGTATAATTGCTGAGGAAAACCTAAAGAATATACGTGAAAAAGTAGGCTTGATATAATATAAAACCTTAATGATACAAACAGAAACTACACCGAATCCTGACTCTTTGAAATTTTTATCTGATAAGACGATTTCTGCAATTGGAACAGAGGAATTTATAAAAGACAAAGAAAAGGAAATAAAAATTCCTTTTGTTAGAGAACTACTGAACTTCAAGGGGGTAGAATTGATTTTGTTATCTGAAAAATTCCTCTCAGTAAAAAAAAATAAAGAAGTTTCATGGAATGAGCTAAAACCAATGGTGATCTCTCATCTGAATGACTATTTTGAGAAAAATGATGAACCAATACTACGAGAAAGTGAAAAAATTGAGGAAAATGCCGTTTCAGATAACGAAACTGTGAATAAAATAATTGAAGTTTTAGATACAAAAATACGTCCAGCTGTGGCAAGAGATGGTGGAGATATAAAGTTTAAATCCTTTGAAAATGGAGTTGTTAAAGTTCAATTACAGGGAAGCTGCTCAGGTTGCCCAAGTTCATTAATGACTTTAAAACAGGGGGTTCAAAATCTTTTAAAACATTATATTAAAGAAGTGAATTCTGTTGAGGCAGTACAATGAAAAAAAAGCTAAGTTACAGAGATAAGTTAATAGAATTAGCTTATATTTATGATGTTAAAGAGATTAAAGATTATGAAAAAAGTAGAAAAAGTTTAACATCAGGTCAACTAGAACTTATTCTCAAAAAAAATAAAATTGTAATTCCAAAAGATTTCAAATCAAATTTTTTAAGAGACAATTTTATCAAGCCAATAGCGAAAGCAAAATCTAATTTAATAGAATATAAAGATAATAAAATTAAAGATAAAAATAAAGCAATAAGAAAACTTGAAAATTTTAAACTAGACACAAATAGAAAAATTAGTCGTGCATTAAAAGATTTGTGGACGCAACTTGGTAAAATTGGGTTAAATTTTTTAAATATTATTCCAAAATTAGGCCGAGTTATTTATGAATTTTTTGGAAATCTATTCACTGATTTATTTCACGGAATTTACAAGCAACAAATAGAACCTCAAAAAGCCAAAAGAGTGATTATAGTCATTGCATCTGTGGCTGTCTTAACGACTGTAGCATTTAGCGGTATAAACTACTTTTCAAAAAATGAAATAGCCAAGGAACCAACGATAAAGAAAGAGATTAAGAAAAAACAGGAGGTAAAGAAAAAAGTTGAAAGTCCAAAAGTCGAGAAAATAATTAAAAAACAAGAGAAAAAAGTAGAAGCTAAAAAACCTAAATCAGAAACTAAACCTAAACTAGAAGTTAAAAGAAAGAACGTTGATGAAGTAGTTTTACCAAATTTAAATTTAAAAACTGAAACAGTTTTAAATCTTTTTAAAGATGTAGAATATGATCTTGGAAAAGTAAGATCACAAAAGTTGGTAAAACCCATTTATTTTACTCAATTTCCCCGAGACCTTGATGAGTTACAAAGTACTAAGCTAAAAAAAGAAACTTTTATTAAAATAGTTTTACCTCTAATTGTAGCTGAAAATGAGAGAATACTTGAAGATAGAGAAAAATTATTAATTTTAAATGAAAAAAAATTCACAACTGATTTAGAAAAACAATGGTTACGACAAAAGTTATTAGAATATAAAGTAAAAAAAGGAAATCTTGGGGAACTACTTGTGCGAATGGATATCATTCCAACGTCTATAGCTTTAGCTCAAGCTGCTAAAGAAAGCGGTTGGGGAACATCAAGATTTGCTTTAGAGGGTAATGCGATGTTTGGGCAGTGGACTTGGAGCGGTAAAGGTATTGCACCACTAGATAGAGCAAGTAATAAAAATCATAAGATATTAAAGTTTCCAATCCTTAGAGCTTCTGTAAAAGCATACCAAAATAATCTTAATACTCATAAAAGTTATTCTAAATTTAGAGAAAAAAGGCAAAGCTTACGAAAGAAGAAAAAAAGAGTTACAGGTTTGGACCTAACCGAAACATTAAATAATTATGCTCAAACGGGATCAGAATATACTAAAATTTTAAATCAAATTATTAGACAAAACAGACTTACAGATTTTGAACCAGTTAGGCTAGTTAATTCTGTAAAGAAAATTCAATTAAGCTCTTAAGTTAACGATCACTTATAACAAATTGCACTCCTAACCATCGCCAAAAACCGCTTGGGTCTCTTAAAGAACAATTAATTCTTCCTCTTTCTCCAACAAACTTTTCATTTATTTTAATTATTAAAGTATTAGCGTTTTCAAAATTTATTTCGGATTTTCTCCAATTGTTGGCTTCATTAGAGTAACAACTTAGATTCTGAAGATTTTTTATATTATTATCAAATTCAATTTTTACATTAGGTGGATTTTTGCTTTGTAACAAATACCTTTCTTCTGGATAAATCTTTTTATATTTGAAGGGAAGAGTTTTTGTTAAAGATTTAAATCTCTGTATTTCACCATATTTCTCATTAATTGGATATCTTGGTAATTCATAAAAATCTTTTGTTTCGTCTATTACTCCAGAATGTTGTCCTAATGCATATTTGAAGCCAAGAGATTTAACTATGTTTTTAAATTTTAAGCTGTATTCACCAAAAGGGTAAGAGAAGAATAATGAACTTTTTCCTAATTTTTCCTTAAATATAGAGATTGATTTTTCAATATCATTTTTTATCAATTCTTCGTTTTCATCAACCAAATATTCGTGTGTATGACTGTGATTTCCAATTTCAACAAAATCCTCTTTACTTATTTCTTTAATTTGATCCCAAGTCATATAATTAAAAGCGCCTACTTCTCTTGTACTTACAAATAAAATAAATGGGATCTTTTTTTTTTTGAGAACAGGCCAAGCATTTTTATAAAATGATGAAAAACCATCATCTATTGTTAAAAGAATTTTTCTATCCATTTTTTTGTTTTTAAGTTCGTGTTCAAAATTTTTAGGATTTATAAAGCGCATATTATTTTCTTCAATAATCTTTAGATGATTTAAGAAATCATTAATTCTTATATTTGTTGATGGGTATTTATTCTCCTCAAATCTATGATACATTAGAGAAATAATTCCAAAATCATCAATTTTGTGATGATCAGAGTTTGAGTACAAATTGTTTTGAAAAGTTAGAATAGTTAATATTACAATTATGATAAAAGATTTTTTAGTATTTAATTGCATAGGCAAAAATGACAAAATCGGATTAAAAGTGAATAAAAATTTTTTTATCCACGATTTTGACCGCAAAGTAAATAATTACGACCAGCTAGTTTCAACCATATTAAATCTTACAAAAAAATACAAAGTAAATATTAGCAAAGATTTTTCAATTCTTGTTAATAATGGGCCAGGTAGCTTTTCATCTATCAGACTTTCTTTGGCAGTAGCAAAAGGAATGAAAATTTCGAAAAAAGTGAGTTTATATGGATTTAAAAACACAGATTTGGGACAATTTAGCCTTAGTAATATTGAACTTTTAATTAAAAAAGATTTAATACAAAAAAATTTGATTAAACCCTTATATATAAGTTAGATTAATCTGATGAATTCAATCGAAGAGAAATGTAAAAAAAAAGGCGTAAGGTTAACAGAACAAAGAAAAATAATTGCTGAAGTAATGTCAGAGTCGAAAGATCATCCAGATGTTGATGAACTGCATAAAAGAGTAAGTTCAGTAGATAAGAAAATTAGTATTGCAACTGTATACCGAACTGTAAAACTCTTTGAAGAAGCTGGTATTTTAGAAAAACATGAGTTCAAAGGAGGTAAGGCAAGATACGAACAATCACCAGACGAACATCACGATCATCTAATAGACATTAATAGCGGTGAAATAATAGAATTCGTAGACAAAGATATTGAAAAACTTCAAAACGAGGTTGCTAAAAAGTTAGGTTACAAATTAGTAGATCACAAACTAGAACTTTATGGTTCAAAAATAAAAAAATAATTTGCCAAATAAAATCTTCATTAAAACACTGGGATGCCAAATGAATGAATATGACAGCAGTCGTATTTTGGACCTCACAAAAAAAATAAACTTTATGCAAACAAAAAATGTGCAGGAAGCGCAGTGTTATATTTTAAATACATGTCACATACGGGAAAAAGCGACAGAAAAAGTTTATCATGAAATAGGCAGACTTAAAAAAGAGTTTAGAAAAAAAATAAAACCAATTGTAATTATAGCAGGTTGTGTTGCTCAGGCTGAAGGAGATATATTATTAAAAAAAGAAAAATATATTGATGCAGTAATAGGTCCTCAATCTTATCATCAAATTAATGATGTGATATTAAAAATTAAAAAAAAAACTGCATTAAAAAATATAACTGAATTTGACGTAATAGATAAATTTGACACTTTAAACTCACTTAAGAATTCAAATAATAAGATTTCAACTTTTTTAACAATACAGGAAGGATGTGATAAGTTTTGCAAATTTTGCGTAGTTCCGTACACAAGAGGCGCGGAATTTTCAAGATCTGTAAAAGAAATATTAGAAGAAGCTAACCAGCTAGTAGAAAACGGGGCACAGGAAATCACGTTACTTGGACAAAATGTAAATGCTTACAGTTATGAAAATAAAAGATTATCAGATTTAATTTTCAATATATCAATGATTAAAAATTTAAAAAGAATTCGGTATACCACTTCACATCCAAAAGATTTCACCCAGGACTTAATTGATGCTCACAAAAATTGTGAAAAATTAATGCCATTAGTACATTTACCGGTCCAAAGTGGATCAAATAAAATATTACAAGCAATGAATAGAAACCACACTATTGAAGATTATAGAAAAATTGTTGACAAATTATTAGACATTAAATCAAGTATAAAATTCTCAAGTGATTTTATAATAGGATACCCCGGAGAAACGAATAAAGACTTTTATGAAACTATAAAGTTAATGAATGATGTTAAGTTTATTAATTCCTACTCTTTTATGTTTAATGCAAGACCAGGAACTCCTGCAAATGATTTAGTAAAAATAGACTCCTCAATTGCAAAAAAGAGATTAATACATTTTCAGATAATCGCTGAGAAAACTAAAAAAAATTTTAGAGAAAATTTAATAAATAATCATGCTGCAGTTTTATTCGAAAATAAGATGAAAAACGGAAATAAATATTTTGGTAGAGATGAGTTATTTAATTCAGTAATTGTAGAAAGTAATGAAAATTTGGTTGGAAAAGTTAAAAATGTTAAAATTTTTAATGGAAATCAAAATACCTTATTTGGTGAAATAGTTTTAAATCAAACAAATTATGCAGCCTGATATATGTCAGAAATTAGTAAATTAGAACAAATTCTTATTATCAAAAAGATAGACAATGAGACGGCAAATATTTCAATTAATGATAATGAAATGCTGATGGCTATAGTTGGTCAATTTGATCAGAACTTGAAGAGTTTGTCTAAATTAACTAACACAAATGTATTTTTTAGGGGTAATTCAATAACCTGTAAAGGTGAAAAAGAAAATCTATCTACTTTTTGCGAATCCATAAAGTTTTTAATAAACAAGTATTTTTTAACGAAAGTAATTGAAAAAGAAGATATAGTTTTGTCTGTGGAAAACAATTTAAAATCAAAGAATTCAAATGTTAAGTCTTTTAATCAAATAATCAAAACTCCAAAAAAATCAGTTATAGCGAGATCTGAAAAACAATCTGAATATATAAAAGCCTTAAAAGAAAATGATATAGTTATGTCTTTGGGTCCTGCAGGAACTGGAAAAAGTTTTTTAGCTGTTTCCGTAGCAATTACATTATTAATAGAGAAAAAAATTGATAGAGTAATATTATCGAGGCCGGCAGTAGAAGCAGGGGAAAAATTAGGATTTTTACCTGGCGATATGAAAGAAAAAGTTGATCCTTATTTAAGACCTCTTTACGACGCTTTATATGAATTATTTGGAGCTGATAAAATTCAAAAAAAAATAGAAACAGGAGAAATAGAAATAGCCCCTTTAGCATTTATGAGAGGAAGAACTTTAAAAAACTGTTTTGCAATTTTAGATGAAGCTCAAAATGCTACAGAAACACAAATTAAAATGTTTTTAACAAGAATTGGTGAAAATTCCAAGTTAGTAGTCAATGGGGATCCTAGCCAAGTTGATTTAATAAATAAAAGTCACTCAGGTTTGATAAAATCTAAACAAATTTTAAAAGATCTAAGTGAAATTAAAATAATAGAATTTGATCATAACGATGTAGTGAGACATCCACTTGTTTCAAAAATTATTAAGGCTTATCAGACTAAAAGTTCGGATGATAAGAATTAATGTCATTATCAACGATAATCGTTGGCACCGTCATATAAAAAATCTAAATAACTATATTGATCGTAAAGTAAATAAATTAAACTCTAAGAGTATAACTAAAACAAAAAATCTTTTTACTTGCAGTCTACTTCTTACAGATAAAAAGGAAATAAAATATTTTAACAAAAAATTCAGAAACAAAGATAGAGCAACAGATGTTCTCTCTTTTCCTTTTAATAAAAAAAAAGATTTTAAGAAAATTTTAAAAAATAATAAGGAAATATATTTAGGTGATATGATTATTAACTTGGATCATGTAAGAAGTAAAAAGAGTTCTAAAGATTTCAAAACAAATTTTGACCAGCTGTGGATACACGGCTTAATTCATTTATTTGGTTATGATCATATAAAAGACTCTGACTATGAAAAAATGAGCAAAGTAGAAAAAAAATATTTAGGTATAATTAATGTTAAAAAAGTATCAAAATAACCGTTTTTTAATACTTTATATCGCACCATTTGTAATTGGAGCGATAACGGTTTTATCTTTTGAGCCTTTTAATTTTATATTAATAAATTTTATAGTTTTACCAATTTTTTTTTTCTTAATCTGTTACATTAATAAAAGATCAAAAACTATTTACCGTAAAAAACCTTACAAAAAAAATTTATTTATTTTTGGTTTAGTATTTGGATATGGTTTTTATTTAAGCAATATTTCATGGATCACTAACTCATTAACTTTTGATGACAATTTTAAAATTTTAATACCGTTTGCTTTAATTTTGATACCTTTATTTTTGAGTTTGTTCCTGGCTTTTATAATTTTACTTATAGGCCCCTATTTAAAATTTGATTTACCATCGTTATTAATATTCTCTGGAAGCTTAGCATTATCAGATTATTTAAGATCAAAAATATTAACAGGCTTTCCCTGGAACTTATGGGCTTACAGCACAACTTGGGCAAACGAAATTTTTCAAATATTGAATAAAATTGGTCTACATTCATATAATTTGTTGATTATAACCTTCTTTACTTTACCTGTAATAATTTTTTTTAATATCAATTTTATCAAAAAAATAACTTATCTAAGCTTGGCCAGTTTTATAATTTTATCAACTTACATTTTTGGAAATTATGAGATTAACAAAAACAAACAAACTTTAAAGAATAGTAATAAATTTTTTGTAAAGGTTATTTCTCCAAATTTTGATTTAACTTACGGTTTAGCCAATGAGGATATTTTAAAAAGGTTCAAGAGCTTAATTAGATATAGTGATCCAGATAAAAACCGAGAAACTTTGTTCATATGGCCTGAGGGCGTATTTAGTGGTTACAATTACAATGAAATTATCATTTTTAAGGATTTAATTTCTAAAAATTTTTCAGAGAAGCATCGCATAATTTTTGGAAGCAACAGATTGGATCCAAAAACAGGTCTACCATATAATAGCTTACTATTGGTAAATAATGATTTTGAAATCATTCAGAGCTATAATAAAAGAAAACTTGTTCCGTTTGGTGAATTTTTACCATTCGAACATCTTTTAAACAAATTTGGTTTAAAAAAAATAACCGAAGGTCACGGATCTTTTTTAAAAGGAAAAAATGATAATAATTTATTATTAGGAGAATTGAATATTTTACCACTTATTTGCTATGAAATAATTTTCACCGATTTGATACAAAAATCGTCAAACGACACAAATCTAATTATAAATATTTCAGAAGATGGGTGGTTTGGAAATTCTAAAGGCCCAAATCAGCATTTTGCTAAATCAATTTTTAGAGCGGTTGAAAATAATACATATTTACTGAGATCAGCAAATCAAGGTGTAAGTGCTATTATTGATAATAAAGGGAATATAATTAGACAATTAAATAGAAATGAAGCAGGAAATATTGAACTTGAGGTGCCGTTAATAAAATCAAATAAAGTCAAAAATGATTTGATCTTTTTTATACTTTTAATTACATATCTTCTTATTTTTCAATTGTACAAAAAAAAAAATGTCTAAAAAAGAATATTTATTTACAAGCGAGTCAGTTTCCGAAGGTCATCCAGATAAAGTTTGTGACAGGATTTCAGATATGGTTGTAGACTCTTATTTGTCTAAAGACCCCTTTTCAAGAGTAGCTTGTGAAACACTTACTACTACAAATAAAATTGTTTTAGCTGGAGAAACCAGAGGACCAAAAATAAATAAAGATGAATTAATTTCGAAAGTTAGAGACTGTATAAAGGATATTGGTTATGACCAAGAAGGATTTAGTTGGAAAAACGCTAATATCGAGACTTTTCTTCACGAACAATCTTCCGATATTGCAATGGGTGTAGATTCTAAAGATAACAAAGATGAAGGAGCAGGTGATCAAGGAATAATGTTTGGGTATGCATGTAAAGAAACAGAAGATTTAATGCCAGCACCTATACACTATTCTCACAAAATACTTAGACTGATGGCAGAAGACAGAAAAAAGGGTAGTTTGCCAGGAATTGAGCCCGACTCAAAGAGTCAGGTTACAATGTTATATGAGAACGAAAGACCAGTAAAAGTTACTTCTGTAGTAATTTCAACTCAACACTCAAAAGATCTTAATCAAGAAAAAGTAAGAGACGCAGTGATACCTTATATCAAAAAATCAATACCAGAAGAATTTTTAAAAGATTTAGATCCAAAAGAAATTTATATAAATCCTACTGGCCAATTCATTATTGGTGGACCAGATGGTGACACCGGACTTACTGGAAGGAAAATTATAGTTGATACATATGGTGGCGCTGCACCCCATGGAGGCGGTGCCTTTTCAGGCAAAGACCCTACAAAAGTAGATAGATCTGCTGCCTACGCTTCAAGATATTTAGCAAAAAATATTGTTGCTGCTGGTGTTTCAGAAAAATGTTTAATTCAACTTGCGTATGCCATTGGAGTTTCAAAACCTCTATCTATTTTCATTAAATTAGCTAACGGCGATGAAGAAAAAGTAGAAAAAGTGAAAAAAGTCATTGAAAATAATTTTAATTTATCGCCTAGAGGAATAAGAGAAATGCTAAAGCTGAACAATCCGATCTATGAAATTACATCCGCTTATGGACACTTTGGTAGAAAGCCGTCTAATAAAGGGGAATTTACTTGGGAAAAAACTGATAAAATAGATTTATTTAAATAGTAATCTTGAAAAAACCATAATTTTCTTTTAAAAAAACATATAAATAATTGAACTTTTAAAATGGGCTGTAGCCCATTTTTTTTTAGGAGAGATTAAAATGTTAAATAGAGGTTTAGACAAATTAGAGTTATTGAGGATAGTAGAAGCTGTTGCTAATGAGAAATCTATTGATAAGGAAATAGTAATTGGCTCTATGGAAAGCGCAATACAGAAGGCCGCATTAACTAAATTTGGTAATGATAATAATATAGAAGTTTTCATAGATAGAGAAACTGGTGATATAAAGATTCAGAAAGTTCTTAATATTGTTGAAACAGTTGAAGACTCTTCCAGAGAGATAACACTCGAAAATGCAAAAAAACTTAAACCAGAGAATAAAGATTTGAAAGTTGGAGAAAAAATTTTTGAGGAATTACCTCAAATTGATTTTGGACGTATAGCAGCTCAAAGCGCTAAACAAGTTATTAGTAGTAGAGTAAGAGAGGCAGAGAAAAATAGGCAATATGAAGATTTCATTGATAAACAAGGCCAAATTTTAAGCGGGATCATTAAAAGATTAGAATATGGAAATGTTATAGTAGATTTAGGTAAAGCGGAAGGCGTTATTAAAAAAGATGAGTTAATTCCAAGGGAAATTTTAAAAACTGGTGACCGGGTAAAGGCTTACTGTTATGAAGTAAGGAAAGAATTAAAAGGACACCAAATTTTTTTATCAAGAGCTCATCCACAATTTTTAGCTAAACTTTTTTTTCAGGAAGTGCCAGAAATCTATGAGGGAACTATTGAAATAAAATCTGTAGCGAGAGATCCAGGTAGTCGAGCAAAAATTTGTGTACATTCCCAAGACTCATCTATAGATCCCGTGGGCGCATGTGTAGGTATGAGAGGAAGTAGAGTACAAACTATTGTCAATGAATTACACGGAGAAAAAATAGATATAATTAAATGGACAGAGGATTTACCAACATTAATCTCTGAGTCTTTATCCCCAGCAGAGATACAAAGAGTTCTAATAGATCAGGATAATAAAAGAATAGATATAATTTTATCTGAGGAAAATTTGAGCAAAGCAATAGGTCGACGAGGACAAAATGTAAGGCTAGCTTCTAAATTAACAAATTATGAAATTGATATACTCACAGATAAGGAAGACTCAGAAAGAAGGCAGGCAGAATTTAAAGATAGAACAGAAACCCTTATTAAAAATTTAGAGGTGGATGAAACATTAGGACAATTATTGGTTTCAGAAGGCTTTGTGTCCATTGATGAAATAGCTCAATCTGCACCTGAGGATATTTCTAAAATTGAAGCCATTGATGAAGAAACTGCAAAAGAGCTAATTACAAGATCGAAAGAGAATTTAATTAAAGAAAAAGAAGCAGTTGCACTAAAATTAAAGGAACTCGGTGTAGAAGAAAATTTAATAAACCTTAAAGGCATGACACAAGGTATGCTTGTCATACTAGGACAAAAAAATATTAAAAAATTGAACGATTTTGCGGATCTTTCGTCAGACGAATTGATCGGAGGTTTTGACGAAATTAAAGGTAAGAAAATTAGAATAGATGGATACTTAGAAGAATTTTCATTATCAAGAAAAGAAGCTGATGATTTAATAATGGCAGCGAGAGAGATAGCGTACAAGTAATGTTATGGACAAGGATAAAAAAAAAACACTTACAATTTCATCTAACTTAAAAAAGAAAATTGATACGTCTTCTATTTCAACTTCTGGAAAAAAATCATTTTCGGTAGAAAAAAAAAAACCATTTAGATCAAACAAGACCTTTAATAAAAATCAGGCTTCTCCAAATATAAATTCATCCCCAGAAATAAAAAAGAAAAATTTTGCTAGAAAATTCATAGAGCAACAAGCCACAAAAGAATTTATAAAAAAAGATAATAAACCTGCTGGTAAAAGCAAACTTAAATTAAAAGGACCAGTAGATAAAAGGGATATTAAACTAACTGTATCAAGAGCACTAAACGTAGAAGAAATTGAAATTAAACAAAGAAGTCTAGCTTCAGTAAAACGAGCAAGATTAAAAGAGAAAAAAAAACCTGACAGTGAAGATAAAAAGGAATTTAAAAAAGTAATTAGAGAAGTTAAAATTCCAGAGCAGATTACAATACAAGAACTTTCAAATCGTATGGCTGAAAAATCAAGCGACATAATTAAATTTCTTTTCAACATGAAAGTAGTAGCCACAATAAACCACAATATAGATAAAGACACTGCAGAATATATAGTTAAGGAGTTTGGACATAAACCAATGTTGGAAGATGCCCCATCAATAGAGACAAATAAATCAAAAGAAGAAATTACAGGCATAATCAAAAATAGACCTCCAGTAGTCACAATAATGGGCCATGTAGATCATGGCAAAACATCTTTGTTAGATTCTTTAAGAGACACAAACGTAGTTTCGGGGGAACATGGCGGTATTACTCAACATATTGGAGCATATCAAGTTAAAACTGGAGAAAACAAAATAATTACATTTATAGACACACCTGGACACGCTGCATTTACAGAAATGAGAGCTAGAGGATCAAAAATTACTGACATAGTTGTTTTAGTTGTTGCTGCGGACGATGGCATCAAACCACAAACAGTAGAAGCTATTAAACATGCTAAAGCTGCAAAAGTTCCTATAATTGTAGCAATAAATAAATGTGACTTACCAGAGAAAAATATTAGTAAAATTAAAAATGAAATGATGCAATACGAACTTATAGCTGAGGATTTAAGTGGAGATACGTTGTTTGTTGAGGTTTCAGCATTAAAAAAGATAAATTTAGATAAACTCAAGGAAAATATACTTCTTCAGTCTGAAATTTTAGATCTAAAAGCCTCTTACAGTGATAAGGCCAAAGGTGTCGTTATCGAGTCCAAGATCGACAAAGGTAAAGGTCCTGTATCGACAATATTAATTAGCAATGGAAAATTAAATAGAGGCGATTATTTTATTTGCGGTGATACGTGGGGAAAGATAAGAGCGATGATTAATTATGAAGGAAAAATGGTCAATGAGGCACTACCATCAATGCCAGTAGAAATTCTTGGAATGAATAGCTCAGCTTATGCAGGTGCAGAATTTATGGTCACTCAGGATGAAGATGAAGCAAAAAAACTCTCCGAATTTAGAAAGAATAACACTGCTCAAAATAAAGTTTTAGCAAAAGATAAAACAACCCTATTTGATAATGTTAAAGAAAAAGATGAGTTAAATATTATAATCAAATCTGATGTACAGGGTTCAAGCGAAGCATTAAAAATGGCAATTAATAAAATTGAACATAAAGAAGTAGAGGCAAAAATTATTTTATCTGATATAGGAATGATAAATGAAACTGATGTTTCATTGGCTAAAGCATCCAATGCAATTCTTATAGGTTTTAATGTAAAACCAAACAGAGAGGCAAAGAAATTATCAGAAGATCAAAAAGTTGATATAAAATATTTCAATATTATATACGAGGCCATTAACTACGTTGAGAAATCTTTATCAGGACTGTTAGAACCAGATATTAAAGAAACAGTACTTGGGAGCGCTGAGATACAGAAAATTTTTAAAGTTTCCAATGCAGGTAAGATTGCAGGTTCAAAAGTAATAAGTGGTGAAATAAAAAGTAAATCAAAAGCTAGAATAATTAGAGATGGTGTAGTCGTATATAACGGTGAAATTTTGTCAATTTTCAGAGAAAAAAATCAAGTTAAAGAAGTCGGTACAGGCTTGGAGTGTGGAATAAGTGTTAAAGATTTTATAGATTTTAAGGAGAAAGATGTAATCGAGTCTTATTTAGCAGAGGAAATTCAGCGATCAATATAAAATGATGACCAGTCAATCAAATCAAAAACCTTTTAGCCAAAGACAATTGAGAGTTGGCGAACTCGTTAAGCAAAACTTAGGTGAGCTGTTTATTCGTAATGAGGCTAAAATACCATCAATAAACTCGAAATTAATAACCGTAACCGAAGTAAGAATGACACCAGATTTAAAAACAGCAAGAGTATACGTAATTCCTCTAGGTGGCGTTGATACTAAAGAAACAGTTAGGATCTTGACGGAGTTCTCACATCTTGTTAGAAGAGCCTTGTCTAAAAGGCTTGATATAAAGTTTCTTCCTAAGCTTACTTTTGTAGAAGATAACTCGTTTGAATATGCTGAAAAGATTGAAAAGATTATAAAGAAAAATAAAGAAAATGATAAAGAAAAAAAAAGATACAATTAAATCACTAGCAACTCATGAAAAAGACGTTGGTTCAACAGAAATTCAAATAGGATTACTTACTGATAAAATTATAAAATTATCGGAACACTTTAAAAAATTTAAAAAGGATAAACATTCAACTTTAGGTTTGACTAAATCAGTTAATAAAAGAAAAAAACTTCTTACATACCTTAAAAAGAAAAATGTTGAGTCCTATCAAAAGGTCATCAAACAATTAAATTTAAGGAAATAATGTTTAAAATTCATAAAGAAGAAATCGAAATTAACGGTAAAAAATTAACTTTAGAAACGGGAAAAATAGCTCGTCAAGCAGATGGTGCAATAATAGCTACAATGGGTGAGACAGTTGTAATCGCCACAGCTGTTGGAGCTAAAAAACTTAATGACGGTCAAGATTATTTCCCGCTATCAGTAAACTATCAGGAAAAGTATTATGCTGCAGGAAAAATACCTGGAGGATATTTTAAAAGAGAAGCAAGACCAACGGAAGCAGAAACACTAATCTCAAGGCTTATTGATAGACCTATACGACCATTATTTCCATCAAGTTTTATGAATGAAGTGCAATTATTACCAACGGTCTTATCTTACGATGGAGAGAACCAACCGGACGTTTTATCTATTATCGCATCATCAGCAGCGTTAGCTATTTCTGGTTTACCATTTCAAGGACCTATAGCTGCAAGTAGAGTTGGTTACAAGGATGGAAAATATTTATTAAATCCATCAGCAGAAGAATTAAAAGAATCAGAATTAGATCTTGTTGTGGCAGGGACAAAAGATGCAGTTTTGATGGTTGAGTCTGAGACATCAGGCTTGTCTGAAAAGATAATGCTAGATGCAGTAAAATTTGGTCATGAAAAATTCATACCTGTAATTAATGTGATTGAAAAATTAGCTAAAGAAGCGGGTAAACCTAAATGGGAAGTCGAGGAGATTGATCATTCAAAAATTAAAAAGAAAATTTCTGATAAATTTGAAAAAGATTTAAGAAGTGCCTTTAAAGAAATAGATAAGAAAAAAAGATCTACAGCTATTTCTGAAATAGAAACTCAATGTAAAGAGATGTTTGCAGAAAATGAAAATGTCACTGAAAATCAGGCAATGGCTCAATTGAAGTCTCTTGAAAAAGATATTGTTAGAACAGCAATTTTAAAAGATAAAAAAAGAATAGATGGTAGAGGTTTAGCCGATGTTAGACAAATTAAATGTGAGGTAGGCGTGCTTCCAAGAACTCATGGGTCGGCTCTTTTTACCAGAGGAGAAACACAAGCCTTAGTAGTAACGACTCTTGGAATGACTGATGATGAACAAAGATTAGAAAGCCTTGATGGAATGCAAAGATCAAATTTTATGCTGCATTATAACTTTCCTCCTTTCTCAGTAGGAGAATGTGGAAGAATAGGGACTGGGAGAAGAGAAATCGGGCACGGTAAATTAGCATGGAGAGCAATTAACTCTTCTTTACCTTTGAAGGAAAACTTTCCTTATACATTGAGAGTTGTTTCTGAGATAACAGAGTCAAACGGCTCTTCGTCTATGGCAACTGTTTGTGGAACTTCACTTTCATTAATGGATGCTGGGGTGCCAATAAAAGAACCTGTAGCTGGGATAGCTATGGGATTGATTAAAGAGGGTGAAGATTTCTCTGTTTTATCAGATATTTTAGGGGATGAAGATCACCTTGGAGATATGGATTTTAAAGTTGCAGGGACAAAAGACGGTATTACATCTCTTCAAATGGATATAAAGATTACAGGAATAACATTTGAGATCATGGAAAAAGCATTAGATCAGGCTAAAGGTGGAAGGGAACATATCCTTGCTGAGATGAATAAAGCCATAAAGACATCAAGAAAAGAATTTTCAAAACACACACCAAAAATGGAAACAATTAAGGTGGATAAAAAGGATATCGCTACTGTGATTGGTAAGGGTGGAGCAACTATAAGAGAGATTGTTGAAACTTCAGGCGCAAAAGTTGATGTTAAAGATACGGGTGAAGTAACAGTCGCAGCACCAGATGAAGACTCAAGAAATAAAGCAATTGAATTTATTAAAAATTTAATTGCAAAACCTGAAATGGGAAAAATTTATAAAGGAAAAGTAGTTAAGATTATGGAGTTTGGAGCTTTTGTTAATTTTTTAGGCAAACAAGACGGACTCGTACATATTTCTGAACTTGCTGATAAAAGAGTTGCAAAAGTTGGTGACGTTGTGAAAGAAGGTGATGAGGTTTCAGTCAAAGTTGTTGGGTTTGATAGAGGCAAGGTAAAATTATCAATGAAACAAGCTTCTGCTTAAGTCATATTTTTCGGATCAGGCATCCCCATTTTATTGTATCCAGCATCAACATAGTGAATTTCACCAGTTACACCATTAGCAAGATTACTTAGCAGGTATAAAGCAGAATTTCCAACATCATGTATGTCAACATTTCTTTTTAAAAAGGAATGATCTTCGTTCCATTTATATAAAAATTTTGCATCACCAATAGCTGATGCAGCTAAAGTTTTAATTGGCCCTGCACTTATAGCATTTACTCTAATTTTTTTTTGACCTAGATCTCTTGCCAGATACTTTACGCTTGCTTCTAATGCAGATTTACAAACTCCCATTACATTGTAATTTGGAATAGCCTTAGTTGACTCGTAAGTAAGAGTTAATAAACTGCCTCCCTCTTTCATTATTTTAGATGCCTCTTTAGAAACTTCTGTAAATGAAAAACATGATATAAGCATACTCCTTAGAAAATTTTCTCTCGTTGTGTTCAAGTATTCCCCAGACAATTCTGATTTGTCAGAGAAAGCTACTGCATGAACTACAAAATCAATTTCACCCCATTTTGCTTTAATGTCCTCAAAAAGTTTGACAACTTCCTCTTTTTTTTCTACGTCACAACTAAAAGTAACTTTTGAATTTAATTTTTCTGCTAAGGGAATGACTCTTTTTTTTAAAGCTTCACCAAGGTAAGTAAAAGCTAGTTCAGCACCAGCTTCAAAAAGTTTTTGAGAAATTCCCCAGGCAATGGATCTTTCGTTGGCTACTCCCATGATCAATCCTTTTTTACCCTTCATTAAACTCATAATTAAACCTTTTCAAAAATTAAAGCAGCATTAGTTCCACCAAAACCAAAGCTATTAGACATAACTGTATTAAGTGATGCTCCTTTTTCAGTTTTAGTGACTATAGGAAACTTTTTAGCTTCGTCATCCATTTCATTAATATTTGCTGAACCAGTAATGAAATTATTTTTCATCATAATTAAACAATAAATAGCTTCATGTACTGATGCCGCTCCCAATGGATGTCCAGATAATGATTTTGTTGAACTTATTTTAGGAACATCTTCTCCAAAAGTCTTTTTAACTGCGTTTAATTCTGTAATATCTCCCACAGGTGTTGATGTTCCATGAGTATTTATGTAATCAATTTTATTCTTTGATGTCGCCATAGCCATTTTCATACATCTAACAGCTCCTTCACCAGAAGGCGCAACCATGTCATAGCCATCGGAAGTAGCTCCATATCCCGTAAGTTCGGCATAAATTTTTGCTCCTCTTGCTTTTGCATGCTCATATTCTTCAAGCACTAACACACCAGCTCCACCCGCAATTACAAATCCATCTCTAGTTTTATCATATGCTCTCGAAGCACTTTCAGGCTTATCATTATATTTTGAAGATAACGCTGTCATTGCATCAAACATTGCTGTCATTGCCCAATGCACTTCTTCACTACCTCCTGCAAAAACAATATCTTGTTTGCCCATCTGAATAAGTTCCATAGAATTTCCAATACAGTGACCACTCGTTGCACATGCAGAACTCATTGTGTAATTAGTTCCCTTTATTTTAAATGGAACCGCGAGTGTCGCTGAAGCAGTGCTCCCCATTGTTCTTGGGACAATAAATGGACCCATTAATTTTGGTGTTTTTGCTCTAGTTTTATCTGCTGCAAGAATTACATTTTCTATTGAAGGCCCTCCAGAGCCCATTATAATACCAGTTTTGAAGTTGCTAACTTCCTTGTCTTCTAAGCCAGAATCTTTAATTGCTTCTTTCATAGCAATGTAATTATAGGCAGAACCAGATCCCATAAATCTAATAGTTTTTCTATCTACAAAATCTGTGAGTTTAATATTAGGTTTACCATGCACGTGACTTTTAAGATTATGTTCTTTGTATTCTTCTGCAAACGAAATTCCAGATTTCGAATTTAATAATGATCTATGAACTTCTTCTTGATTATTTCCAAGACATGAAACTATGCCAATACCTGTGATTACTACTCTTCTCATGATTTAAACAATCCAACTTTTAAATTTTCAGCACGGTATATGATTTTACCATCTGCACTAAGAACCCCATTAGCCAATCCTACTGTAGTTCCCTCTTTTTTAAGAATTCTTTTCATATTTATTTCATATGTTGCCATTTTCACATTTTTAAGCACTTCACCTGTAAATTTAACAGAGTTTACACCTAAAGCTCTTCCTTTTCCAGGTTCACCAGTCCATCCTAGAAAAAAACCAACTAGCTGCCACATCGCATCTAGGCCTAGACAGCCTGGCATAACAGGGTCGCCTTGAAAATGACAATCAAAAAACCATAAATTATCCTTAATATCAAGCTCTGCTTTAATTATTCCTTTTTTAAATTCACCGCTTTTATTATCAATTTTAGTAATTCTGTCGAACATCAACATTGGAGGAAGTGGTAATTTAGCATTTCCCTCTCCAAATAATTTACCTTTACCGCAAGCTATTAATTCTTCGTATGTGAAACTGTTTTTTTGCATAATTAAAAATAACTTTTACTTGATTTATGAAATTAATTATATATATATAGTTTAGAACGATTATAAGTTATAAAAAAATTAAGCAAAATGGATAAAAAAAAAGACCTGGCAAGTACATTGAGATCATCTGGATTGAGGCCTACAAAACAGAGAATTAAGCTAGCTGAATTCTTATTTAATAGAGAAAAAACTTTTCACTTTACCGTAGAAAATTTAGATAGGTCCATCAACAAAAAAAATGCTGAGGATAAAATTGCTTTAGCAACTATTTATAACACTGTTCACGCATTTAAAAAAGCTGGTCATTTGAAAGAGATTTTAGTCAAAGAAGGTAAAAATTATTTTGATACAAACACATCTTCCCATCATCACTTTTACGACGAAGCAAATAATGAGTTAACAGATATTGAAAATAATAAAATTGAATTAAAAAAATTCCCTTCTCCTCCTAAAGGCAAATCCATTAAAGATGTTAATGTAATGATTAATATTGATAATGATAATCAAAAGCACTAGTTTATAATCATTCTAAAGTACTTGACTTCAAGTTTAGAATCATTATATCTTACTCATACAACAAAGGAGTAAACATGGCACTTAAAGGTTCAAAAACAGAAGAAAACTTAAAAGCTGCTTTTGCAGGAGAAAGTCAAGCTAACCGAAGATATCTTTATTTCGCCCAAAAAGCGGATGTAGAAGGTTACAATGATGTTGCTTCAGTATTTAGATCAACAGCAGAAGGTGAAACCGGTCACGCTCATGGTCACTTAGAATATTTAGAAGAAGTAGGTGATCCGGCAACTGGTAAACCAATCGGTGAAACAAAAGCGAATTTAGCCTCAGCTGTTGCAGGTGAGACGCACGAGTATACAGATATGTATCCTGGTATGGCTAAGACAGCTAGAGATGAAGGTTTTGAAGAAATAGCAGACTGGTTTGAAACGCTTGCAAAAGCAGAAAAATCACACGCTGGAAAATTTCAAAAAACATTAGAGTCAATTAAGTAATCAATAATTTTATGGTGGAACTTTTGTTCCACCGTAAAAATCAAAGAAATCATATGCCAAAAGAAGGAAGCACACAGGCACCCATAAGACATCCCGTAGACTTTAATCATCCTGATTTTTTAGATCCAAAAAAACTCGATGATGAAATGAGACGTGTATTTGATATTTGTCATGGATGTCGAAGATGCTTCAATCTTTGTGACTCATTTCCAAAACTTTTTGACATGATTGATGAGTCAAAAAATGAGGATGTTGAAAGTTTAAAAAGTGATCAATTTAAACCTGTTGTAGACGCTTGTACTCTTTGTGACATGTGTTTTATGACAAAATGTCCATACGTTCCACCTCATGATTTCAATTTAGACTTTCCGCATTTAATGCTTAGATATAGGACTTTCCAGAGAAAGAATAATGAGCTTCTTAAAATGCCTTATCAATTAGCACAAATAGATAGAAATGGCAAAATTGGCGTCATGCTATCGAAATTTATTAATTGGGTAACAAATATCAAAAACAGTCTTTTTAGAAAAATAATGGAACTACTAATAAAGGTTGATAGAAGAGTTATATTACCAAAATATAACTCAGAAACTTTTAATAATTTTTTCAAAAAAAATGTAAAAAAAATTAGTTTGGGAAGAAAGACAGATAGAAAAGTTGTTATTTACTCAACTTGTTTTGTAAATTTTAATAAAAAAAACACTGGAATAGCTGCTCTAAAAGTTCTTAAAAAAAATGGTGTTGAAGTAGAGCATGCGTACCCTGGATGTTGTGGAATGCCTTTTTTAGAACAAGCTGATCTACCAAAAGTTATTAATCAAGCAAAAGAAGTCTCTAGTGAACTTTTAAAATGGGTTGATAAAGGTTATGAAGTAGTCACTTTAACAGCAAGTTGTGGATTAATGCTAAAGTTCGAGTGGCCTCTGTTATTACCAGACAACAAAAATATTAAAAAATTATCTAATCATATTTTTGATATTGATGAATATGTTGTCGATATAGCAAATAAGGAAGGACTTGCTCCAGGACTTGAAGAAATAGATGGAGGTGTAACAGTACACAACGCGTGTCATGCTAGAGCACAAAATATGGGCATAAAGGCCAGAGATATGCTTAAGAATATTCCAAATGTTAAGTTGGATGTTGTAGAAAGATGTGCAGGCCATGGAGGAACTTTTGGTGTAATGAAAGAAACACACGATCTTGCGATTAAAGTTGGACGACCTACCGCTAGACAAATTGATAATAAAAAAAATAAGTATATGGCATCAGATTGTCCACTTGCAGGTAAGCATTTAAATCAGCTTTCAAAGGATACTGAGATTAGGCATGATGAGGCATTACATCCTATCGAAATAATGGCTAAGGCTTATAAATTATAATTATGAACAAACAAGCAAGAGAGGTTACAAAAGCGGATCTTATACCAGCTGAGGAATATGCTAAAAATAGAAAAGCTTATAGAAAAGAAATAGTTTCTTACAAAAAAGACAGAAGAGTCTCATTAGGACCATATGCAAACTTTTATTTTGAGTCTTATGAAACAATGAAAGCACAAATTCAAGAAATGTTGCATATCGAGAAAGGCGGTGATGAACAGTTAAAAGATGAATTGGCTGCTTATAATCCTTTAATACCAAAAGGTAAAGAGTTGGTAGCTACGCTGATGTTTGAAATAGATAATCCACTAAGCAGAGCAGAGTTTTTAAATAAAGTTGGTGGAATTGAGGAAAAAATATTTTTAAAAATTGGTGAAGAAAAAATAAAATCCATACCAGAACAAGATGTAGACCGAACTTCTGCGGAAGGAAAAGCTTCATCAGTTCAATTTGTCCATTTTGAATTTAGTGATAGCCAAATAGAGAAATTTAAGGATCAATCAAATGAAGTTATTATTGGCATAGACCACGAAATGTATGCCCACACTTCGAAACTAACTGATGCAAATAAAAAGGCCTTAGCTTTAGACTTTATTTAAAGCAACCCCCAAAGACTTTTTTTTTGTAACCACCCTTTGAACCCGCCAGTATTAACTTTGCACCAATCATCTTTACATTTATTAATTCTTACAAGTCTTCCTTTTTTAAGTTTTGCTATTGGATTTGAATAAATTGTTGAATTGTTAAATAAAATTAAATCGTCATCTACAGTAATTGCTGCCTTTTTTTTAGATAGTTGAGAGATATGAATCCACCCTGAATTATTTTCATGATCCCTTATCTTTCTAAAATTATCAGACTTATCTTGTACGAGAACAGGTAAAAACTTTTTTTTATAAAATATTTTCACAGGATAATCAAAAGAAGGCCCTTGTCGTAAGTTTACTTTTTCATTTCTAAGCGTAAGAAAATATTCATCCATAGAATGCAAACTTCCATACGGTAACAACAGAAATAAAAATACAATTAAGCGCATTTATTTAAACATTTTTTATTTTTGTTAATTCTTATTTTGCGTAGCGACATAGATAAAGAATTGAAAACTAAAATATTATTATTCAGATCATCTTTTAAATTTAAAACTGTCTTTAAAACTTCATTTGCTTGTAAAGCGCCAATTATACCTGCTACTGGAGAAAAAATTCCATCTGTCTCACAATTATTTTCCTCAAATGGTTGCTCAGGCATAAAACATCTTAAGCAAGGTCCCTTTTTCTTAAAATTATATTTAAATAAATGGCCATCAAATTTACTTATAGCAGCAGAGATAAGAATTTTCTTATTTTTTTTACAATAATCATTTATTAGGTATCTCGTATTAAAGTTATCGGTTCCATCACAAATAATATCAAAATTTTTAATAGTATTTTCAATATTTTTCTTTGAGATCTTTATTTTAAAAGTTTTAATTTTTATTTTTTTATTAATTTTACTAATTTTATATTTTGCTTGTACGACTTTAAATTTTCCAATATCAGACGAGTTAAATAAAATTTGCCTATTCAAGTTACTTAATTCAACCTTGTCATGGTCTACTATTCCTATATTGCATACGCCTGATGAGGCAAGATAGGTAAGGAGAGGACAGCCTAAACCTCCCATTCCAATAATTAAAACTTTTGCATTATTAATTTTTTTTTGACCAGAAAATCCAATTTTTTTTAAAATAATTTGTTTCTCAAATCTTTTGTAGTCTTTTACATCAGGTTTCATAAACTACTTCACTCCAGTAGACCCAAATCCACCCGATCCTCTCTCGGTATTTTCAAGAGACTCTACCTCTTTAAACTTAGCTTTTACTACTGGACATAAAACCATTTGAGCTATTCGTAGACCTTTTTCCACCATAAAACTTTTATCACTGAGATTAATTAAAATTACTTTAAGTTCCCCTCTATAATCTGCATCAATTGTACCAGGAGTATTTAATACACTAATTTGATTTTTAGCGGCTAAACCAGATCTCGGTCTTATTTGTATCTCAAAATTTTTTGGTATTGCAACAGCTAAACCAGTGGGGATTATTTTACATTTACCAGGTTTTATCTCTATATTTTTATCTATAAATGCTGCTAGATCTAATCCTGAAGATCCATCAGTTTCGTATTTAGGTAAAGTAACTTCTTTTGATAACCTTTTAATTAATATTTCTGTCATCAATTAATTTGTCCAATAAAATTTGAGCAATTTTATTAGCAATAAAACTTTTTTTATTTTTTGGTATTATTTTTATATTTCCTTTTTGATCTATTATAGAAACTTTGTTGAAGTCGGAATTAAAACCAATATCTTTTTTAGAAACATCATTAGCAAATATTATATCGCAATTTTTATTTTTCATTTTTAAAGTAGAATTTTTAATAACATTTTTAGTTTCTGCAGAAAAACCAGCGACTATTTTAGGTCTATTTCTATTATTTTTTGATAAAAAATCTAGAATATCATTATTTTTGATGAAATTTATTGTTTTGAAATTTAATTTATCTTTTTTAATTTTATTTTTACTTTTTTCAGCAGGCTTAAAATCAGCTACTGCTGCTGTACACACAGCTAAATCTACAGGCAAAGTTTTTTTAACTTCCTTTAACATTTCATCAGCTGATATTATTTTTTTTACCTTTACACTTTTTGGAAAAGATATCTTGGAGGGTCCAGTTATTAATGTTGTTTTTATTCCTAATTTACTAAGTGCTACTGCAATTTCATAACCTTGTTTTCCGCTTGACTCATTAGAAATATATCTGATTGGGTCAATGTACTCACGTGTAGGCCCTGCAGTCACTAAGGCTTTAAGGTTTTTTCCCTTAACAATATTTTTTTTGTCAAAATAGTTTTTTAAATATGCAAAAATTTGTCTTGGACTTGACATTTTACCTTCACCAAACTCTCCACAAGCCATCTCGCCTTTTTCAGGTCCTATAAATAGATAGCCAAAGTCCTGTAAAATTTTAAGATTTGATTGAGTAGCTTTGTGTAACCACATCCTTACATTCATAGCTGGCACTAAAAGAATATCCTTATCCGCAGCTAACAAAACGGTTGTAGCTAAGTCTTCAGCTTTTCCTATTGATAGTTTACTCATGAAGTTAGCGGTAGTAGGTATTACTAAAATTATATCAGCCCATCTAGAAAGTGATATATGATCTATTTCTGCCTCTGTCTCACTATCAAACATATTCTCAAATGTTGTTGAATTAGTTAAAGTTGATAGGGACAATGGAGTAACGAATTCTCTTCCACTTTTTGTAAGAATAGTTTTTACTTGTACATCATTTTTTCTAAGCAACCTAATTAGATCTAATGATTTATAGGCGGCTATACCACCTCCAATGATTATTAAAATTTTTTTATTTTTTAAAGTCATTATCTTAGATTAAAATACTAACAGGAAGACAATTACAATACCAAAAAAACTTATCACGACATTATTCCTAAAATTTTTTAATTTCATCTGTTCTATTTCTAAGTTTTTGTTGTTTGTGCCTAGATTTAATTTACCCTCAGCTACAAGTTTTAACGCATATTCCGCCTTATCCATCAAGCCAGGAAAATCAGGTATTCGTTTTATTATTTCAGCAGATGTATTTAAAGCTGTATCAATTGTTGATTTGGGACTTTTTAAGTTTTTAAGCCAATCTTCCAAAACAGGTTTAGATACTTCCCAAATATTTGTTTCCGGGTATAATTTTCTTGCAACTCCCTCCACTACCACCATTGTTTTTTGAAGTAACAGTAATGGAGGCTGTGTAGCCATATTGAATTTTTCTGTAATCTCAAACAACTGAGCAAGCAAATTTCCACCAGAAATATCCTTTATAGATTGACCAAAAATTGGCTCACCTACTGAACGTAATGCTTGAGCAAATTCATCTTTTGATGCATTTTGAGGAACTAGTCCAGCTTGAAAATGAACTTCAGCAACTTTGACATAATCCCGTTGTATAAACCCATATAGAATTTCAGCTAAAAATTTCCTATTGTTTTTATCAAGTCTACCCATAATTCCAAAATCAACGGGAACAATATTGCCTTTTGGATCTACAAAAAGATTACCTTGGTGCATGTCGCCATGAAAAAAACCATCCCTAACAGCCTGTTTTAAAAAATGTTGAATTAAATTTTCGGCTAAATATTTTAAATTTATACCTTGTTCTTCTAATTTTCCTTGTTCTCTAATTGAAACACCATTTACTTTGTCCAAAGTAAGTATTTTTTTTGTAGTATAATTCCAATAAATCTTTGGAACATTAAACCCCTTATCTAATTTAGTATTTTCAAATAATTCATTTGCAGCCGCAGCCTCAAATCTTAAATCCATTTCGATATTAGTAATTTCTCTTAAAAGATGCACAACTTCTACCAACTTCAATCTCTTAGCTTTTGAAATTGTATTTTCAACGATATAGGCAAATAACATTAGAGCATCTAATTCCTCATTAAATAGCTGTTCTATATCTGGCCGTAAGATTTTTATTGCCACCTGTTTTTCTTGATTTTCATTTTTAATTTTCGCAAAATGAACTTGAGCAATTGATGCTGCAGCTATTGGTTCACCTATTTCAATAATATTTTGATATTGTTTTTCACCAATTTCTTTTTTAATGACTTTTTTTGCTTCATAAAGCTCAAAGGCAGGAACTTTGTCTTGAAGTTTTTCTAAATCTTTTGCCATCTCCTCACCGATTATATCTGGTCGAGTAGCTAAAAACTGTCCAAGTTTTATAAATGTAGTACCCATTCCTTGAAGCGCTTCACAGAGATTTTGACCTGGATTACTATTTTGCAAACGGGTATTTTTGGAACCAATAGAAATCAAACTAAAAAATAAATTTATAGATACTGGTATTTGATGAACTTGGTTTATCGTATCAATCGCACCCGAGGTAGACAGTTTCCTAGCGATTTGAAATAACTTAAAAACTCTTTTCAACATTTAAATTTTCCATCCAGAATGTATAGCTGAAATACCATTAGAAAGATTTCTGTATTCTACATTAGTAAACCCATTTTTAATTATTAGTTCTAATAGTTGTTCTTGATTATAAAAACTATCTATGCTGTTAATTAAGTATTCGTAAGGTTTTGATGATCCAACTATATATTTTCCTACAGCAGGTATAGCTTTTGAATAATTTTTATATAAAAAATTTAGTAATTCATTATCTATTTTTGAAAATTCTAAACACATAAAACGACCACCTGGTTTTAAAACTCTGTACGCTTCTTTTAGAGTTTTGTTAATATCAGAAACATTTCGTATACCATAACTAATTGAATAAAAGTCGTACGTATTATCTTCAGCAGGTAATGCTTCAGCGCTAGACTTGACCCATTTAATATTTTTGAAACTTATAAGATTACTCTTTCCTTTGTTGAACATATCGTCATTTGGTTCTACACAAGTGATTTTTGGTAAATTTTTATTTCGTAATGAAAATTGTTTTGCTATATCCCCAGTTCCTGATGCAACATCTATCAAGGAGGAATTTTGAGAAGGATTCATCCAGTCAATAAATTTATCTTTCCAAACACGGTGTATTCCTAAGGAAATAATATCATTCATCAAATCGTACTTATTGTAAACCTCTGAAAATACAGAATTGACTAATTTAGCTTTATCTTGAATAGTACTTTTCATAACCAAATTATATGCCAGAATTACCAGAAGTTGAAGTTGTTAAAAGGTCCTTAACTAATAAAACACAAAATTTAATTGTAAAAGCAGTCAAAATAAATGACGGAAGATTAAGATATAAGATTAATAGAAATAAAATCAAAAAAATCATTGGGCTTAAGTTTAAAAAAATTTTCAGAAGGTCTAAGTATCTATTATTTTTTTTAGATAAAAATTTTGTATTGTTAGTTCATTTGGGCATGACAGGAAAATTTTTTTTTGTAAATCAAAAAAAAACAAAATATAGAACAAGTTTTTATTATGATATTAACAATGATAAAGATAAAAAGCATGATCGCATAATTTTCAAATTATCAAACAATCAAAAACTAATTTATAACGATGTGAGAAAATTTGGTTTTATAAAATTATTAAATAAACATGATTTAGATAAAAATATTCATCTTAAAAATTTAGGCCCGGAGCCTCTTGAAAATAAGTTTAATTTTCATTATTTCAAAAAATATATCGGTGGAAAGAAAAGAAAAATTAAAGATATTTTAATGGATCAAAAATTTGTTTCTGGTTTAGGAAATATTTATGTAAACGAAATTCTTTTTTTTAGTAATGTAAATCCAACTAGAAAGGTGGAAAATCTCTCAGAGACAGAGATAAAAAAAATTATAAAATTTACAAAAAAAACTCTTTTAAATGCTATTGCCTTAGGCGGTTCATCTATAAAAGATTTTTCTAGTGTTAGTGGAAAAAAAGGCTCATTCCAGCAACATTTCACTGTTTATGGGAGAAAAGGTGAAAATTGTGAAAATAGAAAATGTAAAGGCAAGATTATTAAAATTTTATTGGCGAAACGAGCATCATTTTTCTGTGCTAAGTGTCAAAAATAATAAAGTTGACCATAATAAATTGCACATATATACAATCCTAAAAATATGCCTAATACTAAGTCAGCAATTAGAAGAGTAAGAAGGGTAAAAAAACAGACCCAAGTCAATAGGATAAGAAAAAGCAAGTATAGAACCGCTGTCAAACAGATGGAACTTCATCTAAAAGCAAAAGAAAAAGAAAAAGCTAAGAAATATTTTTCAAAGTTTCAATCAATTCTAATGCAGGTTGCCAAATCCGGCATAATAAGTAGAAATACAGCTGCAAGAAAAATTTCTAGAATCTCAAAAAAAATTTCAGCCAAGTAATCAATTTAAAGTTGATTGCCAAAAAAAACTTAATCTACATTTAGTACCATTAAACCAAATATAGAAACTTAATTCAGTGAGTTGAAATTTTTTTAAATTCTATCATTACGATTATTGTACAACCAAATTGAAATTTTTTTTTGATTACAACCTGTACTTAGTTGCAAATAATTTACAAAAGGCGTTTAAAGGAATCTCTTTAAGAAAATTCTAAATGGATAATAAAATCATAAAAAATAATTCTTTCATTTCTGAGGAAGAAAAAACAATTAATTGGGAAGAAGTGCAGAGCACTTTTAAAAAAACATTTGGGAGTGAGGTGTATGGCAGTTGGTTACAAAAAATTTCCTTAATAAAAGAATACAACGACTATTTGATTTTGGGCGTACCAACAAGATTTTTTAGAGATTGGATTGTTTCTAGATATTTAGATAAAATTCTTGAGCAAGTTAAGAGCTTCAAGCTAAGCCTTAATAGGATAGAATTTAAGATAATTGAAGAAACGAAACAAAACCAAGAGTTTATTAAAATAGATGAACTTAATAAGGTTACAGAAATCAAAGATTCAATATTAAATTATAATCGTTTAAATCCAAATTTAAGCTTTTCCAGCTTCATACAAGGAAAAAGCAACGATATAGCACTATCATACTCAAAAAAAGTGTGTGAGCACATTTCCAGGTATAATCCCCTGTATATTTGCGGTGGAGTAGGTCTTGGAAAAACACACCTATTAAATGCAATTGGATTAGAGCTTCAGAGCAGTAATAATGTAATGTTCATTTCTGCAGAGCGATTTATGTACCATTTTATTAAGTCAATTAAAAAAAATGACATGGTGAACTTCAAGGATTTCTTTAGAAAATCTTCTGTTTTTATAATAGATGATATTCAATTTATAAGTGGAAAAGAAAGCCTTCAGGAGGAGTTTTTTCATACATTTAACAGCTTAATTGACAAAGGTTCACAAATAATAATCTCTGCTGACCGAGCACCAATGAAACTAGATAGAGTGCAGGATAGAATAAAATCAAGATTAGCAGGAGGTCTTGTAGTTGATATTGACACACCAGATCTAGATTTAAAAATAAAAATTATTAAAAAGAAAATTGATGAAATTCAAAACCAGTTTAAAGAGATTATAAATCTTGATGATGAAGTAATTAATTATATAGCAAGTGAAAGTAAAACAAATATAAGAGAATTAATTGGTGTTCTTAATAGAGTTATTGCTTTTAGTAGAGTGCACAACAAAAACCTAACCATTAATGACTGTAAGAATATTTTAAAAGATGTTTTTAATCAGATAAGAGTAATAACAGTAGATAAAATTCAAAATGTTGTTTCAAATTACTTTAATATTGCTTTAAGTGAAATGTTGTCACAAAGACGATCTAGACCTCTAGCTAGACCTAGGCAGATAGCGATGTATCTTGCAAAAAAAATGACAACTAGATCATTACCAGAAATTGGTAGGAGATTTGCTAATAGAGACCATACAACAGTCATACATGCTGTAAAGACTATAAACCGATTGTCCGAACAAGACGATGAAATGAAAAAAAATATTAGTCAGATTAAAAGTCTATTATTAGAATAATAACTAAATGCAATTTGTTGTTAAAAGAGATACACTACTTAGGTCATTAAATTTTGTTCAGGGAGTTGTCGAGAAAAAAAATACTCTTCCGATATTATCAAATGTCTTGTTGCAACTAAAAGATAAAAGATTATCTATAGTAGCAACTGATTTAGATATTATTTTTTATGATGAAATTAATGATGTTAAAGTAATTAACGAAGGAAGCACAACGACTTCCGCTGCTATTTTATATGATATATTAAGAAAAATTTCTTCTAATGCAGAACTTAATTTTGATCTAAAATCGGAAAATAAACTTAGTCTTAAAAGTGAAAATGCAGATTTTAACTTATTATGTTTACCGACAGACAATTTCCCATCTTTTGCGGACGAATTTGAAGGTCAAGAAATCGAACTTAATAACAATAGATTTTTAAAACTTTTAAATAAGACAAGAATTTCAATATCTAATGATGATACAAGACATTATTTGAATGGAATTTTTCTCCACCTTACAGAGGCGCATGGTAGAAACTTTCTTACTGGAGTGGCAACGGATAGCCACCGATTGTCTTCAAGCAGTTTAGAGATTGAAAATACTAATGAGTTTTCATCTTTAATCCTTCCTAGAAAAACAGTATTTCAACTCTGTTCTTTACTTGCTGAAAAAACAGATCAGCTTTCAATGCAAATAAGTGATAGCAAAATAAAGTTTAACCTTGGAAAGATGAAATTAATCTCCAAAGTTATCGACGGAAAATTCCCAGATTATAAAAAAGTGGTACCGACTTCTAACGATAAAACGCTTACAGTATCTTCTAAAGATTTTATTAACTCAATAGAGAGGGTTGCAAGTGTTTCGCTAGATCGTAAAGAGGGTGTAAAATTATCAATAGGTAAAGATAATATACAGCTTTCTGTTAACAGTGCAAATTCAGGTGAGGGAAATGAAAGAATTGATGCAAATTTTAGCTCTGATAATCTTAACATAAGTTTTAATTCAAAATATTTAATAGATATAGCCTCTGAAATTGAAGATAAAAATTTAAAAATGAATTTAAAGGATTCTGTCTCGCCAGTGCTTATTGAAGATATTTCTGATAAGAATAGTTATTATGTTATAATGCCGATGAAAATCTAATTTATTTAATTTTTAAAAATATATTATTTTTTAGCCTTATTATTGTTGATTCTAAATAGTTTTAAGTCACTTTGATCACCAGCGATTTTCTATTCGACAAAAAAAATGATATGATAAACATTCATAAAAACAATGTCTAAAAAATCCGAGCTTAATAAATCACCTTCTTATGGTGCAGATTCTATAAAAGTTCTTAAAGGTCTTGATGCCGTAAGAAAAAGACCAGGAATGTATATTGGTGATACGGATGATGGCTCTGGGTTACACCACATGGTTTTTGAAGTTGTGGACAATTCTATCGATGAGGCTTTAGCTGGTCATTGTAAAAATATAAGTGTTTCTATAAATTCTGATAACACGGTCACAGTCGAAGACGACGGAAGAGGCATACCAGTAGATATGCATAAAGGTGAAAAAATGTCGGCTGCAGAGGTTATAATGACCCAATTACACGCAGGTGGTAAATTTGACCATGATTCATATAAAGTCTCAGGTGGTTTACATGGAGTAGGAGTATCAGTAGTAAATGCACTTTCAGAAAAACTTGATCTTAATATTTATCGAGACGGTAGTGAATATGAAATTAAGTTTAAAGACGGAAATTCAATTAAACCCTTAAAAAAGTTAGGGAATACAAAAAAAAATGGTACTAAAATTACGTTCTTACCATCAAAACAAATATTTTCATCTATTAAATTTAGCACTTCTACGCTCGAAAAAAGAATTAGAGAATTAGCTTTTTTAAATAAAGGCATAGGAATTAAATTAATTGATAATACTTCTAAAAAGTCAAAAGAATTTATTCATAAGTATGATGGTGGAATTTTAGAATTCGTAAAACACATAAATAATAAGAAGCCAATTTTGGTTAATAAGAATGAAAAAGAAGTATTCAAAAAACCCGTATATGTCACTTCTACAAAAAACAATGTGGTCGTGGAATGTTCATTTGAATGGAATGCCGGTTATTCGGAGGAGGTCTTACCTTTCACAAATAATATTCCTCAAAAAGATGGAGGAACCCATCTACTAGGTTTTAGAACAGCATTAACTAGAGTAATAAATAAATATACTGCAGACAGAAATAATAAAAAAAATAAAATTACTCTTTCAGGAGAAGATATAAAAGAAGGTTTAACAGCTGTTCTGTCTATCAAAATGCCTGATCCAAAATTTTCCTCTCAAACAAAAGACAAATTAGTTTCATCTGAAGTTAGAAACATTGTGGAACATATTATTAGCGAAAAAGTTTCTACTTGGTTTGATCAAAATCCTTCAATTGCAAAAGTTGTATTAGAAAAAATTACTCAAGCAGCTATGGCTAGAGACGTAGCAAGAAAAGCCAGAGATAGTGTTAGACGGAAAGGAACTTTTGAATTATCTGGGTTACCTGGAAAATTAGCAGATTGTCAAATACAAAAAAGAGAAGGAACAGAATTGTTTATAGTTGAGGGGGACTCTGCTGGTGGGTCAGCAAAGCAAGGCAGAGTGAGAGAGTATCAAGCTGTACTTCCTTTAAGAGGAAAAATTTTAAATACTTATGTGAATGGCAAATCAAATGGAGAAGATCAATCCACAAAAGCCTTATCCAAAATGATGTCTTCAAATGAAATTGTTACTTTAATCAACGCGTTAGGTACAGGATCAAAAGATTTTAATATCGAAAACTTAAGATATGACAAAATTGTAATTATGACCGATGCTGATGTTGATGGATCTCATATTAGAACACTGTTATTAACTTTTTTTAACAATTTTCCTTTTAATCAGTTAATTGAAAATGGACATGTGTATCTTGCTCAACCTCCATTATTTAAAGTTACTAAATCTAACAAGAGTATCTATATTAAGGATGAGAAGGCGCTTGAAGATTATATTTCAGATGTTGGTAAATTTAATAAAAAAATTAAAAAGGGATCTCTTGAATACAAGAAACTTATTCAAGAACAAAGAGAGAAGTTATCTATCCAGCGTTTCAAGGGCTTAGGCGAGATGAATCCAGAAGAACTTTGGGAAACAACTTTGAATCCTGATAACAGAACAATGCTTAGAGTTCAATACTCAAAAGGCACAAAAGAAAAATCTAAGGAAGATCAGAAGATGATTAAAGTTTTAATGGGTGACGAAGTTGCTCCTCGAAAAGATTTCATTACTAACAACGCTTTAGATGTTGCTAATTTAGACATCTAACTCGAATATGAATTTTTCAACTCTCTTTAGAACTAAAGAGAACCTAAATTTAGACAAAAATACTCTTACAGTCTTAAGATATATTGCTATTTTTGGGCAATTTTTGGCGATAAATATAGTTTATTTTTATTTAAATTTGCCTTTTCCAATTGAGTTGAGTTTTGCCATAATCTTCATTGGTTTATTGACTAATTTTTATTTACAATTTGGTATAAAAATAAATCAACTTAAAGATTTATACGCCTCTATATTCTTAGTTTATGATCTTGTTCAATTAAGTTTTTTACTTTATTTGACCGGGGGAATATTTAACCCTTTTTGTTTTTTACTCATTATCCCTGCAATAGTTTCATCAACATTTTTAAGTATGGGCACAACAATAATATTAGGATTTATAACTTCTTTACTTCTACTAATAATTTCATTTGTCCATCTTCCCCTACCAGGAGAAGAAGTGAATCTACTATATTTTCCTAATTTTTATAAAACAGGTATTGTAATTTCCATTTTAATCGGATTAATATTTTTAAGTTATTTTGGTATTCGATTTGCAGGTGAGTCAAAAAAAAGATCTGAGGCTTTAAATAAATTACAAGAAGTTATTTCTAAAGAATATGAACTAGAGTCTCTAGGGGGCCAAGCCGCAGCAGCAGCTCACTCACTAGGAACGCCACTAGCAACAATTAGTGTTGTTGCTAAAGAGTTAAAAAAAGAAATTGGAAATCAAAAAGAATTATCAAAAGATATTGATTTACTTATAAGTCAAACAAAAAGATGTAGTGAAATTTTAAAACAAATTTCAAAAAAGCAAATAGAGGAAGATATTTTTTTAAGTTCAATTAAATTTGAAGATTTACTTGAAGAAATTATTAATTCATTTAAAGAAACATCATCAAAAAAAATTAAACTTTTGGTTGATAAAGACCAAAACAAAATTGAAATTCAACGTACTCCTGAAATAATTTATGGATTAAGAAATTTTATTGGTAATGCTGTAAAATTTTCGAAAAATGAAGTTACAATTAAGTTAATGAGTGACCAAAAAAAAATAGAAATAAAAATTAATGATGATGGACCAGGTATTCCTGAGGATATCATAAAAAAAATTGGAGAACCATATATAAAATCTAAATCAAAAGAATTAAGTTCGAATTCTGGCCTTGGCCTTGGAACTTTTTTAGGAAAAACATTATTAGAGAGACAAAATGCAAAATTACTATTTAGAAGAAATAGCGACCTTGGCGGAGCTCTTGTAATTATATCGTGGGACCCAAAAAGTTTTTCTAATTCTTGAATTCAAATGTGTAAGCTAATATTTTATAAGCAAGTTTTGCTACAAGAAAATTGTAAGAGTCAAAATTTTTAATAGGAGCTAATTCATTAATATCTGCACCTACAACATTAGAGACCTGGCAAACCCTTTTTATAATAGGCAGGACATCCTCCCAAAGTAGACCACCTGGCTCTGGCGTGCCCGTAGCTGGCATTATACTGGCATCAAAACCATCTACATCAAAAGTGATATAAACTGTTTTATTTTTAAAAAAATTATCTATTTGGGTGAGATCCCATTTTTTTTTATCTTTTCCCCAAAAAATTTCAATTCTGTGTTTGTTATTATTATAATAATCCATTTCTGGTTTAGAAAGATTTCTTATACCAAATGAAACAACCTTAACATTTTTATAGTCTAAACATCTTTTAATTGCAGAAGCATGAGAAAATTTTTCACCTTGATAGCTTTCTCTTAAGTCTGCGTGTGCATCAAAATGTAAAAGAGTAATATCACCATATTTATTTATTAAAGGGTCTATTGACCCAGGAGTAATTGAGTGTTCTCCACCAAATACTAAAGGAAATTTATTATTTGCAATTATTTTTTGATTAATTTTTGATAATTGATTTAAAGCTTGTTTGATATTTTTTTTTATCGGGAAAGGTTTTAAAGTTTTAATACCTATCTCTTTATAAGGTTCTTTATTTAATTCCTCGTCAAATAGCTCTACTTGATGAGAAGCTTTTATAATTTCTTTAGGACCATTTCTTGTACCACTACCGTAGCTCACAGTTTTTTCTAAACCAAAAGGCACCACTACAACTTTAGGATCTATATTTTGACTAGCATCGTATCCTAAAAAACCTTTTTTTTGACTTAAGTATTCCATTTAAGAATTAAAAATATTAGAAAAATTTCTTTTTTCTCTTTTTTCCCATTTTTTACGATGATAAGCATCGCTAGCAATTAAAGGAAGAACGCTTGTTGCTTCTGCAAAAACCATTTGTTCTTTCGTAACGTCAACTTTGCCCCATGAACTAGCTTCTTTTAATGTTGAACTGCTACAAGCCCCATCACGTGTGTCTGCAACAGTAATTTGAATTGCATATTTATGCATTTCAACTTCTTTCCCTAATAATTCTGCACATACTACAGTATCCTGAATAAAGTTTTTGGGTACACCACCACCTATCATAAGCAACCCTGATTGTTTAGATTGAAGCTTTATTTCAGTTAATTCTCTAAATTCACGGATCGAGTCCATAGTTATGTGATCTTTAGGATTTTGTTCTTGATGCATTACTAAACCAAAGCCTGCAGAACTATCGGTAAAAGCGGGACAAAATATTGGAACATTATTATCGAATGCCGCCTCTATTAGTGAGTTCTTTTTTTTAGCATTAGATTTTAAATATTTACCTAATTCTTTGATAAACTCTCTAGAAGTATAAGCTTTAGGTTTCAATGTATTTGCTATGTCACAAATAGTTTGATCACAAGCCTGTAATTCTTCTTCGTCGATATAAGTGTCATATATTCTATCGATATAATTTTTTCGAAGTTCAGTATCATCCTGAAACTGGGAACCTTGATAATGTTTGAACCCAAGTGCTTCAAAAAAATCCATATCAATAATAGAAGCGCCTGTAGCAACTATTGCATCAACCATATTATTTTTTACTAAATCAGTGTATAAATTCATGCAGCCGCCTGCTGATGTTGATCCTGCTAATGTTAAGAAAATAGAGCAATCTTTATCAGTTAGCATTTCATTATAAATGCTAGCAGCTCTAGCTGTATCTCTTGAAGTGAAAGACATTTTACTCATGCCATCTATAATTTGTCTGGCATCGAAAGATTTTATATCAATATGCTCAACAGGATTATTTAGAAGAGATTTTTTATTATGTCCAATTATTGGACTATTATTTTTGACCATTAAGCCACCAAAGAATCAACTTTATCTTTTGATTTTTCATGAATAGACATAATTGGTTTATCGTTTACTTCAAATATTTCATTAGAGTAAAAACCATTAAAGTTAGTTCTAAAAGTTAAACCGTAAGCTCCAAGTTGTCCTAATTCAATATAATCACCTTCTCTGATATTATTAGGTAGCAAAAAAGGGCCTTTCATATAATCTAAACTATCACAAGTTGGACCAAAAAAACTAAACGAAGTAAGTTTTCTTGATTGTATTCTACCGCCTGTAATCATTTTAGAAGGAAAAATAAAATTCGGTACTCCAGCATCAAATAAAGATCCGTAAGTACCATCATTAATGTAAAGATTTTGTTTTTTTCTCAAAATCACTTTAACTATTGTCGAACCACTTTCCGCTACTATTGCTCTACCAGGTTCACAAATAATTTCAGGAAGTTTATTTAATTTTAAATTATTTAAACCTTTTTTTATTTCATCCATATAATTTTCTAAAGGTTCAGGTTTCAAGTCCGGATAAACCGCCGGGAATCCTCCTCCTATATTTATTGTGTCTGGGACAATTTTTGTTTTTTTAATTATATTTCCTATTTCTCTAATACCTTTGGAGTATGAAATTTTTTCCATACACTGTGAGCCGACATGAAAGCTAATACCTAATTTTTTTGAATGTTCTCTGCATAATCTAACAAGACCCAAAGCTTCTGATGGTAGTGCACCAAATTTTCTTGATAGATCAATTTCAGCATGTTCATTAGATATGGCTATTCTTACAAATAATTTTAAATCTTTAGCTTGATTTGTTGCTTCTAAAATTTTTCTTAATTCATCTTTATTATCTAATGAAAAACTTTTAACTCCGTAATCGAAGTACGCAGATGATATACTTTCTTTACTTTTAACTGTATGCATAAAGTGAAGCCTAACTCCCGAATTTATTTTTTTGATGAGTTTAATTTCATTTAATGAGGCAACATCAAAATCTTTTACTCCATTATCTATAATGTGTTTAATTACCTTTTCATGAGGATTGGTTTTTACAGCATAAAGTATCTTACCTGGAAAGTTGTTTTTAAAAAACTTTATGGATTTTCTAATCTCATCAGTCCGTATACAATATACGGGATAATCTGGTTTTAATAAGTTAACTAATTCGTTAACCGATTTAAATTTTCGCATTTCATGTGTCCCCCGTTAGTTTACACAAAGGTTTTTTAAAAAATTTAGTAAAAAAAACCTTAATTAATTCGCGTTTAAGGTTTTTTTGACTTTATGTAAAGAAAAAAAGGACAATTGTAGCTGTTGAAATTATGTCCACAGCACCCATATCATCTTATATGAGAGCACAAAAAAATATCCCTGAGCAGCTGAAACTGTCAGATTTTGAGGATAAATCACTGCTTATTTTAGATGATGATGATCCTCTTAGGGGCAGGCTTGCTAGAGCAATGGAAAAGAAGGGTTTTCAAGTAAAAGAGGCTAAAACCGTAGCAGAGGGTCTTAATATTGTAAAAACAACGCCCCCAGGCTTCGCTTGTGTTGACCTTCGACTCGAAGACGGAAATGGACTTGATGTTGTTAAAGAGCTATCAAAAATTAAAAAGGAGTCTCGAATAGTCATGTTAACGGGATACGGGAATCTACCTACGGCTGTAGCAGCAGTTAAAGCAGGTGCGATAGATTATATCGCAAAACCTGTTGATGCAGATGATATTGAAGCAGCACTACTTGCATCGCCCGAATCAAAAGCTAGGCCACCGGAAAACCCAATGTCAGCTGATAGAGTTAAGTGGGAACATATTCACCGAGTGTTTGAATTATGTAACAGAAATGTTTCTGAAACAGCTAGACGACTTAAGATGCACAGAAGAACTCTTCAAAGAATTCTTTCTAAAAGGTCTCCAAGATAAAATTATATTAATTTATTAATTTTTTTGATTTGATTAATGGCAAAGGTAGCAATTAGAAGTTTAAAAAGTTCTGCAAGTAAAAAGGGTTGCGCACCTAAAAGAAAAATAGGTTTATCCCAACCAATTAAACTTCCCAACCAAGCCATTCCTAGAATATAAATAAAACTTGTTGCGAGCAAAAGTTTTAAAAAGTTTTTTATCAAATTACCATCATAAATAAATTTACCGGAAACATAGGCTGCGATTAGGAAACCCAAGAGATAACCCATTGTAGGACCAGTAAAGTAAATTAATCCTATACCTTTTTCAGGAGTTCCTGAAAAAACAGGCAGACCAATTATTCCTTCAAATAAATATAAAGATACAGTCGCTAAGCCTAGCTTCCAACCAAAACCAATACCTATCATTAAAACTACTAACGTTTGCATTGTCATTGGAACAGGGTAGAAAGGGATTTTAACTTTGGAGGAAACAGCTAGCACCATGCTTCCAATCAGAGCCAAGAAAACATATTTAAGCAACTTAGTTTGCTTTAAACTTTTTATTAATTCCATATGATTAAATAAACATTTTTTTCATTAAAATCTAGTGCTTTGTTAATTGAACAAATACATCTTCTAAATCACCATCATCTGTAGAAATATCCTCAATTTTTAATTTGTTTTGATTAAAGTAATTAATTATTTCACCAAAATCTAATGCATTTTTTTCATATGTTGCAATAATTTGAGTTTTTGAAATAATTTGAAACTTAATTCCTTGCATGAATAAAGGAAGACTTAAGTCTACACTTTTTACTTTAAAATTAATTTTTTTTGTTTTTATTCTCTCTAAAAGTTTTTCAGTCGTATCTAAAGCAACTAAATTTCCTTTATCAATGATAGCTATACGATCACACATTTCTTGTGCTTCTAAAAGGTAGTGGGTAGTTAAAATTATTGTTACTCCCTCTTTATTAAGTTTTTTTACATTGTTCCAAAGATTATTTCTAAGTTCTACATCCACTCCTGCTGTCGGTTCATCTAAAATCAATATTGGAGGCTGATGAACCATTGCTTTTGCAATCAAAAGTCTCCTTTTCATACCACCAGACAAGCTTCTTGAATACGCATTAGCTTTACCTTCTAATGAAACCATTTGAAGTATCAAGTCTGTGATTCTATCTGTTTTGGCCACTCCATAAAGTCCAGCTTGCAGTTCTAATAATTGCTTTGGACTGAAAAAAGCATCTAAGTTTACCTCTTGAGGAACAATTCCTATCGAAGCCTTAACTTGTCTCGGATTTTTATCTAAATCAAATCCCCAAACATTAACACGACCAGATGTTTTAGTTACCGTTCCCCCTAAAATACTTAAAAAAGTTGTTTTGCCAGCACCATTTGGACCAAGCAGCCCAAACACTTCCCCTTCTTTTACTTTAAAAGTTAAATTTGTAATTGCTTTAGTTTCTTTTTTTGTTTTCGTATTTGAATAGATTTTACTAAGATTTTCAACAGTTAAAGCATTATTGGACATAATTTTTTAATCTTAGTTAAGAATTCAATGTAATATATATATATGAGATCAATAAAAAAAACAGATCATTTTTATCTTATTGATGGATCAGGTTATATATTTAGAGCTTATTATGCGTTACCACCTTTATCAAGAAAAAGTGACGGTTTGCCTACAGGTGCTGTAAGTGGTTTTTGTTCTATGCTTTTTAAACTTTTAGAAGATGCTAGATCTGATGACTCAAAAAATAAGCCAACTCATTTTGCTGTTATATTTGACTCAGCTAGAAAAAATTTTAGAAATGAAATTTACAGTGAGTACAAGGCTAATAGAGCTGAAGCACCTGACGATTTAGCTCCTCAGTTTGAATATATCAGAAAATCTGTTGAAGCTTTTAACTTGCCATCAATTGAACTTTTAAACTACGAAGCAGATGATCTTATAGCAACTTATGCAAAAAAAATCACAGATGCTGGAGCTAAGGTTACCGTAATATCATCTGATAAAGATTTAATGCAGTTAGTAACTAATAAAGTTAGATTATTTGACCCAATGAAAAGTAGAGTAATAGGAGAGAAAGAGGTAATTGAAAAATTTGGAGTTAAACCAGAGCAAGTAATTGATGTACAATCACTTGCTGGAGACAGTTCAGACAACGTGCCAGGGGTTCCAGGCATTGGCATTAAAACAGCAGCGGAACTTATAAAAAAATATAAAACACTTGAAAATTTATTAAACAAGGCATCGGAAATACCTCAAAATAAAAGACGAGAAACATTATTGTCTAACAAAGATAAAGCTATGATTAGCAAGCAATTAGTTACTTTAAAAAATGATGTTCCACTTAAAAATAACGCAACTGATTTTATCATTAAAGATATTAATAAAGAAAAATTATATAATTTTTTAAGAGATATGGAGTTTAATAGACTTTTAAGCCAGGTTATTAGTTTTTATGGTGAGCCAAAAAACAATAACTTTAGTAAAAAAAATCTGGTAAAAAAAAATAATCAAATAAATATTAAGACCTACAAAACTATTTCAAAAGAAAAGCAACTCAGTGATTTGATAAAAAAATTGAATGAAAAATCAGTTATAGCAGTAGATACCGAAACTTCGTCAGTAAATCCTCACGAGGCAGATCTAGTTGGTATATCAGTGTGTTATGAACCTAACGAAGCTTTCTATATTCCAATTGCTCATAAAGAGATGACAGAATTAAAAAAAGATTTAGTTTTAAAAAAACTTAAACCAATTTTAGAAGACGCAAGTATTAAAAAAGTCGGTCAAAATATAAAATATGATTTTATTATATTTAAGAATCAAGGTATCGAACTACACCCAGTAGAGGATACTATGTTGCTCTCATATACATTAGATGCTGGTAACAATAGGCACAACATGGATACTTTATCAGAATTACATCTTGGACATAAAACTATTTCCTACAAAGAATTAGTTGGAACTGGAAAAAAACAATTAAATTTTTCTGAAGTAGACCTAAAATCTGCAACCGCATATGCGGCCGAAGATGCAGATATTACTTTAAGATTATATGAGATTTTATCTGAAAGAGTATCAGAGGAAAATTTAGACAAAGTCTATAATTTTTTTGAAAAACCGATGATTAAAATTCTATCAAAATTAGAAACCACAGGTATTAAAGTAAATAATGAATACCTTAAAAAACTTTCAAAAAAATTCGAGGAGAGATTAATAAAAATCGAAAATGAAATTTATAAGATTTCAGGCAAAAAATTTAACATTGGATCACCAAAACAATTAGGTGAAATAATTTATAATGATCTAAAGATTGCAAAATTAAAAAAAACAAAAAAAGGCAGCTTAGCTACTAACGCTAAAATTTTAGAGGATTTAGCTTTAACTGGACATAAATTTCCAAACTTAGTTTTAGAATGGCGTCAAGTTTCAAAATTAAAAAGTACATACACAGATGCCTTGCAAGAGCATATAAATAAAAAAACAAAAAGAGTTCACACCTCATTTTTACTAGCTGCTACAAATACTGGTAGACTGGCTTCTAGTGATCCTAATCTTCAAAATATTCCTATAAAAACTCTAGATGGTAAAGAGATCAGAAAAGCTTTTGTAGCAGATAAAAATAATTTACTTATTTCAGCAGATTATAATCAAATAGAAATGAGAATTCTTGCCGATATGGCTGATGTAAAGGAGTTAAAAAAAGCTTTTAAAAATAATCAGGATATTCATTCTTTAACGGCGAGCCAGGTTTTTGATGTACCAATTTCAAAAGTGACTGAAGATTTTAGACGAAAAGCAAAGGCAATTAATTTTGGAATAATTTATGGAATAACACAATATGGATTAGCAAAACAAATATCAGTATCGAATGAGGAAGCTTTAAGTTTTATTAATTCATATTTCAAAAAATTTCCCGAGATAAAAGATTATATGAATACAACGATTAATATCTGCAGGAAACAAGGTTTTGTTACAAATATTTTTGGAAGAAGAATCCATTTAAGAGGAATTAATGATAAAAACTTTAGTGTACGAGCGTTTCAGGAAAGAGCAGCCATTAATGCTCCAATACAAGGTTCGGCTGCAGATATTATTAGATTGGCAATGATAAAAATTGATAAGGATCTCGAAGAAAAAAAGAAAGCAAAAATGCTTTTACAAATACACGATGAACTTATTTTTGAGTGTTCAAAAAATGATGAGAATGAAGTAAAAAAGTTTGTAAAAGAAGCAATGACTTCAGTTTCAAGTTCGGATCATCATATGTTTTCTATACCTTTAGAAGTTAGTATCAACTCTGGAAACAATTGGGGAGAAGCCCATTAAACGCCTAAATTTTGACATCATAATTGAGAGAATAAAAATATGACTCAAACAATTGCCTTAGTAGATGATGATAGAAATATACTTACAAGTATAAGCATGGCTTTGGAAAGGGAAGGATTTAAAGTTCAAACTTATATTGATGGAGAGTCAGCTTTAATTGGATTAACTAGAAATCCACCTGACCTAGCAATTTTAGATATTAAAATGCCAAGGATGGATGGAGAGGAGTTGCTAAAAAAACTAAAAAAAAAGATGTCAATTCCAATAATCTTTTTAACATCTAAAGATGATGAAGTTGATGAACTGCTTGGTTTAAAGCTAGGTGCTGATGATTTTGTTAAAAAGTCTGGAGGTTTTTCTACTAAAGTCTTAATTGAAAGAATTAGAGTCCAACTAAGAAAAAAAACTAATACTGTAGATGACACAAAAGATATTATTAATCATGGTAAATTAAAATTAGATCCTGCTCAGTTAGAGTGTGAGTGGAATGGAAAAGCTTTACCGGATAAATTGACAACCACTGAATTTTTAATTGTCAAAGAATTAGCTAAAAGACCAGGAGTGATAAAAGAAAGGGCGCATTTAATGGATATTGCCTATAAGGAAAATACAGAAATTGAAGATAGAACTATTGATAGTCACGTAAAAAGAATAAGAAAAAAGTTTAAAAAGGTTGATGAAAAGTTTTCTGCAATTGAAACTAGATATGGAAGTGGGTATAGATGGAATGTTAGCTAATGAAACAAAAAAAATCAGCTTCTATTCTAAAGAAGTTTTTAATAATTAATCTTACAGTCTTTTCTGTCTTAGGACTTTTTACAATTATATACCTTGAAGCAATCCAACCAACGTTAGTACAAGAAAGGTCAGACAACCACAAAATAGTTATTAATAATACTAAAGATAATCTTGAAAGACTTAATGTAGAATATACAAAAGAGGGAATAAGAGATTTCTTACTCTCCACTAGATTTTTATTTCAAAGCTTAGATCGTGTGCAATTTTATGATTTATCTGGAAATCTTATAGGTGACACAAATATTTTAGATTTGGATCAAAGTGTTTTTACAGGATCAGACATAATTTTTGAAGAACCTTTGGGAAGTGAAACAATTAGACCAGAGATTGAAGAAAGACTTGAGGAGGAACAAAAAGATGAAATTAAGGATATAATTATAAATAAATATAATGATGAAATAATGACACTTACGAATGATGAAAAAAATAATTTTTTTGTAAGCACATTAAGTAAAATAAAATTTCAAAGCAATAATATCGGGTACATAGTTGTGTCTGAGCAAGCAAATGATATCACCACTGCTGTTAAAGAGAGAAAAGCATTTATTATAAGGACTATGATCGCTGTTGTGATTGTAATTTTAATTTTTTCTCTATTTTTAAATAAATATATTTTAAAACCAATTGGTCTGTTGGTTAAATTTAGCGATGGAATTAAAAAAAAATCCAATCAGACAATTGATATAAATAAAGTTTTCGTAAGAGATGATGAAATTGGAAAATTAACTCAATCTATTGATGAAATGACCAAAGAATTACAACAACGAACCAACAGGGCAGAAACATTTTCTAATGATTTAGCTCACGAAATTAGAAATCCATTAGCATCTTTAAAAAGCGCTTCTGAACTTTTAGACAAAACTACTGAAAAAAATGAGGGTGAGAAATTACTTAAAATAATAAATCATGATGTTGAACGTATAGAGAGATTAATAACTGATTACACTCAAATGTTAAAAGATGAGGCATCTTTATCTCGTGAAAAAATGAGTAAAATTAATTTGGTTGAAATTATAAATGGTGTTGTAGAAGATTTTAATCAAGATCTAATTAACCAAAACAAAAAAATTGGGATAATCATAAAAAATAAAATTAAAAGTAAAAATGGACATTTTATATTCGGTATCAGCAATCGATTAGAACAGGTGATAGCAAACTTATTAGATAATTCAATTTCCTTCAGTCAAGACAATCAAAAAATTGAAATTGATCTTGAAGAAACTTCTAGTAATTTATTGATATCAGTGAAAGATGAAGGACCAGGTTTTGCTGAAACTTCACCCCAGAAAATCTTCAAACGATTTTATAGTAACAGGCCTACGAGTTTCGGTAAGCACTCTGGTTTAGGTTTAAATATCGTAAAAAACATTATTCAATTGCATAAAGGCACAATCGCAGCTTCAAACAGGCTTAATACAAAAGGAGCTCAAGTTGAGGTTTTGCTTCCTAAATTGTCCTAACATTATTTCTTGCTATGATTTAGTTATGTTGATAATAACATTCGAAATATGTCTGAAGATTTTAAAGTAAAAGATATTTCCCAAGCTGACTTTGGTAGAAAAGAAATTTCTCTCGCTGAGACTGAAATGCCAGGACTTATGGCTTTAAGAAAAGAATATAAAGGTAAAAAACCTTTAGAAGGAGCAAAGATCCTAGGTTGTCTTCATATGACAATTCAAACCGCAGTTTTAATTGAAACTCTAGTGGAGTTAGGAGCAGAGGTGAGATGGTCATCTTGCAACATATTCTCTACTCAAGATCATGCTGCAGCAGCAATAGCCAAGGCAGGTATTCCTGTATTTGCTTGGAAAGGTGAGACTGAAGAAGAGTACTGGTGGTGTGTAAAACAAACTATTGAAGGAAAAAAAGATTGGAAACCAAATATGATTTTAGATGATGGTGGTGATCTTACAGCTTTAATGCATAAAGAATATAAAAATTTACTAAAAGATATTAAGGGAGTTTCAGAAGAAACTACAACGGGTGTTCTGGCACTAAAAAAAATGGAGTCTAATAAAGAATTATTAATTCCTGCTATAAATGTAAATGACTCAGTGACTAAATCTAAATTTGATAACTTATATGGTTGTAGAGAAAGTTTGGTAGACGGAATTAAGAGAGCAACTGATGTAATGATGTCAGGTAAAGTAGCCATCGTAGCTGGGTTTGGTGATGTTGGAAAAGGGAGCGCAGCTTCATTACGCCAAGCAGGAGCAAGAGTAATGGTTACCGAAACAGACCCGATATGTGCATTACAAGCTGCGATGGAAGGATACGAAGTTGTTGTTATGGATGAAGCCATTAAAGATGCTGACATAGTAGTAACCGCAACAGGAAACAAAGATATAGTCACAGCAGATCATATGAGAAACATGAAAGACAGAGCAATACTTTGTAACATTGGTCACTTTGACAACGAAATTCAAGTTGAAGCATTGAAAAATTATAAGTGGGACGAAATAAAACCTCAAGTTCATGAAATTGAATTGCCTAGTAAAAAAAGGATCATTCTTTTAGCAGAAGGGAGATTAGTTAATCTTGGATGTGCTACAGGGCATCCTAGTTTTGTGATGAGCGCATCATTCACAAATCAAGTTATTGCTCAGATTGAATTATGGAATAATTCAGATAAATATGAGAAGAAAGTTTATGTGCTGCCGAAACATCTTGATGAAAAGGTTGCAATGCTTCATTTGGAAAAAGTGGGTGCTAAATTAACAAAGATGTCAAAAGAGCAAGCCGATTATATTAGCGTTAAACCATCAGGACCATTTAAACCAGATACTTATCGCTACTAAAAGTAGCTAATGATTGTAAAATCCTTAGACCATTTAAATCAAATATCTAAATCAGTTTCAAAAAAATTAGAAAATGGAGATTGCATCTTCTTAATTGGTGAAATCGGTGTAGGAAAAACCACACTCACAAGATATTTAATTAATAACTTACAAAATCAAAAAGGACTTAAAGAAACAGAAGTGTTGAGTCCTACTTTTAACTTACTTTATGAATATGAAATTAAAGATCTTAAGATCATGCATTATGATCTTTTTAGAATTAAAAATGCAAATGAATTAGATCATCTTGGTATTTTTTCAGAAAATGAAAAAACAATTAAAATTATAGAATGGCCAGACTTAATTAAAACACCATTGACTAATAAATTAGAAATTCATTTAGAGTATGGAGAAAATGATAAGGAAAGAAAAATGAAAATAAATGGTGTAAAAAAATGGAAAGATTTTGAAAATGAAATATAAATTGAAAAAAATTTCAGGAGATGCTTCATTTAGAGAATTTTATAGATTAAAAAAAAACAACAAAACCTCGATCATTGTCTCTGCTAAAAAAGAAAAATTTAAGAATCTTGCAGCATATGTGGTGATAAATAATATTCTTAACCACAACAGGATTAATGCTCCAAAATTATTAAGCAATCATTATAAAAATGATATGATAGAAATATCTGATTTAGGTGAAAAATCCTTTTACGATCACGTAATTTCAAAAAAAAATAAACTTAATAGCTATAAATCATTAATAAAATTATTAATTAAGATACAAAAAATAAAAGTAAAAAAACTTTATAGCTTTGAAAAGCTAAAAGTTAAAATACCAAATTATACATTGTCTAATCTTCACAAAGAATCTGATTTGTTTTTTGACTGGTACTTAAAATATGCTCACAAAAACAAAAAAAATAGCAAGATTAAGAAAATTCTTAGATCTGAATTAAATAAAATATATAAAAGATTAAATTTCAGAAATAATACATTTGTACATAGAGATTTTCATATTTCAAATGTAATGATTAATAAAAACAAATTAGGAATAATTGATAGCCAGGATGCAATTATTGGCAATCCTTTATATGATATAGCATCCTTAATTGACGACGTAAGAATAAAATTACCAAGTAAATTACAAAATAAACTATTAGATTTTTACCATAAGAATTCAAAACTTAAAAACGATCATATACAAAAATTAAAAAATGACTTTGATATTTTGTCAGTGCAAAGAAATTTAAAAATATTAGGAATATTCGTACGTTTATACAAAAGAGATAACAAAAATCATTATCTTAAATTTTTACCTCACACATGGACACTCATAGAAAAAAGATTACAAAACCCAGCACTCAAAAATTTAAAATTATTATTCTATAAACACTTGTCTATTAAAAAACTTAAAAAATTAAATAAAATATGAATACTAAATATGGAATGATTTTAGCAGCAGGGTTAGGAAAAAGAATGCAGCCTTTGACACTAAAAACTCCTAAACCATTATTAGAAATAAATAATTATACATTATTAGAAAGAGCGATAAATTTATTGATCAGCCATGGTGTTCAAGAAATAAGTATTAATGTTCATTATCTTCCTGATCAGATTAAATCATTTATTAATAGAAAAAAATTTAAAGTTAAGATTACAATTTCTAATGAAGAAAATTTATTATTAGACACAGGCGGAGGTGTACTTAAAGGTACACAAAATTTTGGCGACAATCCTTTTTTTGTAATTAATCCAGATACTGTTTGGAGTAAGCATTATCTAGCAGAATTAAAGAGTCTAGAGGCTATTTATTTAAAGAATAATAAACCTACGTTACTTTTAGTGAACAAGAAATTATCCATTGATCCTTCTTTTAAAGGAGATTTTAATTTAAATAATGAAAAAATTACTAAGGAAAGCGAAAATCAATTTATTTTTACTGGATTGCAAATTATTAACAGAAGTGTTTTCACTAGTGAAAAATCAGAAGTTTTTTCAATGAATAAAGTATGGAATAAATTAATAAAAGATAAAAACTTACTGGGCTTAGAAAGTAATCAAAAATTTTACCACTTAAACACTTCTGATATGTATAGGAAAATTCAAAGTCTTAATATTATTGATTAAAAATTATATCTCTAGCTCTGGACTTGTCTAAATAATAATATTTTTCAATTTTTAAATTATCACCAAATTCAATTAATAGCGGATTACCTGTTGGTATTTCCAATTCATTTATTTTTGTATCCGAAATATTAAATAAATATTTACATAAAGCTCTTAGAGAATTTCCGTGAGCTGAAATTAAAATATTTTTATTTTCTAAAAGATTTTTCTTAATTTCATTTTCATAAAAAGGTACCACCCTGTCATATGTACTTTTTAAGGACTCAGTAAAAGGGGTCATTCCCACAGGTATACTAGCATTCAGTGGACTGAATAGATTTATGTATTCACTTTTTTCTTCTATTGGAGGAGGAGCTGTATCCCAGGATCTCCTGTACTTATTGAATTGTTCTTCACCAATTTTATTCTTTGTTTCTTCTTTGTTTAAACCCGTTAAAGATCCATAGTGCCTTTCATTAAGTTGCCAAGCAGTATTGAATTTAAATTCTAGGCTGTTTTTTTTAAGAATAGTTGTAAGAGTTTTAATCGCTCTCTTTAAATACGATGTATAAGAGATATCTATTTTAATATTTAAATCTTTAATAATCTGACCTGATCTTTCTGCTTCCTGGACTCCTTTATCAGAAAGATCTACATCTACCCAACCAGTAAACCTATTTTCTGCATTCCAAACACTTTGGCCATGTCTTGTGAGAATTAGTTTAGTCATAATAGTTAAATTAGCTATTATGTACTATATTAAATTGATAATGAAAAATACTATATTTAAATTAACAGAGCATGTTTACTATTTTTCATTATTAGTTTTACTCATTCTGTATTTATTTCCTGGAAGTTTAATAGGTTATCTCTTATATGGAAACTTTGGCCAACAACCAAATTTTATATCTAATCCAATTGGTACATCAATTAACCATTTAATTTTTTTTTCTTATATAACTATATTAGCCATGACAGTAAGATTAAGAACTAAAAATATTTTAACTAATTATCGATTTATTTTATTTATTTCCTGCGTATTAGAAATTTCCCACTTAATAATTCCTAATAGGGCTTTTGAATTTTATGATTTAATAGCTAATTTTACTGGAGTAGTTATAATTTTATTACTTAATAGTTTTATAAAATGGCGAAAACATCTTTAATATTAATCGTAACGTTTTTTTTAGCTCAAACGTTAAATAGCACAGAAATTTATGGCGTGCCAAAAATAATTGATGGCGATACCGTGCATATTAATAATAAAAAAATAAGACTTGAAGGAATTGATGCTCCAGAAATCAAACAACAATGTAAAAAACCATTTTTAAAAGTTTCGCTAATAATCGGTTTTGAATTTAATAAAGATTATTTATGTGGTGTTACAGCGAAAAAAAAATTAATAAATAAAATCGACAATTCAAAAATAAGATGTATCTCGTCATCAAAAGATAGGTACAAAAGATTTTTAGCTACTTGTTTTAAGGATAAAATTAATCTTAATAAATGGATGGTAAGGAACGGTAATGCGGTAGCGTACAAAAGATATTCAAATGATTATGTGAGAGATGAAGCTTATGCAAAAGAAAATAAACTCGGCGTATGGAAAGGATCTTTTATAATGCCAGAAAAGTGGAGAAAGCTTAATTAATTTCTAGTATAAATTAGTAAGTGATTCATTTTAAAAAGATTATATTAATTTTAATTTTATTTATCCTTAGCGCATGCTCTTCGATTCCAAAAAATACGCAAAATAGTTGTGCAATTTTTGAGGAAAGATATCTTTGGTATAAACATACAAAAGCTTCTTATGAAAGATGGGGAGCGCCTATTCATTTACAATTAGCCTTTGTCAAAAAAGAAAGTGATTTCAATTGGTTAGCTAAGCCACCACGAAAAAAATTATTTAAAGTTATTCCTTTCAAAAGACCTTCAAGTTCATTTGGTTATTCACAAGCAGTAAAAGGAACGTGGGAACAATATAAACGAGAAACAAATAGCCCATTAGCAACAAGAGCAAGATTTAAAGACTCCGTTGATTTTATTGGTTGGTATATTCATAAAACTAATAAGATTTTAAAAATATCTAAGAAGGATCCATATAAGCAGTATTTAGCTTATTATAAAGGCTGGGGTGATTATAAAAATTATTCAAAAGACAAGAAAGCTATTATCTATGCAAAATCAGTTAAGGATATGGCAAATAAATATAGAAAACAATTAACACTTTGTAAGAAAAATTTAGATAAAAATAAGTATATTATTTTTTAAGTTGCTTTCTCAGATCAATCTCAACAGCATCAATTCTCTTAGTGTTCTTTCCGACAATCGTATAAATAGTGGGAATTACATAAAGTGTAAAGAAGGTAGAAAAAAGCATTCCACCAAAAATAGTTATCCCTACCGTAAGTCTACTTGCAGCACCTGGGCCTGTTCCAAGGATTAAAGGCAAGACTCCTATGATTGTAGATAAACTTGTCATAAGTATAGGTCTTAATCTTATTGCTGCTGCTTCAAATACAGCAACCTCTATATTTTTACCTTCTTTTCTTAATTGATTTGCAAATTCAACAATTAGAATTCCATTTTTTGCGGACAATCCTATGAGAATTATAAGAGCAATTTGACTATAAACGTTTAAAGATGAACCGACCACTAGTAAACCCAGCAAACCACCAAGTATAGCCATTGGCACAGTTAACATGATTGTAAATGGATGTTTCCAACTTTCAAACTGTGCGCTCATTGCGAGATAAGCAGTTATCAAAGCAAGTGCAAAAATTACATACAATTCAGTGTTAGTCTTTTTATATTCCTCGCTTTCACCTTTGTAAGCTATTTTGGCTTGAGGAGTATTTTGTTCAACTACACCGACTAAAAATTTAAGCGCTTCATCCAGTGAATAGTCACCAACTAATCTTGCTGAAATAGTTACAGCCTTTTGCCTATTATATCTAGCAAGGAAAGGTGACTGACCTTCCTCATCATATGCAACTAGATTAGAGATCGATACAAGTTTATTATTGTTCTTTGATCTAACAAAAACTTTACTTATACTATCAGGTTCCTGTCTATCTTTAATATCTCCTTGGAGAATAATAGAATATTCTTTACCGTCTCTAGTAAAATTTGTAACCCTTCTTGATCCGAAAATTGTTTCAATGGTTTTGCCTATATCCTCTGTTGAAACTCCAAGGTCAGCAGCTTTCTTTTGATCAATTTTAACATTTAATTGAGGTTTGTTTAGATCGAAATCATCTTCTATCGAAGTAAGTCCTGGATTTTTTCTTGCCTCTTTTTTTATGATTTCTTTCCACTCAATTAGTTGATCGTATGTATTTCCTAAAATAACAAATTGCACAGGACTCTCAATTCCTCCTGTTCTTATTCCTTGAGGCATAATTGGAAAAGCTAATACACCCGGGACTTTTGAAATTTTTCCAAAAGACTCTCTCATTATTTGAACACCATGACGATCTCTTTTTTTCCAAGGCTCAAGTAGTACAATAATAAAACCACTATTTACTTGTTTTGCAGATTTACCAAATCCTGGCACTCTCATAATCAATTTTCTGTATTCACCTTTACCTACATTAGGTAATAAAAGACCTTCAATTTCCTCAGCTCTATCTTTCGTAAAATTGAAGCCGGAACCTTGAGGTGCTTTTACGATTACAAAGAATGCTCCTCTATCTTCAGGAGCAATTAATTCTTTTTTTGTAAAATTGAAAAAAAATAGAGTTAAGGCTAATGTGGCTAATAGAAAGATTGTTATCGTTGTTCTTTTTTTGATCCAACCTAGCAAAGATACTTTATATAAATAAGTTAAATTCTTTAAAAATTTCTCAAATTTTAAAACTATTTTTGACTTATTCATATTTTGCTTAAGAAATTTACTCGCCAACATTGGGCTTAAAGATAAAGCCACAAAACTTGATATAATGACAGCGGCTGCAAGTGTGATTGCAGTTTGTGTAAATAGTACACCTGTAATTCCTTTAATAAAAATTAAGGGAACAAAGACAGCAACTAAAACAACTGTTGTAGCGATAATTGCGAATGAAACTTGCTTAGCTCCTTTAAATGCTGCAACGAGGGGGGTGTCCCCTAACTCTATTCTTCTTACAATGTTTTCTAACATTACAATGGCATCATCTACAACAATTCCAATGGCCAACACTAAAGCCATAAGAGTAAAGAGATTGATTGAAAAATCAAAAATATAAATTGCTAAAAAAGTTGAAATTAATGAAACAGGTAAAGCTACCAGAGGAACCACCAGGGCTCTTATATTTCCCAAAAAAAGGTAAATAATTATAGTTACTAAAATTAAAGCAATAAAAAGAGTTTTATAAACTTCTTTAATTGCAGCTTTAATATAATTACTTCTATCAAATGAAACTTCTAAAGTTGTATTCGGGGGTAAGCTAGGTTTGAGCTCTTTAATTTTCTTTTTAATTCCATCAGCAACAGCAATAGTGTTAGCATCTGATTGCTGGTAAATTCCTATTCCTACCACTTGCTTTCCGTTTCCTTTAAATAAAGTACGTGTGGACTCTGCACCAAGCTCTACTCTTGCTACATCAGAAAGTGTAATAATTGATCCGTCAGTCGCTCTTTTAAGAGGTAAATTTTTATAATTTTCTAAATTACTGTAGGCTTTATTTAACTTGATAGTAAGATCAATATCTTTTGATTCTATTCTCCCTGCTGGAAATTCTACATTTTCTTTTCTTAGTACATTTTCAACTTCTTCAGTGGTTAAATCTCTTGCAGCAAGAGCAATAGGATCCAACCAAATCCTTAGTGATAATTCTCTTTGACCACCAAGTCTAACTCGACCTACTCCATCAACTGTAGAAAATGTATCTGTTAAATACCTATCTGCGTAGTCAGTTAGCTCCAAGTCAGACATAGTTTCAGAATTAAAAGATAACCACATTGTAGTACGCATACCTGCACTCTGCTTAAATATTTCTGGTTGTTCAGCTCCTTCTGGCAAGTTATCTAAAACTCTAGACACAGAACTTCTAACATCATTAGTAACATCATCTAAATCTAAATCAGTTTCAAAAGTTAGAGTAATTCTTGAACTTTCATCTTCGCTGAAAGAATCAATAGTCTCTAATCCTGGAGTTCCTCCAACAAAGTCTTCAATTTTTTGTGTAATTTGTGTATCAACTATTTCAGCCGAAGCTCCCCTATATTCAGTTTGAATTGTAACAACTGGTGGCTGCACATCAGGCAATTCATCTGTTGGTATTTCTTGAAAAGTAACTAAACCAAATATAACTAAAACCAAACTCATTACTGAGGCTACAACAGGTCTTTTGATTGAAAGATCAGTTAAAAACATTTATTTGGTTGAAGTAATAATTTTTATTTTACCTTTATCTCTTACTTTAGAAACACCTTCACTGATCACAAGATCACCTTCATTTAATCCAGATATAACAGAAACTTTACCAAAATTTCTTTTACCAATTTCAATATTCTTTTTTTCAGCGGTGTCTTCATTTATAGTATAAACGAATGCTGTATTTCCTTGAATTGTCACAGCGCTTTCCGGTACACCAATTTGATTTTTTTCATCATAAATAATCTTTACAGTCATTAGCTGACCTGGAATAATTTCAAAATTCGAATTATCGACTATTATTCTTGAAAGAATTGATCTAGTAGAAGGGTCAATACGAGAGCTAATTGTTTCTATTTTACCCTTAAAAATTTTTTTGTAAGCAGAACTAGTAACTTCAGCTTTTAGCCCTGTTTTTAGAACACCTACATAATTTTCAGGAACTTTAATATCAATTACAATTTTCTTAAGATCATCAAGTGTAATAATTAAACTTTCTGAACCTAAGACACCTTGAGCTATTTCCCTCTTTCCTACCTTGCCTGCAAAATCTGCTATTAAGCTTTCCCCATCTTTTAAAGTAAGTATTTTTTCTCCCTTTTTTACGAATCTATTTTCCAGATTAAGTTTTCCATTAATGTTACTTGCTTGAACTCTATAGGCTTTTGAGTTTTGAGCTATTGCAGTACCAAAAGTTTCAATACTTTTATAAAAAAGCGATTTTTCAACTGTAGAAACGATTACACCTGGAGCTGGTCTCACGCTAAATTTTTTTTTAAAATGAAGACCTATAAAGTGCCTTGCTGTTATGATTGCAAAAATAGCTATAAAAAAAATTATTAGAAAAGTTTTAATTTTTGATGAAGTTTTCATATTTTTTAATCTAATCCGTACTCTGACCACGAACCGTCGTAGATAATAGGTTTTTTACCACTTATAATAGAATTAGCTAGACCTAAAATGCATGCTGTAACTCCAGAACCACATGTAAAGGCCATTTCTTTTTCTATTGATACTTTTTTTGATTTGAAAATCTCAATTAAATCCTCTTTTTTTTTTAAAGTTCTATCTTCTCTTAAAAGTTTTTGAAAAGGCAGGTTAATTGACCCTTTAATGTTTCCGCTTTTTAGTTCTTTTCGAGGTTCAGGCTGTAAGCCTAAAAATCTTTTCTCTCCTCTGGCGTCTAGTAATTGAAATTTATTATAAGTAATATTTTTGTTTACTTCATCTTTATTTATTACAAGAGATGTATTTTCAACTGCAATGTATTTAGATCTGTCAAAGCTAACTATTTCTTTAGTGGTGGGTCGTTTTTCATTTGTCCATTTTTTAAAACCTCCATCTAATACTGAGATAAGTTTTGGGTCATGGCCAAAATATAAAAAAGAGTACCAAACTCTGCAAGAACTAAAAACATCTGAGTTGTCATAGACGATTATGTGATCTGAATTAGATATTCCTAAACTAGATACAATCATTTCCCAATCTTCTTTAGACGGAAGCATATGTGGAAGATTAGTTTTTTTATTTGAATTTTTATCTATATCAAAGAATATAGAATTAATGATATGCTCTGTTTTGTACTCTTCAAATGAATTTCTATTAGCATTTGGAAGATGCCAGCTAGCATCTAAAATTTTTACTTTTTCAATATTCTTATCTAACCAGTCTGTAGTTACTAATTGATTCATTACCTGTTTTTTTCAATATATTTTTGATGATATTCTTCAGCTTTATTGTAGTTCTTAATTTTCGAGATATTTGTCTGAATTTTACCATCTAATTTTTCGTTAAATTCTTTTAAAACTTCCAAAGCGTCTTGTTTCTGCTTTTCATCTTCATAAAAAATCTCACTTCTATATTGAGTTCCAACATCTGGAAATTGCATATCTTTTTGTGTTGGATCATGCATTTTGAAAAATAAATCTAATATTTTTTTAAACGAAATTTTATTTTCATCAAAGATAAGCCTTACAACTTCAGCATGTCCAGTGTTTCCTGTGCATACTTCTTCGTAGGTTGTTTTTGCGCTGCTTCCTCCTGCGTAACCAACTTCGGTTTTTAATATGCCTGGTTTGCTTTTAAAGTTTTCCTCAGGTTTCCAAAAACATCCAAGTGCAAGTGTACATTTCTGCATAAGTTATTTAATATATTCTAAAGAAGAAAGGATAGTAAATTGTTAACACAAAATCAAATAGGCGTATTGTACATGGTAGGAAGTGTAATCTGTTTCTCCATTATGGACATCTGTGTAAAATGGTTAGACTATTATCCAGTAGGCCAAGTTCTTTTTTTAAGATTTTTTATAGGATTTATTCCAATATTTTTTATCATACCAAAAGATAAAATATTTTCTTTTTACAAAACTTCACGGCCTGGTCTTCATGCTTTTAGAGCCATAAGCGGGGCCCTCGCAATAATTGCATTATTTTTAGGGTTAAGAGAATTACCATTAGCTGATGTAGTTTCATTAACATTCGGTGGACCAATATTCGTTACAATTGCATCAATCTTTTTTTTATCTGAAAAAGTTGGAATAAAAAGGTGGTCAGCTGTATTTTTAGGTTTCCTAGGGATGCTATTAATTGTTCAACCAGCATTTATAGACGTTAATTATTATTATATTACACCAATTGTATTTTGTATATTTTTTGCCTGTGTAGCTATTAGCGTTAGATCTTTATCTAAAACAGAAGCCAATTATACAATCGCATTTTATTTTACATTACTTTGTACTCTTTTGGGTTTAGGAACAATTTTCTTTACTGATTGGATAATGCCAACTTTCATAGATTTTGTTTTATTTTTTGTCCTTGGTTTATGTGGAAGTGTAGCCAATTTATTATTAACTCAAAGTTACAGATTAGCAGAAGCATCACTTGTAACCCCGATTAAATATTTAAGTTTAGTTTTTGCAATTATTTTTGGATATTTTATCTGGAGTGAAGTACCAAAAATTTTAACATTGCTTGGGGCATCTTTAGTCATCGCTAGTTCTTTAATAATTTTTATGAGAGAGAATAAATTAAAAAAACAAATCATTGCTCCCAGAACATGAGCAAGCCTCCTAAATACTGGTCAAGAGCTAAGAAAATTTTATCAAAGAAAGATAAAGTGATGAAAAAGCTAATAAACGATTATAAAGATGGAAGTCTCGTCACTCGCAATGATGTTTTTTTCTCATTATGCAAAAGTATTATTGGCCAACAAATCAGTGTTGCGGCTGCAAACTCAGTTTTTTTAAAATTTAAAAAGAAATGTAAGAATAAAATAAATGCAAGAACTGTGAGCAAATTATCATTTAGTAATTTAAAAAGTTGTGGCCTAAGTAAACAAAAGGTTAAAGGTATAAAAGATTTAGCCAAAAGAACTTTAAATAAAACTTTTAAGCCCGCTCTTATAAAAAAAATGACTGATGAAGAAGCTATAGAATATTTATCTGATTTAAGACAAATAGGAAGGTGGTCAGCAGAAATGATATTACTTTTTACATTTAATCGATCAAATATTTGGCCTCTACAAGATATAGGATTACTAAGAGCCATTTCAAATAATTATAATAAGAAATACTTCCCTCCAAAGATATTCCTTAATAAGCTTTATAAAAAATTTACACCCTATTGCTCAGTAGCAACTTGGTATCTATGGAGATCAATCGATGATGAACCGATACAATACTAAGCACCTTCAACTATTTGGAATTGTCGTTCTGCATGATCTTTAAGTATCAAATGAGCATCTTGATATTCTTTTGATTGATAAAATGCAATTGCTTCATTATAAGATGGAAATTCAATAACAACTGTTCTTGGTGACTTTTCACCTTCTTTGGATGATGCTTTTCCCCCTCTAATTAAAAATTTTCCATTAAAATTTTCAACTGCTGCTCTAGCTTTTATAGCGTATTCTTTTAGCTTTTCATCATCAGATATGTTTTTATAAACACAAACCACGTAACCTTTCATTTACAACTCCTTAAAAATAAACTAACTTTTTTCATGGCAGATAAACTTATCATTGATTGGAAAGAGTATAATCTAATCGTAGAAAAACTTGCAATACAAATCCATCAAAGTGGATTTAAACCTGACATCTTAATCGGAATTATGAGAGGAGGAGCTCCCATAATAGACGTACTAAGCAGAGTATTTAAACTTAAATGTGCTTATTTAGCTGTAGAATCTTATTCGGGAGAGGGAACCGAAGATCAACAAGGTGAGCTAGTTTTCTCTAGAGAAATGAGTTCGACAGTCCAAGAAATGAAAGGAAATATTCTATTGTGTGATGATTTATCTGACACAGGAGTAACTTTAAATAAAAGTATTGATTGGCTTAAAAAATACCCTCCCTTACAAGGAAAAATAAAATCAATAAAGACCGCTGTTCTTTGGAAAAAGAAAGACTCGACATTTGAGCCTGATTATTGTGCTCAGAAATTAAATAGTAATCCTTGGATAGTCCAACCTTTTGAACATTATGAGGAAGTAAGAGTAGAGGATTTAATTAAAAAACATCAAGGAAGTTGAAGGGCCAGCGTAAACCGGCCCTAAAATTTCTAAGCTACGTAAAAACTTAAAACACTAGCTGCAGCAATTACCCATATTGCTGGAGAAGTTTTACCGAATTTACCAGTAAAAATTCTTATTAATGCATAAGCAATGAAAGCTAAAGCAATACCGTTACTAATACTATACGTAAGCGGCATAACTATCATAGCAAGCACAGCTGGGCCAGACTCAGCTATATCGTTCCAATCTATGTCAGTAATATTTCTGACGAATAAAATTGCAACATAAAGTAAAGCTGCTCCATCTATTTCTTTAGGCAAGCTTGTTGCTAAAGGCGCAAAAAATAAACAAGCTAAGAATAAAACACCAATGACTAAAGATGTCATTCCAGTTCTTCCACCTGCTTTTACACCAGATCCAGACTCTACATAACTAGTAACAGTCGTTGTGCCCATCATAGATCCAGCTACTGTTCCAACACTGTCAGCTAACATCGCTTTATCAATATCCTGGACTTTACCTTTTCTATCTACTTTTCCAGCAACATTAGCCACTGAAGTTAATGTTCCTGCTGTATCAAAAAAGTCGATGAATAATAAAGTAAAAATAATTGAAGCCATACCTGCAGAGAATGCAGCTTTAAGATCAAACTCAAATAGATACGTCATTGGAGGAATTGATCCTACAACTCCATTAAATTTAGCTAAACCAGATACCCACGCAATAATACTAAAGAGTAAAATACCAATAATGATATTACCTCTAACTTTCATTTTTTCTAAAACAATCATGAACACGAAAGTTGCACATGCTAGAAGCACTAAAGGATTTTTAATGTCACCTAAAGTAACTAAGGTTACAGGGTGATCACCTACTACTCCCATAATTTCCAAACCGATAATTGCTAAGAATAATCCTATACCAGCTCCAATACCTAGTTTTAAACTCTTTGGAATTGAGTTAATTAACCACGCTCTTAATGGTGTCAAAGAAATCGCTAAGAAGATTACACCTGCAACAAGAACAGCACCTAATGCAGCTTGAGGCGTATAACCTTGTCCAGCAACAACACCATAAGCAACAAATGCGTTGATACCCATTCCTGGCGCTAATCCTACCGGCCAAGTTTTTCCATGGAATGCCATGATGAAACAAGCCACAGCAGTTGCTAAAATTGTTGCAGTGAATACTGCTCCAAAGTCAAAAAAACCTTTTTCTGCTCCAGCGAATTCACCGGAAAGAATAAAAGGATTTAAGAACATAATGTATGCCATTGTAAGAAAAGTTGTTACACCGGCAATTACTTCAGTTCTAAAATTTGTTTTGTGTTTTCTATATTCAAAATATTTATTCAACATCTAAAACCTCCTGTTGATGTTAAATACTCTATATCTTATTTAAAATCTTGATTAATTTGGGCCATTTAACAATTATACAACCTACGCTCAATATTTCTGTTTATAAGTTTTAGGTATAGAATCTTTAAATGTTAAAAAAAGTAAAAATTTATATTTCATTATTAGTTATTTTTATCATCCTTACAGCCTGCCAAACAGTCACAAATAAAATAGATCAAACAACAGAATTAGAAAAAAAAGAATTAAGTAAATGGTTAAATAAAACTGAAGAGAGTCTTAAAAGTTTTTATGGGCAGCCAGATAAAGTAGAATTTTTAAAAACAAGAAATAGAAATTATGTTTATTTTACTGAAAAATATAAAATTAAGTGTGAACGTAAATTTGAGGTAAATCCAAAAAATATCGTAGTTGGTTTCAGTAGTAAAAACTGCTTTTAAAATTACCTGCGGAGTATAAACTCCGCAAGTAAGGTGAACTTATTTAATTTCAATAAGTCTTTTTTTCTTTATTTCAGGTATGATTTTTTCACAAGAAATAGTTAGCAAACCATCTTTTAATTGAGCACCATTCACTTTTACATCGTCTGCAATTGTAAATGATCTAGCAAAAGATCTCTGCGAAATTCCTCGATGAATAACTTCACCACCATCTTTTTCCTCTGATCTTTTAACTTCCTTTGTTTTCACTGTTAAAAGATTATCTTCATATTCAACTTCAACATCGTCTTTATTAAAGCCAGCAACCGCAACTTCTATAGCATACTTGTCTTTGCCTGCTTTTCGGATGTTGTATGGCGGATAATTGCTTTGTACAGCAAGACTGCCATTACCTAACATTGACTCGAATTGATCAAACATGTCATCGAAACCAATGCTAAAAGGTCTAAGTGAATTAAAGATCGATAGATCCTTACTTGTCATATATCCTCCTTTGTTAGCAAGGTTAATTATCGGCTCCAGTTGGCAACCGATAATTTTGATATGGTAATTGATTTTAAATTTTCAAGGTCTTTAATTTAAATTTTTTGCAGACTTTAAAATAAAAGAATACTCCTCAGCTAATTCTGTTATTGCATTATCTCTTCCACTCATACCACCATGACCTGCAGCTTCCATTTTACACTTTAGTAATTGAGTATTATTATCAGTTTTAACATCTCTAAGTTTTGCAATATATTTTACAGGCTCAGAATAAAGAACACGGTTATCGAATAAAGATGTTGTAATTAACATTGAAGGATAATCTTTTTTTTCAAGATTATTGTACGGCGCGTAAGAGAGAATATATTCAAAATACTCTTTACTCTTAATAGGATTTCCCCACAGTTCCCATTCTGCTGGCGTTAGGGGCAGTTTATCATTTAACATTGTTGTCATTGTATCAACGAAAGGAACAAGGAGAAGCATTGAAAAAAATAAATCAGGTGCCATGTTGGCCACTGCACCACCTGTTAGTCCACCAGCGCTTCCACCATAAAAACATAGCCCACCTTTATATGTATAGCGTTGTTCTATTAAATGATTTGCACAAGCGATGTAGTCTAAAAAAGTATTTTTTTTTAATTTCTTTTTTCCTTCTTCATGCCAAACATCACCAAGATCTCCACCACCTCTTATATGCGCTATGGCAAAAGTAATTCCTCTATCAACAAGACAAAATCTTGAAGCACTAAAAGATGGAGAGATGCTATGTTTGTAGGCGCCGTATGCATAAAGCAGCACTTTTGACTTTCCGTCCTGCTTAGCATTTTTTAATCTGACCAAACTTATAGGAATCATTCGTCCGTCATGAGACTTTGCTTTAATTCTTTCAACAACATATTTTTTAGGATCATGTCCTGAAGGGATTTCAGTTTCCTTTACTAATTTTTTTTCTTTTGAAACAATATCGTATTCATAAATCTTACCAGGCGTAGCCATACTTTCCCAACTTACTCTAATTTTTGTAGTATTCGTATCTTTTTGCATCAAAGAAGCTCCGGGAACACCTATCGCTTCGTCAGAAATTTTTATTTCTTCTTCTTTATTAGTTTTTATGTTTCTTACATATAATTTAGAGATAGCATCAGATTTCTCTGCTCGCAAAATGTAATCGTCTAAAAAATCTAAACCTCCGATCACTGTCTCTTTTTTAGCAGGTAAAAAAGTCTCAAGTTTATCAATTTGATCAGTTTTACATCTCAGTATTTTATAATCTCTAGCATCCTCATTTGTATGCACATAAAAATAACCCCTCCAAGAGTCGAGAGAATACCTAACGTCTTTTTTTCTTTTTTTAAATAAAGTTGGTTTTATATCTACAACATTAGATGAAAAATAATATTCTTCAGTTGTAATATGATCTGAAGTTGAAATTATAAAAAACTTTTCATCAGATGAGAGACTTATTCCACAAGTGAAGGTCTCATCTTTTTCCTCAAATATAAGTTTATCTTCTTTTATCGGTGTGCCTAGAACATGTTTGAAAATTTGCCTTGGTCTATGAAATTTATCTAACCTTGAATAAAAAAAACTTCTATTATCTAAAGACCATGTTATTCCTCCGCTAGTATTATCAATTATATCATTCTCATTTTTTCCAGTTCTTAAATCTCGTAAATAAATTGTATAGTATTCAGATCCTTTTAAGTCTAAGGAATAGGCCATGTAATTATCACAATGTGAGGTGCTAACTGAACCAACACCAAAATATTCAGATCCATAATTTTTCTTTTCAAGGTCACCATCAAAATAAACTTCCTCTGGTTTAGAACGATCAATTAATTGTCTAATTCTTTTTCCGTAATTTCCTTTGGCTTCTGTCTTGGCCCAATAAAAATATTTTTTATCTTTGAACTTTAAAGAGGTGTCATCTAGTTTAATTTTAGATTTTATCTCTTGGAATAAGTTTTTTTGTAAATCTTTAACATCTTTAAAATAGTCTTCTGTAATTTTATTATTTTCACTAATGTAGTCTTTAACTTCTGAGTCAAGTTTACTAGCATCTTTCAACACCTCGAGGATATTGGGCTGATCAACCCAAGCATATTCATCAAATAAGGTTAGGTCGTGATACTTTTTCTCACTCTTAATTTTTTTAAGTTTTGGTATACTCATATTTGAAAATTATATGAATTTGTTTCTAATAGGAATTATCATCTTTGTCATTGTTTATTTATTTTTGAATTGGTTTGCTAGAACTAGTTCGAAAAAGATAGCTACAACAATTAAAAAAATTACAGTTTATTTTTCATTAATCTTAGCTATGCTTTTAGCTATTGGTGGAAAATATATCTTTTCTCTTCCCTTTCTATTTGTAATTTTAAGTGGATTAAAAATTAAGGGTTTTACAGCTCTACAAATGTTTCAGCTATGGAGATTAATTCAATTTTTAAAAAATTCCGGTAGATTTTCTCAGGGACAGTTCGGTCAAACTCAAGGATCATCAAGTGTAACAAGCGATGAGGCTTATAAGCTGCTTGGTTTAAAAAGAGGCTGTACCAAAGAAGATGTATTAAAAGCTGCCAACCAGCTCCAAAAAAAAATTCACCCAGATATGAATAGAGACATCAAAACTGAGAGACTAAGTCAACTTGTTAATGAAGCGAAAGAGAAAATAATCAAAACTGACTTTAGTTAATTTAAAAGTTTAATCGAATTATTAAAAACTTTTTCAAAAGAAATTTTATCTGCCCCTAAAGTATCGTGAGTTGTGGTCTCTTCTGTTTCACCTTCAGGAACAATTACTTCAATATTTTTTGAGTATTTGCCATAAGCTTGAACTGGGCTATCCATAAATATAGCTAAACATTTTACACCTAAAGCAGATGATATATGTAACCAACCAGTATCATTGCCAATATAAAGGTTACAATTTTTAATAATGGGCAATGTTTCATTTATTTTTAAGTCTTTAAATGAAATACAGTTATTTGATAGTTCTGAGTTAAGGAATTGATCAATTAAGTCCTTATCATTATTACCTGCCGCTAAATAAAATTTTGAAGGTGTTCTTGCATTAATATTAGTACATAGCTTTATAAAGTTTTTGATGTTCCATCTTTTAGTAGGACCACTAGCAGATATGCCTAAACATATGTGTTTGAATTCTTTAGAAAATTTCTGTTTAACTTCATTGACTTTATTATCACTAATTTTAAGCTCCGGTTGTGTAGATACAATATCTCCTAATTCATTTTCTGTAAAAATTTTAGCAGATGTTACAATATTATCTTTTTTTCTAAACAATGGATATTGAGAGATATTTTTTATTCCAGCTATCTTAGAAATCAATAAATATCTTAACGAGCTATTAAAAATAAAAACTTTATCAAATTCTTTCAATTTAAGATCTCTGCTTAATTTAAAAAACCCCAAAAAACCATCATGAGTTCCAGAATTTTTTTTTGTTCTATCCAATATTAAAATTTCTTTAATATGTTTATCTTCAGTCAAAAGTTGCTTGGCACGAGAATTCTCTTTCACTAAAATTGATACAGCTGTCTTATACTTTTTCGAAATAGCATGAATATACGGTAAATATATTACCATATCTCCCATACCAATTTTTGGTTGAATTACTAAAACTTTCATTTTTAAATTTAATAATATAACTTAGATAGAATAATTTAGGTAAGATTATGATTAAAAAAGGAGTATACGCAGCTGGATTAAGTGTTCTTAATGCCGATAGAACTCTAAATATTGATGCAACGATTAATCATGCAAGTGAAGCCATTCAAAGCGGCTTACATGGAGTTTTCTTTTTTGGTTCAACAGGTCAAAGCCAATTAATTTCAACAAATGAAAAGAAAGAACTTATAGCTAAAATTTCCAGTCATAAGTTAAGAAAACAGTTTTTCTTAGGAACTGGAAATAATTCTCTAAATGAAAATATTGATCTAATTAAGTATGGAATGGAATACGATTTTAGAGAGTTTTTAATTATGCCACCAGCATATTACAAAGGGAATACGGATGAAGGAGTTTTTGAATTCTATTCAAGATTAATTACGGCTATTCCTAAAGTAAAAATTATTCTTTATAATTTTGAAAAACTAAGTGGTTACAAATTTTCAGCAGAAATGGTGACTAAGCTTGTAAAAGATTTTCCAGAAAATATTATTGGATGTAAAGACTCTAGTTATAATCTATTTGAAAGTTTGAAGTTGTCAAATTTTTTAATGTTTCCAGGTTCAGAAGCAAAACTTTTAAAAGGTCTAGAACTTGGTTGTTCAGGTTGTATATCAGCTGTAACTAATGTTACACACTCTTTAGCAAGAAAAGTTTTTGATGACTTTGAAAATAAAGTTTCGCAATCAAAAAATGAAAAATTAATTAATGTAAGAGAAACATTTGATCAATTTAACTTGATATCCGCTCTTCATAGTTATTTATCGATTAAAGATGAAAAGTTTGAGAACATTTTACCGCCATTAGTTTTATTATCCCAAGCGAAAAAGAAAGAACTTATTGATAAATTAAATAAATTAGAATTTGTGACAGAGAAAAACTTGGCAGCATAAGTTATGATATTAGCAAGAATATTTACAAAAATTTATAAAGAGGGTGGAATTATTTTAGTAGATGCAAAAGGACAAAAATATATTTGCGGTAATCCAAGAAAAGAAAAACCAATTACTGTGAAACTTCTTAAAGACAATCTTAGCTGGAAATTATTATTAGATCCTGAACTTGAGTTTCCAGAAGCATATATGAGAAATGAAATTGAAATAGAAAATGCCTCAATGAAAGATTTCTTAATGGATCTTGTAAAAAATTTAGGTCGAGGCGAGATCTCAACAACAAGTTTAATTGCAAAAAAAATGTTTCAAACATGGAGAACAGTGACGAATTTTAATTTGCCAGGAAAATCAAGAAAAAATGTTGAACATCACTATGATATTGGAGGAGCTAGAGGTGAAAAACTCTATGATATTTTCTTAGATAGAAATCATAGATTATATTCGTGCGCGTATTGGAAAAATGATACTAAAAACTTAGAGGAAGCACAACAAAACAAAATAGATCATATTGTAAAAAAATTAGATATAAAAGAAGGACAAAAAATTTTAGAAGTTGGTTGCGGTTGGGGCGGTATGGCTTTCGAAATCGCAAATCAAAAAAAATGTGAAGTCACCGGAATTTCTTTGAGTAAAAATCAAATTGAATACTGTAAACGTAAAGCTAAGGAACTAAATTTAGATAACCAGGTTAAATTTGAGCTCATTGATTATAGAGAAGTAAAAGGAAAGTATGATCGGATTTTTTCTGTAGGTATGTTTGAACACGTTGGAAGAAAATTTTACCATACTTTTTTTAAATCAATGAATGAACTGCTCAAAGATGATGGGATATTTCTATTACACACAATTGGGGTGGTAGATAAACCCTCAGCACCTAATAAGTTTATAAATAAGTACATTTTTCCTGGTGGAGTTTGTCCTTCATTTAGCCAAATAATAAACCCAATAGAAAAGACAGGTTTGATTGTAGCTGATACAGAAACATTAATTAGGCATTATGATAAGACCCTAGAAAGTTGGTTAGAAAGATTTTTAGAAAAGAAAAAGGAAGTAAAAGATTTATTTGATGAAAGGTTTGTAAAAATGTGGGAATTTTATATGGCTAGTTGTGCAGCAGCATTTAGATATAGAGACTTAGTTGTTTTTCAATTACAAATTGTTAAGAATTTTCAATCAGCCCACCGAACAAGAGACTATATATATTCATAAAAAGTGCTATTTAATAAATAGCAAGTATGAAAAAGAAGATAAAAAAACCTAAAAAAGCCAAGAAAATAAAACAAAATAAATCCTTAATTCGGAGATCTAAAAATAAAAGAAAAAAAATAAAAAATAAGAAATTTAGAAAAAGAATAAAATCAAAAAAACCAGTTAAGAAAAAAACAAGACGTAAAGCTAAATTAAAATTAAAGAAAAATGTTAAATTAAGGAAATCAAAGAAAAATCCTCAAAAAACAAGAGTTATAGTTTCAGGCTTATTAAGACTAAATGATAGGGTTAAATCTATATTTAGATTTAATATAAATTTAGATCAAACTTTACATGCATTCTTCACAGGTATTTCTAATAAAGTTTCAGGAATAAGAAAAATTATTCTAGAAGAACGAGAAAAGCAAAAGAAAATAAAATTAAAGCTTATGGAGCAAGAAAAAAAAGATGCTCAAAAAAGATTACTTGAACAAGAAAAATTTGCTTTAGAAGCAAAAAGAAATGAGCTTAAAGAAGAACAAAAACTTGAAAAAGAAAGAAAACTAGATTTACAAAGATTTATAAAATTAGAACAGGCTGAACTCAGAAAAGAAAGAGCTGAGAAACAAAGGCAATTTTTAGAGCAAATCAAATTGGAGAAAAAAATTGATCTGTTTAGAAAAAGAGAAGAACTAGAAATCAAAAATCTTGAAAAATATGTTTTAAGTCAACAAAGAGAGTCTTACGAAGAAGTTCAACAACGTATTGATAAAATTAAAGAAAAATACAAGTTAATTAGAGAGCAAAAAATTAATGAAGCAATAAGAGAAAGAGTTACAAGTTTAGGTATTAAAGTAGAAGAAACTGATGATAAAGCAACATTACTAGAAAAAGAGAGAGTTTATAATGAAGAAAGAGAAAAGATCGAATACGCTCTTGAAAGCTTTTACCGATCAGCTCACAGTTTGTGTTTTCAATTAAATAAAAAATACATTCCAAAATATTTAAGTATCATTAGATGCATTGATAAAAGATTTGAAACAGGAGAAATTTATATAAAATGGGATGATGCAATCGAAGCTGATTGGTTAATTTTAATTTATATAAAAAATAATTCACCAGACGAAGGAATAATAATTGAAGACAAAACCGATCCTGAACATCATACAACACATGAATTTCAACCAAACGAAATATTTAAAGCTTCAGATATAATGGTAGATGCTTTAACAAAGTTATTAGACAGTGAAAGAAATAAGAGAAAGGTTAGTTAATTATTTGATTTAATTTTTTAACTTCCCCAATTTTAAAAATAATAGCATCATCTTTGCTGAAACCATATTTTTCCGCACCCGCTTTAAATCTTTTCGGCGGTTCCATGATTGGTTCCAAAGATAATACAACTGTGCCCCAGTGCATCCCTATTATTTTTTTACTTTTTAAATCTTTAGATATTTGTAAAGCCTCTTCTGGATTGGTGTGATAAATTGATTTATCTTTAACTGGCATCATAGGATAAAAATTATATGCACCAATATTTATAAAAGTTAAATCTATTGGTCCAAATTTATTTCCTAGATCTTTATAGATATTTCCATATCCAGTATCACATGCAAACAAAATTTTTTTCCCCTTGTACTCAATAAGAAAATTACCCCATAATGTTTTGTTAATATCAAACAAACCTCTTCGAGACCAATGAACAGCTGGTAATAAAGTTACTTTAATATCTTCATTAACTTTAATTTCTTGATACCAATCAAGCTCATTGACATCCTTGTAGTTTCTAAAATATTTCCCAAGTTTTAATGGAAGAATAACTTTTGATTTTTTATAAGGAAAGTTTCTTATTGTAGACATATCTTGATGATCGTAATGATTATGAGTTAAAAGAAATAAATTAACAGGTGGAATTTCGTTAAGATTTATAGCTGGGGGAATGTACCTTTTAGGTCCAAAAATTAATGGGCCAGTGTTTTTTGAAAAAACGGGGTCAGTTATAATTGTTGTATCTCCTAATTTAATTAGAAAAGTGGCATGACCTATCCAAGCAATATAATCATTATTTTCATTTTTCTTAAGTTCTTCTAAAACTTCCACCCTTGGAATAACATGATCATTAGGAATTTCGATTTTAACTTTTTTACGCTCTTCATTGAAAATCTTATATGACCATTTTGCGTTCGGATCCCTTTCAGGTGATCCTTCAGGATTTCTAAAAGTTCCATCAGGTAAATGGTGATAAGGTTGTTTCTCCACTGCAATTAGCTCAATGTTGAAAAAAAGAATGACTAATAGAAAAGATGATAATTTTTTCATGATTTCTATTAATATTTTTCTCTAGTTTTGTTGTTAATTTTATTTCCATATTCTTTAATTTTATCCCACTCATTCTTATTATTCTTATCTCTTTTTTCAGCTTTGTAGGAGACAATTAAAGGTAGAACAATTAAAGCTAAAATGATTATGATACAAGCAATAATAAGGGATAAATTCATACCCCTTATTATCATAAATTATTTTAATTTAAATAACTTTTTAGCTGTCAAGACAATTTGATTTATTTATTCTTTTGTC
>CACGEW010000003.1 GCA_902572345.1 uncultured Pelagibacteraceae bacterium | reverse complement strand
TATTTCGCAAATATGTCTGTGATTTTTTATACCATAAGCGTATATCGAAGAAAATAAATTTTTATGTGAAAATTTTTTTTTTAAATTTTTACCCGCTCCTGAATAACCTGATTTAGAGTCAATCGTAATTTCATTTGTCTTTATTAATTCATTTTTAATTATTGGAATAAGAGGCAATTGTATCGAAGTTGAATAGCATCCTGGATTAGAAATTATTCTATATTTTTTAATATTCTTATTTGTGAATTCAGGAATTGAATATAAAGAATATTTTAATAAATTTTTAGCTTTGTGCTTAATTTTGTAATTCTTAGTATATAAGCTAGAATTTAAAATTCTAAAATCAGCAGATAAATCAATAAACTTAATATTTTTATTTATTAAATAATTTTTCTTAATTAGTTTTTGAGCTTCACCATTAGGAAGTGATAGAAAAACTAGATCAATAGTATTCCATTTTATATTACTTACAGAGCTTATTATTGGTAATTTTCCTTTTATTCTATTATCAAAAGAATTTATTTTTTTTCCAATACTTTGAGTTGCACACAAATAAGAGATTTTTACTCTTGGATGCTTTGACAATAATAATATTAAATCTAGCCCAGTGTATCCAGTAGCACCTATTACGGCTATCTTTATTTTTTTTAATACAGACATAATGTCTTATATCATCGTCTTGTATGATTGTTAAAGCTATTTGATTATCTTTTAGAAAATTGAAAGCTTCTTCGTGCTTTTCTATGTCCGTATTTTTTACGTTCGACAACTCTTGAGTCTCTAGTAGTTAGTTTGTCTTTTTTTAAATTTTGCTTTAAATTTTCATCATGTAAAATCAAAGCCTTTGATAAACCGAGTATAATTGCTCCTGCTTGACCAGATAAACCTCCTCCTTTAACTGAACACTTAACATCATAGGTTGTTGATACTTCTGAGATTTCTAAAGGTCTTGTTACAATTATTTGATGAACTGGTCTTTTAAAATATTCATTCATTTTTAAACCATTTACATGAATATTTCCTGAGCCTTTTTTAACCCAAACTTTTGCTATTGATCTTTTTCTTCTACCAGTAGCGTATTTACTATTTTTAAAATCTAACTTAATTTTTTTTGATTTTATAGATGTTTGATTAGCTTGCTGCATTATTTAACTAAATTTCTCTTATTTAATTTATCGAATTCTATAATCTTTGGTTTTTGAATTTCATGTGGATGTTTTTCACCATTATATATTTTTAATTTAGTTAGTTGCTTTTTTGCGAGCGGTCCACCTGGAAGCATTCTTTTAACAGCTAATTTTAAAATATCTTCAGTTTTGTTTCTTTCTTTAAGTGAAGCTGGGGATGACTCTTTTATTCCACCAGGGTGCCCAGTGTGTTTATAGTATTTTTTGTTTGTAAATTTTTTTCCAGTAAATTTTATTTTATCGATATTTGTTACAACTACAAAATCTCCATTATCTATGTGAGGATTAAACGTTGGTTTATTTTTCCCTCTTAGTACTTTAGATATAAAAGCAGCTAATCTACCAACAGCTACGTTCTGAGCATTAATGATATACCAATCTTTTTTTATATCTTTCTTTTTTATAAATGGTGTCATGATAATGGGCGATAAATACAAAGAATGTTTAAAAAAGTCAATTTATTTAGTCTTGCAATAATATAGGTTTATAGCGCTAAATACCAATAATACGCTTGTTATTTGATGCGCAGACGCTAAATATATATTTAACCCGCTTATAAGCGTTATCACTCCAAATAATATCTGCAATAATAAAATAAAAAATAATATCAATATTGGTTTTTTTAAAACTGATAACTTTTTTAAATAAATATGAACGATTAAAAACAGGACATAAACAGTAATAATATAAGCGATATTTCGATGATAAAATTGAACTAAAGAATGGTTATTAAAATCAAGTAAATTTAAAAAATATTTTATTGTTAAATCGTCAGGAAAATAATTGTTACCCATCATTGGCCAAGTCTGATAAATTTTTCCAGCATCAAGTCCTGAAACAAATGCCCCAAATATAATTTGAATAAAAATTAAAAAAATTAAAAATTGAAATGGAAAAATTTCGTAAGAAAATTTAAAAAAGGTTTTATCTTTATTAGATAAAATATCAATTATAATCCAGAATAAACTTGACACTATCAATATAGCAGTAATTAAATGAATTGATAATCTGTAATGGCTAACAGTAATAACTTCTATTAATCCACTTTTGACCATATACCAACCAATTATACCTTGCATAAGTATTAAAAAAAAAATTATGATGCAAATATTTATATATTTTTTTTTTATTTTTTTTGACAGATAGAAAAAAACTAGTGGTATAAAAAAAAATAAACCTATAAATCTTGCCAAAACTCTGTGGAAATATTCCCAATAAAAGATATATTTAAATTCATCTAATGTCATATTATAATTGAGAATTCTGTATTGTGGTATTTTTTTGTACTGGTCAAAATAAACAGCCCATTCTTTTTCATTTAGTGGTGGCAATAATCCTGAAAACAGTTCCCACTCAGTTATAGATAGACCGGAATTAGTTAATCTTGTTAAACCACCAACTATTATTATTGAGAAAACTAATATTAATGATGTAAACAACCAGTATACAAATAGATTGTTTATTTTTTTCTCGTCTGAATACATAAATTGTAATATATATCTTATTTATTAGTCTTAAATTTTTATATTGTCGCTATGGTAAACCAAAATATACTCAAAATTAGAAAAGATTTAGATAGATTAGATGACCAGTTACTAAATATTATCAAAAAACGTACTAGTCTTGTAGATAAAGTTATTAAAAATAAAAGATACAAGAAAGATATAATCGATAAAAAAAGAATTTCTGTGATTCTAAAAAATATTTCTAAAAAATCTAAAATGAGAAATATTGACACGAAAATAACAAATAAAATTTGGATCAATATGATTAAAGCATTTATTGATTATGAGTTTAGAAATTTTAAAAAAAAATAATTATTTGCTGTGAGGAGGCAATTTTTTTTCTACAAAAAACTCGTGCTTTCTAGTATTTGGATTATACTTTCTTAACTTAAGCTTATCTTTAGCTTTTTCACCTTTAGTAGGTTTTTTGGCATAATAAATGAATTTACTATCTGGATTACTTTCGGGTACCATACGAACTTTAAGATGAGTTTTTTTTGCCATAATCTTTTAATTTCTTAATTTTTTCCAGTAATAAATTACTTTTTGTTTTTAAACTTTTTTTATAATAGTCAGCTTTTAAACTATCGTAGACATGATCGTCAAGTTTATTTATTTTTGTGTTTACTAAATTTTTTGCTCCAGAGACACTAAGACCTTTAGTTTTAAGAAGAAATTTTATCAATTTAAAGGTCTCAACATCAATGGAAGAATAATATCTTCTGTTTCTAATCATTTTTGGTTTTATGCTTTTAAATTGTTTTTCCCAATACCTCAAAATGTAATTTTGAGTTTTATTTGTTTTTGGATTAATTAGATTTAAAATTTTTGCTACTTCTGTAATTGTAAAAAACTTATTCATTTAAATTTACTCAGGTTTTTTAATATTTTTTCTGAGGGGGTAAAACTTACAGATTTTCTTGTCGGTATAATGAATTCTTCTTTTGTTTTAGGATTCCTTCCAATTCTTTCTTTCTTTTTTATCAATTTAAAAGATCCCAAATTTTTTAAATTTAATCGGCTATTTTTTAAATCAAAAATAATTATTTCAATTAGATCGTCTATAATTTTTTTAGAATAATTAATTGAAAAACCTGTTTTTTTACTTAAATTTTTTGCTATATCTATTTTTTTTAATTTTCCTTTAAACACTTTTAGAATGTTTTAAATTTTTTTTTATTTGAGAAATTAGATTACCTTTTATAATTTTATAACATAGATCTAATGAATGGTAAAAACCTAAAGAGTCAATTCCTCCATGACTTTTTACAACAGGACCATTCAACCCTAAAAAAATCGCTCCATTATATTTTCTAGGATCAAGTTTTTTTTTAAATTTTTTTAATGCAAAATAAGAAAATAATAATGAAATTTTTGTTATAAAATTTTCTGTTAGAGAGTTTTTTAGATTTTTTGTAATAAATTTAGCTGTACCTTCGGCAGTTTTTAAAGCAATATTACCAGTAAAACCATCTGTTACGATAACATTGGAGTCCCCGCTCATAATATTGTTACCTTCGATATAACCTTTATATATAAAATTTTCTTCATCAGACAAATCTTTCAATCTTTTTGAAGCAAGTTTAAGTATATCTGTTCCCTTAATTTCTTCTGACCCTACATTTAAAAGTGATACCTTTGGTCTCTCATTAGGAAATAAAGATTTGTAAAGAGCTGAACCCAGTTCGGCGAAATCAACAAGATTTTGATCGTTGCACTCTATATTTGCTCCTAAGTCTAATACTACATTCATTCCATTTTGATTAGGCCATAGACCAGCTAAAGCTGGTTTACTTACACCCTCCATCATTTTCAAAATCATTCTTGAAATTACTAATAGTACCCCTGTATTACCTGCGGATAAGCTAATATCTGATTTGCCCTCCAGCTGATGCTGTATACAATTCCACATACTAGTACCTTTTGATTTTTTTACAGCTGTTAATGGAGACTCTTCATTTGAAACTACTGAATTTGTACTAATGATTTTAATTAAATTTGTTTTAATCTTAAATTTAAGTAGTTTTTCTTGAATAATATTTTCATTTCCAAACAAATTTAAAATAAAATCATCATTATTTTTATAACTATCTAAAAAAAATTTTACACCTTCAATAGTTTTATCAGGAGAATTGTCTCCACCCATTGCATCAATTGCAATAGAAATTTTTTTTGACATAATATTTTTTTTAAATATCTAGTATTTTCTTACCGTTATAATAACCGGATTTTAAATCTACGTGGTGTGAAAGTTTATATTCACCAGATTTCTTATCTTCAACTATATTTACAGATGAAAGTTTATGATGAGATCTTCTCATTCTCTTTTTAGAAACTGATGTTTTTCTTTTTGGTACAGCCATAACTAATAATTAAATTTTATCGCTTCTCTTACCATATTATCAGGAGATAATTCAAAACAAAAATGATAAAATTTATTAAAATACCCTGTAAATTCCTCCAATTTTTCCTCATTATCAACTTTAATTACGTCAAAATATTTTATTATCAATTTTTCATTTAAAACAAAACGATCTTGATCCAAAGTTTTAGACTCTGATTTGAGCAAAATGTCATATAGAATTTTATTTAAATCTTTCATTTTTTTATTTACTGCAACATCACCGTAACCCAATTCTCTTAAATCATTCTCTATATTTCTAAATAATTCATCATATAAGTTTTGATCGAATTTTTTTCCTTTTTTTTTACTAATGATCATCATAATAGAGAAATGAAAAAACATGAGATAGACTCTAGTTTCAAAATTATCTTGTAAAGCCAATTTTCTATAAAAAAAGATATTTCTAGATAAAGTTAATAATATGATGTACAGATTATCTTTATGGTTAAAACTCATAGTAATATTATAAATTATTTTTTTATACTATTTTTATTAATTTTAAATGCATGTCAATTACAAGAACCACAAAAAAGCCACGGAATTGCATTTTTAAAGAATAGATCTGACAAACTTATACTTAATAAAAGCAATAAAAATGATGTGATTAACATAATTGGTCAACCACATTCAATGGGTATTAACAATACAAATGAGTGGATTTATATTGAACGTGTTTTAACAAAAGGGTCATATCACAAATTAGGACAAAATATTTTAAAAGAAAATAATTTATTGCTTTTAAATTTTAATAAATATGGAATATTAGAGAAAAAAAGTTTTTTTGATAAAAATGATAAAAATTTTGTCAAGTTTTCCCAGCAAGAAACTGTAAATGATATATCTCAGAAAAGTTTTATAGAGAAATTTTTATCAAGTTTAAAACAAAAAATGTATAAAAGATAAATTATTAGTGGGCAATAACAGCTAAAAGCAGTAACGCAACTATATTAGTAATCTTAATCATTGGATTTATCGCTGGGCCAGCAGTATCTTTATAGGGATCTCCAACTGTATCACCGGTTACCGCTGATTTATGAGCTTCGGATCCTTTACCACCAAAGTTTCCATCCTCTATATATTTTTTGGCATTGTCCCAGGCTCCTCCTCCTGCTGTCATTGATACAGCAACAAACAAACCAGTAATAATTACACCTAGTAACATTGCTCCAAGTGAAGATAGGGCTGACTCGACTCCACCTATCTTTAAAATAACAAAATATAAAACCACAGGTGACAAAACTGGCAATAAAGATGGTATAATCATCTCTTTTATAGCTGCCTTAGTCAATAAATCTACTAGTCTACCATAGTCAGGTTTTCTTTTACCTTTCATAATGCCAGGTATTTTTTTAAACTGTCTTCTTACTTCAACCACTACTGACCCACCTGCTCTACCAACGGCTTGCATTCCCATGGATCCAAACAAATAGGGCAACATTCCGCCAATTAATAAACCAGCTACCACAAAAGGATTTGACAAATCAAAAGTTACGTTAACGCCTTCAAGAGCTGAGCCTTTAACAGTTGAAAAATATTTAATATCCTCAGTGTAAGCAGCAAATAAAACTAAAGCACCTAATCCGGCTGATCCTATTGCATAACCCTTAGTAACAGCTTTAGTAGTGTTTCCAACTGCATCTAAAGCATCAGTAGTTTTTCTTACATTTTTAGGAAGTTTAGACATTTCTGCAATGCCTCCAGCATTATCTGTAACTGGGCCATAAGCGTCTAAAGCAACAACCATACCTGTTAAAGCTAACATTGATGTAACTGCAATTGCTATACCGTACAAACCTGCAAGTTCATTAGTAAATAAAATTCCAGCAACTATAATTAACGCAGGTATTGCCGTAGCTTCCATAGAAATTGCTAAACCTTGGATAACATTTGTACCGTGACCTGTAGTTGAAGATTGAGCAACTGTTTTTACTGGTCGATAATTTGTTCCGGTATAATACTCAGTTATCCAAATTAACAAACCAGTGATTACAAAACCTACAACACCACAAATATATAAATCCAATCCGCTAAAAACCTTGTCGTTATTGCTGTAGGTTTCTGACATTCCAACAATAGAATTGGTTACAGGATACATAATTAATAGTGAAGTAACTGCTGTAACAATAAAACCTTTATATAAAGCACCCATTATATTTTTACTTTTACCAAGTTTTACAAACCATGTACCTACAATTGAAGTAATTATACATGCCCCACCAATAGCTAGTGGATAAACCATCAAATTATAGTCTGATGGAAAAAAAATTGATGATAAAACCATTGTAGCTACAATGGTAACTGCATATGTTTCAAATAAATCTGCAGCCATACCTGCGCAGTCACCTACGTTATCTCCAACATTATCAGCTATTACAGCAGGATTTCTAGGATCGTCTTCTGGAATACCCGCCTCTACTTTTCCCACTAGATCAGCTCCTACATCAGCTCCTTTTGTAAAGATACCTCCACCAAGTCTTGCAAAAATTGAAATTAACGATGCTCCAAAACCAAGAGCAACTAAAGCATTAATTACTTCTCTACTATCTACTTTTAAATTGATTAAAATTAGATAATAAATCGTAATAGCTAATAAGGCTAGGCCTGCAACAAGTAAGCCCGTAATCGCACCAGATTTAAATGCAATTGTTAAACCTGATTGAAGACTTTTTCTTGCCGCTTCAGCGGTTCTTACGTTTGCTTTAACAGAAATAAGCATACCAACATATCCAGCTACACCAGACAAAAATGCGCCAATAAAATAACCAATACCAACAAGGTAATTAAAAAAGTATGTAACTATGGCAAATACGATAATGCCAACTATTGCTATGGTTTTATACTGTCTGTTTAAATAAGCCTTAGCTCCTATTTGAATAGCTTCTGCAATTTCTTGCATTCTAGAGTTACCCGCACTTGAAGAGATAATTTGTCCAGAAAGAATATAACTATAAGCTACAGCAAGAATTCCTATAAAGGAAATAAGATAAAGTAATTCTAAATAATTTGTCATTTTATTAAGCGCATAAATGCCAAATTAATATTGAAAACGCAAGCTAAACATATAAAAATATATCATATTTCTTATTCTTTTCTCAATTCTTTGGCTAATTTATCCAGTATAGCGTTTAAATAACCAATTTGAATTTTTTCCAGAAAATGTTCTGAAGCTAATAAATATTCGTTAATTACAACATTTTTTGGTGTGCTATGTTTAAACATAAGCTCAAAAACAGCTGCAAATAAAATAATTTTTAATAATTTGTCTGTTTTATTAAAATCTATATCAGCCCCTAAATGTAAAACGATTGTCTCTTCTAACAACTCTGATCTTTCAAGAGTTCCATTTACTACATCTTTAATAAATTTTTTATATTGGCTTTTTGGGAATTCTAATTTTACACCTGGATTCATTAAAGCGTTATAGATTTTTTGAATAACTTTAATTCTTGGTGAAGGATTTTTAGACACTTTTAGGTCCACTTTTTATTACTTTAATAAGAGCATGTGCTGCCTCGGAACCTTTATTCGGTTTTTTTGATTTGTAATTTTTACTTCTATTAATCGCTTGTTTTAAATTTAACGCGGTAATAATTCCATTAGTAATTGGTTTATTAAAATTTATTGAAATTTCTAAAATTGCATTAAATGTTGACTCACATATTAAATTAAAATGAGGTGTATCCCCTTTTATCACGCAACCAAGAGCTACAAATGCATCATATTTTTTTATATTTTTTTTAATAAGAAAAGGTATTTCAAAGACACCTGGGGCTTCTAAAATATCAATTTTATATTTTTCTTTAACCAAAACCTTTTTAGCATTAGAAATTAAATTTTTTGATATATTTTTATAGTAATTAGAATTAATTATAAGAACTTTTATCATTTGATAATTATTTGTTTTTTAATTTTAAGTCCAAAACCATCTAAACCTATAATTTTCTTTTTACTCCTAGAAATTAATATCATATTTTTAACGTTCAGATCTTTAATTATCTGAGCTCCAATTCCATAATATCTTAACGTATTAATGCTAGTATCATTTGATTGATTACTACTATTAATAACTAATAATAAAAAACTTTTATATTTGGATAGAATTTTTAAAGAGCTTTTTACCTTTGGGTTATTTAATATATTTTTTTTAAGGATATTAATTGATATAACTCTCACTGGGACAGATTTTTTTTTATTAAATTCTCCTTTTGATATAACATAATTAGTATTATCTTCTAACTTATTTATATAATTATAAATATTAATTTTGCCTAGATTTTTATATACAGTAACTTTTGATGTACCTTTTAAAATTAATTTTTCGTATTTTAATCTGTAAGAAATTAAATCTTCAATAGAAGCTAATTTTAATTTATGTTTTTTTGAAAATTTGATTAAATCATTTAAGCGAGCCATACGACCATCTTCATTCATAACTTCACAAATTACAGAACTAGGATTTAATTTAGATAATTTAGAGATATCAACCGAGGCTTCTGTGTGTCCAGCTCTTTCTAAAACTCCTCCATTTCTTGCTACTAAAGGAAAAACATGACCAGGAGATACTATTTCACTTTTTTTTACTTTTGGATTAATAGCAATCTTGATTGTCTTTGCCCGATCTTGTGCTGAGATACCCGTCGTTATTCCTTTTTTTGCCTCAATAGAAACAGTAAATGCAGTTTGCATTCTTGATTTATTTATTGATGACATCAGAGGCAACCTGAGATTATCAACTTGTTTTTTCGTTAATCCCAAGCAAATTAATCCTCTGCCATGTTTGGCCATAAAATTTATACTTTTAGAGTTACATTTAGAACCAGGTATAACTAGGTCACCTTCATTTTCTCGATTTTTATCATCAACAAGAATAAACATTTTACCTTTTTTGGCGTCTTTAATAATAGAAGAAATTTTTGAAAATTGTTTTTTGTGCATTTAATTAGAATATTTATATATGTATTTGCTAAATATATCTAATTCTACGTTTACAAGGTGATTGACTTTTAAATTCTTCAAATTTGTTAATTTTAAAGTGTGAGGAATAACAGTAATTTCAAATGATTTTTGATAAACTTTTGAAATAGTAAGAGATACACCGTTAATAGAAATTGAAGCTTTTTCTATTAAAAATTTATTTAATCTTTTGTCTAAAATTTCAAAATTTATTAACCAGGCCTTATCAATTAATATTATCTTTTTGACTTTTGCTGTAGTATCAACGTGTCCTTGAATAAAATGACCAGATATACTTTTGCCAAAAGATAAAGATTTTTCTAAGTTTATTAATTGATTTAATCTTAAATTTTTAAAATTTGATCTTTTCAAAGTTTCATTTGAAATATAGAAAAAAATTTTATTTTTAAATATTTTTTCAATAGTTAAACAGACACCATCACAACTTATAGATGATCCTAAATCTTTTTTTTTAAAATTAATATTTGTCTTAATTTCAACATAAATACTATTTCTTTTTTTTATTATTTTTTTTACTTTTCCTGTATTAAAAATTATTCCATTAAACATGATTAAACTCCTTTTTAAAAAGATCATCGCCATTCAAATTAACTTTTAGTAATTTTGGATGAACTTTTTTTAAATAATAAGATGTATTGTTATTTTTTCCGTTTTTTCCAAGTTTTTTATTACTTTTAAAAATATACAAATCATGAATCATTTTATTTCTAATTAAATTATTTAGAAAAGTTAAACCCGATTCAACTAGCATTCTAGAATAACCCATATTATAAATCTTTTTATACAGTAAAATGAAATCATTTTTATTTTCTAATTTATTTATAAATATAATTTTATAACCTAGTTTTTTATAAGACAAAGTTTTACTCAAATTATTTTTACTAGTAATTAAAAAAGTTTTTCTTACTTTTAAGTATTTATTTAAAGATAGTTTTTTTTTGAGTTTTAATTGTAAATCAACAATGAACAAATCAGGTTTATTGTTATTCAATCCATTAATTCTGCAATTCAATAAAGAATCGTCATTATTAATTGATTTTGAAGTAGATAAAATGCAGTCATGTCTATTCCTTAATAAGTGTACTATTTTTCTTGATGTTTCGTTTGTTATCCATTTGGATTGTTTGCTGATAGTTAAATAGTCTTTTGAAACAGCAATTTTTGCAGTAATAAAAGGAATAGATTTTTTTTTATTTACAAAATAACTTTGATAAAATTTACTATTTTTCTTTGAGTAAATTAATTTAGTTTTAATTCCTCTTCTTTTAAGAAATTTTTTTGCTTTTTTAAATGTTCTTGTATCAGGATCCTCAAACGCATAAAAAACATTTTTTATTTTTTTCTTTATAATAATATTAGTACATGGAGGAGTTTGCCCATAATGTGTACATGGTTCTAAAGTTGTATACAAAGTTGCTCCAGCACAGTTTTTTAAATTTTTTAAAGCATTAAATTCTGAATGGGGTTTTCCATTACATGAAGTTACAGCTGATGAAATAACTGTATCATTTTTTACAATAATTGTTCCTACTGAAGGGTTTAATCTAGTTCGACCAAGATTTTTTTCAGCTATTTGAAAAGCTAAATCTATGTAATAATTATGATTTATTGTCATCTAAATTGCCTACAAATTGTTCAAAATCTTTTGCCTCTTTAAAATTTTTGTAAACGGAAGCAAAACGAACATAAGCAACTTTATCTAGCGATGACAAACCATCCATAATAAATTTTCCGATTGTTGGTGTAGGAATTTCACTTTCACCAAGACCCTCTAAGTTCCTAACAATTTTTGAAATGAACTTTTCGATGGTTTCAGAGTCAATTGGTCTTTTTCTTGTAGCTATTCGTATGGATTTAGAAATTTTATCCCTATCAAATGGTTCTCTTTTTCCATTACCTTTAATTACAGTTAATTCTTGAAATTGAACTCTTTCAAAAGTGGTAAATCTTTCTTTTCTGTCACAACCACATAATCTTCTTCTTCTAATAGCAGTACCGTCTTCTGTTGGTCTAGAGTCAACTACTGATGTATCTTTTTCTCTACAAAAAGGGCAAAGCATAAGTTTATTTAATTTCCATATATAGGAAAAGAAGAACAAAGGTCAATAATCTCTTTTTTAACTTCGTTTTCTATTTTTGAATTATCGGTCTTATTGTCACTTAAACCTTTAATTACTTTGTGAATTAAATCTGCGACTAGTTTAAATTCTTCCTCTTTAAAACCTCTCGTAGTACAAGCTGGAGTACCCAATCTAATTCCAGAGGTAATGAATGGGCTCTCTGTATCAAATGGAATTCCGTTTTTATTACAAGTTATATTAGCTTTTCCTAATGAGGCTTGAGCATCTTTTCCAGTAACTTTAAATGATCTTAAATCAAGAAGCATTAAATGTGTATCTGTTCCGCCAGAAAAAATTTTAAATCCTTTTTCTGATAATCTCTCTGATAAAACTTTTGCATTTTTAATTACATGTTTTGTATATGTTTTGAAATCGTCTGATAAAGCTTCTTTAAAACAAACGGCTTTAGCTGCAATTACATGCATTAGTGGTCCACCTTGTAAGCCAGGAAAGATTGCACTATTAAATTTTTTAGCCAGCTCCTCATTATTTGTTAAAATAATTCCACCTCTTGGACCTCTTAAAACTTTATGGGTTGTAGATGTAACTACATCAGCATATTTAGTAGGATTAGGATAAGCTCCTCCAGCAACTAAACCAGACAAATGTGCCATATCAACTAACAGATAGGCTCCAATTTTATCACAAATCTCTCTAAATTTTTTAAAGTCAATTATTCTTGAGTAAGCACTACCACCTGCAATTATAAGTTTAGGTTTATTTTCAATAGCAAGTTTTTCAACAGCATTATAATCTATTAACCCTGTATTCTTATCAACTTCGTAATGAAGTGCGTTAAACCATTTACCGGACTGAGCTGGTTTAGCTCCGTGAGTTAAATGACCTCCAGAATTTAAACTCATTGCTAAAGTAGTATCTCCTGGTTTTAGGAGTGCTAAATAAACGGCGCCATTTGCTTGGGCACCAGAGTGTGGTTGAACATTTGCAAATTTACAATCAAAAAGTTTTTTTGCACGTTCGATGGCTAAATTTTCTGAAACATCCACATGTTCACATCCACCGTAATATCTCTTCGATGGATACCCTTCGGCATACTTATTGGTTAAGACTGAACCTTGTGCTTCTAAAACTGCTTTAGATACGATATTTTCTGATGCAATTAACTCAATATGATTTTGCTGTCTTTTAAATTCATCTCTAATTGAATCGTAAAGTTCTTTATCAGCATCTTGCAATTCTAATTTAAAGAAACTGTTTAAATATTTATCTAATTTAATTACCGACATTATATTTTTTTAATCCTTTTTAGATGTCTTCCGCCTTCAAATTTAGTTTTCAAAAATAACTCCACTAATTTTAACGACAAACTTTTTTTTGTTAATCTTGCGCCTAATGCTATTATATTAGCATTATTGTGTTGCCTAGACAATCTAGTAGACTTTATATTATAGCAAACAGCTGCTCTTATATCTTTGATTTTATTAGCACTTATAGCCATTCCTGTACCAGAACCGCACACCAGGATCCCTACATCACTTTTTTTAGCTTTAACTCGTTTAGCAAGCTTCTTAGCATAATCCGGGTAGTCTACTGATTTATTTACATGCGGTCCTAAATCAAAAATTGACACATGTTTATTAATAAGGTGATCTTTGATTATTTCTTTTAAATTGTAACCAGCGTGGTCTGAAGCGATACAAATTTTTTCAAATAAAAAACTCAATTTAATTAAATTTATAATCTAGTACACAAGCTACAAGATGAATTCTATTTTCTTCACCTCCATTAAATGCGTTATGATACTTGGTATTATTTGTAATCCAAACCGATCCATCTGCAGGCATGTGTTTGGCTACATTATCTATTACCATTAAGCATCCTGGATTTGTTATAATTGGTATATGTAGCCTTGGTTCAGGATCTCTGTGCCAGCTTAAGGTAGATCTAGGCTCTTTTAATAAAATCCTTACTCTTCCCAATTTATATTTTGACGATAAAACATCAAACACCTCTTTAAAATATGTATTTTCATAGTCAGGTATAAATTCTGAATAAGCAGATTCTTCAATATGTACATCTCTTGCAACTTCTTTTCCTGATTTGTCGGGCTTGGTCCAATACACTCCTCTTGCTTTATGACCTTTAACTGAGTCTGGATCTCCAGGTATTCTTGTTAAACAAATCGCTCCGAAATGAGAAATACCACCTCCATCTTCAAATTTTTTTGTTTGTACGATTTGTTTATAAGCTTCTTGAAGTTTAATAATATCAAATTTAATGTTTTGCTTTTGAAAGTCTGAAAAATTTAAAATTTTTTGATCTTTTCTTAAATTTAAATTTACAATGTTTTTTGAGTCTGTCGTCATCAGTTATTGTTATTTATATCTTTGTAATATATATTTGTATAATACATTTGTCGCATAATACATTAAATAAAGCATGATTACCGGAAAATATCCTAGTTTAAGACTTCGAAGAACCAGAAAATACAGCTGGTCTAGGAGATTGGTGCAAGAAAACAACTTATCCAGTAGTGATCTAATATATCCTATTTTCCTTATTGAAGGAAAAAAAAAGAAACAGCCGATTAAATCAATGCCTGGTATCTATAGATATTCCATAGATCAATTAGGAATGATTATAAATAACGTAATGGAACAGAAAATACCGATGGTGGCTCTTTTTCCATCCACGCCAAATAATAAAAAAGATAAATTTGGTACTGAGGCATTAAATGAAAACAATTTAGTTTGTAAAGCTATTAGATTTATTAAAAAAAGATTTAGAAATAATATTGGAATAATGTCTGATGTTGCATTAGATCCTTATACATCCCATGGACATGACGGTCTTGTAAAAAAAAATTATGTAATAAATGATAAAACCATTGATGTTCTTATAAAACAAGCCTTGATACAAGCGCAAATGGGTTGTGATGTAATTGCACCTTCAGATATGATGGATGGAAGAGTTGGAAAAATTAGAAAATATCTCGACAAAAATAGATATCAAGATGTACAAATTCTTTCTTATGCAGTTAAGTTTGCATCTAATTTCTATGGTCCATTTAGAGAAGCAGTAGGTTCAAATAAATCTTTAAAAAGTGATAAAAAAAATTACCAAATGGATTTTGCTAATAGCAATGAGTCTTTAAGAGAAGTTGCTTTGGACATTAAAGAAGGTGCTGATATGGTCATGGTAAAACCAGGCTTGCCTTATTTAGATGTGATACAAAAAGTTAGGGAAAACTTTAAAATACCAGTTTTAGCTTATCAAGTTTCTGGGGAATATAGCTTAATCAAAAATGGAATAAAAAATAAATTAATTAATGAAGAAGCTATTATTGAAAGTTTAATGTGTTTTAAAAGAGCTGGTGCATCTGCAATTGTTTCTTATTTTGCTTTAGATATAGCAAAAAAAATCAAATTTTAATTAAAATAGTTCTCTAAAATTATTCGAGACTTTGGAAATAATAAATTATTTGGGATAAAAAATTTATTTTGCATAACTTGTCTAGTAAAATACAGTGATTTTCGAATTAAAATATTAGAAAAATTTTCCGGTATTTTTTTTTGTATCAAATAATTTGGAATTTCATAAATATATCCGTCGATCTTTATTTTTAAAAAATCTTTATCTTTATTAATTTCATTTGAGTGTTTATTTAAATTTGTATCATAACCTAAATCTTTAATGAGATTAATTTCAAAAAAAATATATAAAAAAATCCAATACTCTAAATCTATAGAATTAATTAGCTTTTCGAAAGAGTCATAAATTTTTTTATTCGGCTGAGAGTCAGGTAATAAAATATTTAATAAAGAACAAATAGAAATTAATGCTGAAGTCCTTTGTTTATCATTGAAATATATAGGTGAAATAGGTTTTATAAGCTCTGTCTTAAAATATCCAATTCTATTGTCACTCTTTGAAGTATGAGAAACAAATAATTTATTAGAAATCTGTAAGTAATTTTTTATCTTCCGGGAAGTCCCACCGTACACTATACCGTCAATCTTTCCTTTTTTTTGAGTAAAAATATTAATGATATTTGCATTTTCTCTAAATTTTCTTTTAGATAATAAATAGCATTCATCTTCCCAAATCATAAATTTAAAATTTTTAAGAGTTTAGCTGCAGCATTTTGTTGAGCTTTTTTTTTTGATGAGCCAATGCCAATAATTTTTTTTGAATTAGGTATTTGGACTTCAGTTTTAAAAAGTGGCCTGTGTTGTGGTCCGGTTTTTTTAAAAAAAATATATTTTGGAAGTTCTTTAAATTTTTTTAAACTAAACTCTTGGAGTTTAGTTTTGGAGTCTATTAAGGTAACAGTAGATTTGAGCAAGAACTCATCCCAAAAATTAAGAATAAATTTTTCAACAGACTTTAAGCCTCCATCTAAATATATGGATCCAACAATTGCTTCTAAACAATCGCTACTAATTTTGTCTGCTGATCTTTCAAGTTTTTTATGGGAGGATCCTAAGAGAATAAATTTTTTAATATTAATTTTTTTAGCAATAAGTAGACATGTTTTTTTATTAACCAAATTAGCAAATTTTTTATCAATTATTCCCTCTTTTTCATCAGGAAATTTATCCAAAAGTTTTTCGGCAATAATTAAACCTAAAACCCTATCTCCTAAAAACTCTAATTTTTCATTGTTAATATTATTATCATAACTTTTATGTGTTAATGCTTTTTCTAATAAAGAAGTTTTTTTAAATGTATATTTTATTATTTTTTCAAATTCTTTTACTTTTTTATACATTATAGGGCTTTAAATGTTCTTTCGACTCTAAATGATTTATTTATATTCCAAAATTTTAATAGATTACTTATGTTAGTATCGTTCGAAAAAAAAATTATTTTTGCTTCACCGACTAAATTTATGTTATTAACATATCCAACACTATCAAGGTATCTGCTATCTTTTGAACAATCTCGATTATCACCAAGTAAGAAATAATGATTTTTAGGGACCTTAAACATTTTAGAGTTTTGTAAAGACCCTTTCTTTTTATAGGCAACTATATGTTTCAGTCCATTTGGCAATGTTTCAATATAAGTATTTGTTTCCAACAAAAAATTACCACATCTTATAATAGTTTTATTTTCAACTTCTTCTCTTAAAATTTTTTTTTTATTAATGAATATATCACCATCTATAAATTGAATAGTATCACCCGGCATTCCAATTAATCTTTTTATATAGTCTGTTCTGTTGTCTGCGGGCGTTTTGAAAACCACTAAATCACCTCTCTGTGGTTGTTTTGAAAAAAAACGTTTATTAGTAATACTTGGGCTGAATGGAAATGAATGTTTGCTATAACCATAAGTATATTTTGAAACAAAAATTCGGTCTCCTACTAATAAAGTCGGTTCCATAGAAGAAGAAGGTATATAAAAAGGTTGGAATAAAAGTGATCTTATTAAAACTGCAATAATTAATGCTCCTATTAAAGTTTTTGCATTGTCATAAATAGAAAGAGTAATATTTTTATAATTCATACTGATATTGTCACAAATGCAACTGCATATTTTTTTTCATCGGATAAAGATAACGAAATTTTAGTTTTTTTTCTTTTAAATTTTTTATTAAGTGTTTTTTTAGTTTGACCAATAAAGTTAATATAAGGTTTACCTGATTTGTTATTTAAAACAACTATCTCATTAAAATTTATTCCGTTTGAGATGCCAGTTCCCAAAGCTTTTGAAAATGCTTCTTTTGCTGCGAATCTTTTAGCATAACAATTAATACTATTTTTAATTTTTTTACATTTTATAATTTCATTTTCATTAAAGATGCGATTAACAAAATTCTTATTTTTTAAAGAATTTTTTATTCTATCAATGCTTACAATGTCTGTGCCGATACCTAGGATGCTCATGATTTTAAAATTCTCTTAAACTTTCTTATAATTGTTGGCATGCCCTCAAATATTGACTCACCGACTAAAAAATGACCAATATTAAATTCTTGTATTCCTTTTATCTTAGATAATATTCTTGCAGAATCGTAAGTTAGACCATGTCCAGCATGAACCTCTAGTCCCAACTCATTGCCTGTTTGAACTGCTTTCTTAATTCTTTTAAGTTCATTTTGATAATTTCTTTTTTTATTTATAAGATTACAAAGTTTACCTGTGTGTATTTCAACACAATCTGCATTTAATTGATTTGCTGTTTCTAAATCTTTTAAGCTTGGTTCTATAAATAGACTTATACGAGATTTTTTATTCTTTAATTTTTTAATTAATACTCTTAAAAAGTTTCTATTATGATTTAAATTAAGGCCTCCTTCTGTAGTTATCTCTCTCCTTTTTTCAGGAACAATACATATAAAGGGTGGTTTGCTTCTTGAAGCTATTTTTAACATTTCTTTTGTAGCTGCAATCTCAAGATTGAGAGGAATTGTTAATTTGTTAATAATTTTCTTTAAATCAAATTCATTTATATGTCTTCTATCTTCTCTCAAATGGATGGTAACGGAGTCAGCGCCATTCTTCTGAGCTAACATTGCTGCTCTTAATGGACTTGGATAAGACTCTCCTCTAGCATTTCTTACAGTTGCAACATGATCTATATTTACGCCCAACCTAATTCTTTTCATTAAAGATTTCTGCTTCCAGGTTTAACTGCTTCTATTGATAATAGCTCTTTGGGTAAATTATCTTTACTGTATGTTGGAATATTAAGTTTCACTTGAGAAACAATTTTTCCTTTAATTTCTGATTTACCACCAGATCTATCTATGATGCAAGCATAACCAATAATATTTGCATTAACTGAAGTTACTAATTTTGAACATTCTAAGCTTGATTTACCAGTGGTAATTACATCTTCAACAATTAAAACTTTATCTCCTTCTTTAATTTGAAAGTCTCTCCTTAATTTAAATTCACCATTTACCCTCTCAGAAAATATAGATTGTTTACCTAAAATTTTTCCCAATTCGTAACCAATGATAATTCCTCCCATTGCTGGAGATAAAATTAAATCAATATCTTTAAATTCATTTTGAATTTTACCTGCAAGAGACTCGCATATTTTTATTGCTTTATTTGGTTTACTCATTAACTGAGCACATTGAATATATTTTGGGCTATGTAAACCTGAAGAAAGTATAAAATGACCCTCGATTAAAGCGTTAGTTTCTTTTAAAATTTTTAAAGATTCTGTTAATGAAAGCATTTTTTTTCTGTTTGTGTCGAATTATTTTAAATTTTAAATTACTTTGCTTTATTTGACTTATCAAGTTTGTAAAATTTTTCAAATCTTTAATTTGTAGGTCAAATGAGAAAGTTAAATGCTCCTTTTTTCTTTTAATAATTTCTAAATTAACAATATTTCCTTTGTTAAGGCCTATAAGCGAGGTGATATGACCTAAGACACCTGGCTTATGAGGTAGATCAACTTCAATAGTGCTAGAGTAGTTTTTTTCTGCAATTTTTGAGTTTTCTGTTGATTTATCTTGCCAATATCTACGTATAGCTGAACGAGCTTTACCTGTTGCTGAAGATGAAAGCCAATGTAAAGATGGAGAAGCGTTCTTTGAAGTTTCAATGTTAACTAAATCTCCATTTTTTAAAATTGTTTGAAGAGTAGCATGACTACCATTAACAGTGCAGCCTATCGCACTATTTCCAATTTTTGTATGTACGGCATAAGCAAAATCAATCGGTGTTGCTTTTTTTGGTAGTTTTATAACAGCTCCCTTAGGTGTAAAACAAAAAACATTTTCTTGGAACATCTGTAATTTAGTAAATTCATAATAATGTTCTGGGCTTGTACCAGCTTCAATTATCTCAACTAAATCTCTTAACCAATCATATTCTTTCCATGATAATTCAGAAAATTTTTCAGAAGATTTATATTTCCAATGGGACGCTATACCTCTTTGGGCGAATTCGTGCATGTCGTGGGTTCTAATCTGTATTTCAATTCTATTTTTTTTCGGTCCTATTACTGCAGTGTGTATTGACTTATATTTGTTTATTTTTGGAGTTGAAATATAATCTTTAAATTTACCAGGTATTGTTGGAAACATACTATGAAAAATTCCTAAAGTTTTATAGCAATCTTCGATGCTGCTAACAATTACTCTAAATCCAATTATGTCTGTTAGTTGTTCTAAAGAAATTTTTTTATTTTGAATTTTACGCCAAATTGAAAATGGGGTTTTCTCCCGTCCTGTGATAGTGGCTCTAATGCCATTATTATTTAGTATCTCTATCAACTCGTGAGATATAACCTTAAAAGTATCATCTGTATTATTTTTGATAAAGTTCAATCTCTCTAAAATTAAATCTCTTGCAGGCTTATTTAACACAGAAAAAGATAAATCTTCTAGCTCGTCTCTTATTCGGTTCATTCCCATTCGATCAGCTAGAGGAGCATATATTTCCATAGTTTCTTTGGCTTTCCTTATTATTTTATCTTTATCTTTTACGAATTGAATGGTTCTCATATTATGTAATCTGTCAGCTAATTTTACTAATAAGACTCGAATATCTTTGGAGGTCGCTAGAATAAGTTTTCTAAAATTCTCAGCTTTTGAGTCACTAGAAGCTTTATCTTCTAAAGCTGAAATTTTTGTAACGCCCTCTACTAAATTTGCGACTTCTTCGCCAAATTCTTTTTTAACAGTTTCGTAAGTAACATTAGTGTCCTCTATTGTGTCATGCAATAACCCTGTTGTTATTGTAGCGCTATCTAATTTTAACTCTGTTAAAATTTTTGCAACTGCTACTGGATGAATTATATAGGGAACTCCTTCATCTCTTTTTTGATTTTGATGAGCTTCAAGAGCAAAATTATAAGCTTTGTTTAGGGACTCAGAATTTAAAAACCTATTATAAGATTTAATTTGATCAATTAATTCATTGTTATTAATCATATTTGAATCTTAACATTTTTCTTCAATCTTGTAATCTCAATCCTAGATTTATGGCTTAAATTATCTATTAAATACTGAGTATTTTTCTTTAAAACGGGATGTATCCAATTGGGATCTATTTGTAAAATAGGGAATAAAACAAAGTTTCTTAAGTGGCATTTTGGATGTGGTAAAATCAAATCTTTTGTATTTTTTATCTCATTTTTAAAATCAATTATATCTATATCTATTATTCTGGGATCATTTTTTTTTGCTTTAATTCTTCCTAATTTTTTTTCAATAAGTTTTATCTTTTTAAATAAATCAAAATAATTGCTTTTATAACTAACTATTAAACCGACATTTAAAAACTTTGGAAAATTTTGATTTGGATAAGAAGGAGTTTCATAGAAATTTGAAATTTTTTCTATCATAATTTTTGATCCTACTAAAAGATCTAAAGATAAATTTATATTATCAAATCTAGAACCATGTTCTGAGTCTAAATTTGAACCAATATTTAAATGTATCATTTGAAGTTTTTACTTAATAGCTTTGCTTTTTCTCTGTTCCAATCTCTTGTCTTTTTAACTTGTCGTTTGTCATACAATTTTTTTCCTTTAGCTACGGCAATTTCAACTTTAACTTTTCCTTTTAAAAAATATAACTTTGTGGGTACTAAAGTCAGACCATCTTGATTAATTCTTCCTATAAGTTTATTTATTTCTTTTCTATTTAATAAAAGTTTTCTATCTCCTTTAGGGTCATGATTATTGTATGAAGATTGACGATATAAAGGGATATGTGAATTGATTAAATATAACTCACCATTATTATCTACTGCGTAAGCATCGGCAATACTTCCTTTTCCATCTCTTAAAGATTTAACTTCTGAGCCTTTCAAAACTATTCCAGCCTCTAATAATTCTAAAAAAAAATAATTGAAACTTGCTTTACGATTTAAACAAATTATTTTTCGACCAGGAACTAATTTTTGTTTCATTAAAGTAACTTAGCTACTTTTAAAGCATCTAATACTTTTTTTTTAGTTTCTTCTCTTATTTCAACTAAAGGTAATCTTACTGTTGGCTTACACATTCCTAGAAGTGATGCAGCATATTTTACTGGCGATGGATTGCTTTCAATAAACAACGATGTATGTAAAGGTTGTAATAATTTGTCTAATTTAGATGCTTTACTCATATCTTCTTTACATGCTTTTTGAAATTCTGATGAAAGTTTTGCAGCAATGTTTGCTGTTACTCCAATAGCTCCTACTCCACCTCGTTTATTAAATTCTAATGCATTATCGTCATTTCCGGTTAGCTGTATAAATTCTTTTCCCATTGATTTTAATTGCTGATCCACTCTATTTAAGTCGCCAGTTGCGTCCTTCACGCCTTTAATATTTTTTAATTCATAAAGTTTAGACATAGTATCTACATTCATATCAATAACTGATCTAGAAGGAATATTATAAATAATAATTGGTATACCCACGCTGTCATTTATTTTTTTATAGTGCTGATAAAGTCCTTCTTGTGTAGGTTTGTTGTAATATGGTGTCACTACTAGCAAAGCGTCGGATCCTGCTTTTTCTGCAAACTTGGATAATTCAATAGCTTCGTCTGTAGAGTTGGATCCTGTTCCTGCAATTACAGGAATTTTCCCCTTGCACTCCTTAACCGCTATTTCAATTATTTTTTTGTGCTCATTATGAGATAATGTTGGTGACTCGCCAGTGGTTCCTCCTGGCACAACTCCATTTGTACCGCTTTCTAAATGATAATTGATCAGTTTAATATAAATATCCTCACTAAGGTTCTCACCTTCAAATGGGGTAATTAGAGCTACAATTGATCCTTTAAGCATAAAACAAAATAAGATAAATAAGTCTTAACTTATGACCAATAAATTAATTAGTCTAGTAGTAATAACATTTATTTTATCTATTGGTCGTAGTTATTCAGATGAACAATTCCTTTTTCCTAAAGAAAAACCATCAATATTTAAAAAAATTAATAAAGACCCAGGAAAGAGTTTTTCAACTACCTTACCTCAAAAAAAGCCATTAACTATTCAAGAAAAAGATCAAAAAAAAGGTGTTACTCAAAAACAGAAAGCAGTTGTCGAAGATAAAAAAGCTAATCTTCAAGAAAAAAAAGAAGTTAAAAAAGTTGAAATAATTAAAAAGAAAAGTTCTTTTGTTTTTCCACAAAAAAAGCCATCTATTTATAAATCTAAAAATGAGACAGCTGAAAAATCATCAATTTTAAATCAAAAAGATTTTGATAGGGCAAAAGAAACTATTCAATTCATTAAAGATAAAAAATGGAATAGTGCATTAAAAAGCGCTTCAAAAGTGAAGGATAGAGAGTTTAGAAATCTAATTACTTGGATGCATCTTAAAACAACTAGAAACGGTGCCTCATTTTCTGAGTATAAAAAATTTATTGAACAAAATGAAGACTATCCAAGAATTAATAGAATAAGATATTTGGCCGAAGAAAAAATTTATTTACGAAATAACTCACCTACTTCTGTGATCAATTGGTTTGAAAAATATCCTCCCCTTGGTGGAATTGGTAAAATAAAGTTAGCAGAGGCTTATCTTGAGCAGGGTAAAACTGAAAAGGTGAAAGAATTTATAAAAGAAGGTTGGATTACAGCTACTATCAGAAAAAATGATTTAGGATATTACAGAGCGAAATTTAAAAAATTTATTGACTCTGATGATCATATAAAAAGAGCTGATTATTTAGCATGGGAAAGGAAATATTGGGATCTTAAGCGAATGTTGAAATACTTGCCTAAAGATCAAAGAGCTCTATACAACGCAAGACAAATATTAATGAGTAATTCTTACGGTGTAGACAATGCTATTTCCAAAGTTCCTCAATACCTTAAAGAAGATCCAGGGTTAGAATTTGATAGGCTTCGATGGAGAAATCGAAGAGGAAGATTAGATGGATCACTAGAGATTTTGTATAGAAACTCTTTAAAAACAGAAAGTCAAATGGTGCGTCCTGATAAATGGTGGGATCAAAGAGAAAGTGTTGTAAGAAACTTAATCTACAAAAAAAGATATAAAACTGCATACAAAATTTCTAGTGAACATGCATTATCTGCAGGTCCTTCTTTTGCTGAAGCAGAATGGTTGTCTGGATGGATAGCATTAACTTTTTTAAATTCTCCAGAATACGCAATAAATCATTTTCAAAATTTTTATAATAACGTTGGATATCCAATTAGTTTAGCAAGAGGTGCTTATTGGTTAGGTGAATCATATGAATTGCTCAATGAAACAGAATTATCAAAACAATTTTTCTCTGAAGCAGCTGAATTCCCAATGACATATTATGGTCAACTTGCATTTAATAAAATTAATCCAGGTGGAAATTTTGAACTTAAAGACCAAAGTTTTTTTGATAAGGAATATGAGAAAGAATTTAAAAAGAATAAATTAATTAGGCATTTAATTTTATTAAAAGAACTCAATGCCACTCAATTGGGAAAAGATATTTTTAAACATTTGGCTAATCTTAATATAGAGAAAGGTAGTGAAGTATTAGCAGCAGATTTAGCATCAAGTTTAGAAAGATATGATTTTGCTATACAAATTTCAAAAAAAGCATCTTATGAAAAGAGATTTTACAATAAATATAACTATCCAATTATTGCAACACCTAAAGAAATTAATAATAAAACTATGCCAAAGGCTGAAGTTATCCTAGCTATAATTAGACAGGAAAGTGAATTTGATAAAAGCGCTAACAGTTGGGCTGGTGCTAGAGGAATGATGCAGCTTATGAAATACACTGCTAAGATTGTAGCTAAACAAGCAAAGCTTCCTTATAGCATAAGTGGTTTAACCAAAGATCCTGAGTATAATATAAAACTAGGTTCATATTATTTTAATTCTTTAATTGAAGATTATAATGGTGTTTACCCATTTGCTATAGCTGCTTACAATGCTGGACCTAATCGTGTCAAAACCTGGAGAAGGGTTAATGGTGATCCATCCAAAGGTCAACTGTCTTATATAAACTGGATCGAACAGATAAGATTTGAAGAAACTAGAAATTATGTTCAAAGAGTTTTAGAGAATATAAATGTTTACAAATATATCCTAAGCAAAGAACCAGTTAAAATTGACAGTTATTTTAATTAAATTTGTGGCGGAAGAGGAGAGATTCGAACTCTCGGTACGATATTACTCGTACGGTTAGTTAGCAACCAACTGGTTTAAACCACTCACCCACTCTTCCTTTTAAACAAGCTAATTTAGTTCTATTTATTAGTTAATTACCTTATAAATCAATCAAAAAAATGGTCAAATGAAGAAAAATTTATTTAAAGGAATCTCTTTTACAGTTGGTGCTTCTCTTTGGTGGGGTATAATTGGCGTTATATACTTTAAATTTGTCTCTTACGCGTCCCCTTTAGAATTAACAATTCACAGAACAATTTGGACAGCATTATTGTTAGTTATTACTACATCCTATTACACAAAATGGAGTGAATTTAAAAAAATAATAAAATATAAAATAAACATTCTTATCTTATTTTTAACAGGTCTTCTTGTTTCAATAAATTGGTTTACATGGCTTTATGCAGTAAGCACTAATAATCTTCTAGACTCGGCTCTCGGATATTATATTTTTCCAATCCTAAGTGTGTTTCTTGGAATAATTTTTTTAAAAGAAAAGTATAATCGAAATAAAATTATTTCAGTCATTTTAGTTATAATAGCATTAATTTATTTTCTCATTAAACTCGGTGAGGTTCCTTGGATTGGAATTACTGTAGCTCTTACATTTAGTTTATATGGGTTAATTAGAAAGAAAGTAAAAGTTTCTTCAGATATTGGTTTGCTTGTAGAAACGTTATTGCTAACGCCTATTGCAATTACTCTTTTTGTTTTTCTAATAAATAATAATTTAAATATTTTTTCTAGTAATGAACCATTGCTTTCCTTTTATCTATTTTGGGCAGGTTTAATGACTTTGATACCTCTTTTTTGGTACACAAAGGGGTTTGAATTAATAGGTATTGGACCAGCAAGTATGATATTTTTTCTAACACCAACAGCACAATTTTTCTTAGGATTATATTATTTTAATGAACCTTTAATTGTTGATGAGTTAATAGCGTTTATTTTTATTTGGTTAGCTGTAATAATTTATTTAAACGAACTTCGTAAAGAATAAAATATTATACAAAAAAGTTGAGTAATAATTGCTATTCCAAAAGAAATAAAAAGTAAATTAGTGGTAATAACTGAACTAAAAAATTCTATTGGTAATAAATTTCCTACTAATATACTTGATCTAAAATCTGTGCTTGGAAAAAATAATATTCCTAAAACTAATGCACTTATTATAGATAAATATGACAATTGGGAATCAATTTTCTTGTTAAAAAAACCATAAAAAATTGTTACTACTGCCGCACAACAGAATAAATCTGCTAATAAAAATAAATATAAAATACTAAATCCCTTTGATGCTAAAATAAAAACTAAAATACATATAAGTAAGATTATATAATTTGTTTTTTTCTTTAAAGAGCTCCCAAAAATTGATTTACTAATTTGATTGCCATTTACGATAAGTATACTTGATATAGCGTTTATTAAAGTATCTATTGTGCTTAATGTTAAGGCCAAGGCTAAAATTAAAATTGATACAATTAATAAATAATTTTTTGATAATATTAACTCAAAAAAAGCTAAATCTGATATTACTTTTGAATTCAAAGAAAAAGAAATAAGCCCTGTGTATCCCATCCATAAAACTATCAAGAATGTTATTAATGACGAATAAATTAAACTTTTCTTTAATATTAAATTGTTTTTAGCAGCAAATACTCTTTGCCAGTTACCTTGATGAAATAAATTTGTTGCAGCTACTGCTATAAAAAAAGTAAGACCAGCTGTATAATTAGGTAAATATTTACTATTAATAAGATTTGGTGAATTTTCTTTGATTAGTTTAAAACTATTAATCTCTAAGTTTCCAAGAATTAAAATCACAGAAGCAAATATCAGAACTGCTATTATCATGAATTGATACTTGTCAGTTATTATTGAAAGCTTGAACCCTCCTCTTAAAATATAAAGTAAACATATTATTAAGGTTATTCCTGCTGTAATCCATAATGGAGTTTTAGAGATAAAGTTTAATAGAAAAGCTATTGCGGTAACTTCAGCTATCAAAAAAATAATTAAATAAAATAATATTAAAAATAAGCTTAATTTAAGTATTCCCATGCCAAACCGTTTTTTTATAAATTCTGTTAAGGAAAGACCTCTGGGAAACTCTTTTCTAATTTTAGGTCCAAAATTATATAATAATAGCATTGGAGTTGCCGTTCCTAATGCATATCCTATTACTGCTCCAAAACCTCCCCATGTAGCGGCTGAAGCTGGACCAAATAGTATCCATGCTCCTAAAGCAGAGGCTGCCAAACTTGTTGTTAATGAAAATGTATTTTCGTCTCTATTTCCAATTATATATTTTCTGTTATCGATAGTTTTTTTTGAGTTTAAATACCCTAGTCCGATAAAAAAAAGGCCAACTATAATAGTTACTGTTAATGATGATTTTATTGATAAATATATTGTTTCCATAGTTCCCTCACTGAATTACCGGTCAGGTTCGTCGGGTTTAATCTCAGTCTTCTAGACACCCCGTGCTTACTTTATATACTTATCTTAGGTAGTGAGTCAAATGATGCTGTATCTATTTTTGATGAATGTTCTCTACGCATTTTCCAATCATTATTTATTCCTGCTTGAGCTATACTTATTGCATTACGTCCATATTTTGCATTAGTAAAATCTATTGCTTTCATTAATGTTTTTGATTTATTTTCTAAAATGGGCGCCAACAAGTTTAATTCTTTTTCTGATGAATTTTTTAATTTTGATAAAATAATTCCAGCCTTCTGATAAAAATATCCATATTTATAAATTTTTTCCAATCCATTTAAGGCAGTTTTTACTAGCTCTAAGCTATTATTAGTATCTACTGGTAGCTCGATTGTTATAGAGTTTGAATAATACTTTCTATTTTTATCAAAGGGACTTGTTCTAATAAATACTGTCACCGCTCTTGTAGTTTGTTTATCTGTCCTAACTTTTTCTGCTGCATTCAAGCAATGTGTTGTTATGGACTCTTTCAATTTATCTAAACTTTCAACTTTTTTTCCAAAAGATCTTGATACACAACAACTTTTTCTTTTTGTTTCCTCTGTTTCTAAATCAATACAAGGTATTCCTCTCAACTCCATCACTGTTTTAGCGCCTAATACATTTGTGCTTTTTTTTACCCAGGTGTTAGATATGTTTTTTAGTTTATATGCATTATCAATTCTGTTTTTAATATATAGTTTTGATAGTTGTCGACCAACTCCCCATACATCTGAAATTTCAAAATTTTTTAAAGTTTCATCGATATTTTCTTTTAAAAATATTACACCAGCTTTATTTTTTTTTGCAACATGATTTGCAACTTTGCTTAAAGTTTTAGTACATGAGATACCAACGCTTGTTGGAATTCCAGTCCACTTAAGAACTCTTTCTCTAATTTTTTTACCATATTTTTCTGTCGTTTCATCTTTTATGTGTGATAAATCTATAAATGCTTCATCTATTGAATAAATTTCTATTTTATCTGAAAATCCTTTTAATACTCTCATTACTCTCCTAGATAGATCACCGTATAATGAATAGTTAGAAGAAAATATTTGAACATTATTTTTTTTAACTAATTCTTTAACTTTAAAATATGGTTCTCCCATCTTAATTCCTAATGCTTTAGCCTCTGTTGATCTTGATATTACACAGCCATCATTATTTGATAGTACAACAACGGGCACATTTCTTATTTTAGGATTAAATAATCTCTCACATGAAACGTAGAAAGAATTACAATCAACAAGAGCAATTTTTTTTTTACTATTGTTTATGAATGACATATGTCACTACCCCCCAAATTATAATTTCTAGATTATCTGTTAAATTAATTCTATCTGATGTATTTTTAGACCCAGATGTTAGATAGTTAGTTTCTTTGCTCTTGATTAAAGTTTTTACTACAAGTTCTTCATTAACGTTTGCTATTACTGTTGAAAAATTTTTTGGGTTTAAACTTTTATCTACTATTAATAAATCTCCATCGTATATACCGACGTTAGTCATAGATTTTCCTTGGACTCTTATAATAAAAGTAGCCGGTGCGTTTGTTATTAAGTGTGAGTTTAAATCTATATCATCCTCAATATAATCGGTTGCTGGTGATGGAAATCCGGCTCCTACTTTATGTAAATAAAATGGTATTGTTAGCTTCATAAATGTTCTTGTTTTGTTCTTTATAGCTGAAAAACTGCCCTTCAGTCAACCCCTATGATTTAAGTTAATTAAGTGGGTCAAATTGCAAATCGAAAAAAAGGAGAGGATTAGCTATTAAATAAATGTGATTAAAAATATTTTTTCAGCATTATTAATATTACTTATAACGACAAGCGCTCAAGCAGCATCTAAATTAGATTCAATCAAAAAAAGTGGCGAGTTAAGAGTTGGAACTACAGGAGACTGGGATCCAATGTCAATGAAAGACCCTGCTACAAACAAGTACAAAGGTTTTGATATAGATGTGATGAAAGAGTTAGCTAAAGATTTAGGTGTAAAAGTAAAATTTGTTCCTGCTGAGTGGAAGACTATTGTTGCTGGTATAACTGCGGACAGATATGATATTTCTACTAGCGTAACTAAAACACCTAAAAGAGCTGAGGTAGCAGGTTTTACAGCTACATATTACAAATACGGAACTGTTCCTTTAGTACTAAAAAAAAACTTAAAAAAATTTCCAACTTGGGACTCTTTAAACAATAAAAATGTTAAAATAGCTACTACGTTAGGTACGTCTCAAGAAGAAAAAGCAAAAGAATTTTTTCCAAAATCAAAATTACAATCAGTAGAAGCGCCTGCTAGAGACTTTCAAGAAGTGCTTGCCGGCAGAGCTGACGGTAATATCACAAGTTCAACAGAAGCTAACAAATTAGTAATTAAATATCCTCAATTGGCCATTGTACCAGATGGTGAAAAAAATCCAGCGTTCTTGGCTATGATGGTTCCAAAAGGTGATAAAGTTTGGAACGATTATGTCAGCAATTGGATAAAGAAAAAACAATCTTCAGGATTTTTCAAACGATTACTAGCTAAGTATAACTTAAAGAGCTTATAATTTAAGTTTCAATACCCTCAATTAACAAATATAGTCAATTAGTGAAATTTTTAAAAATAATTGCTCTATTATTTTTACTACAAGGTTGTAGCTCAAATTATGAATGGGGCTGGTATATCTTAAGTCCTGAAAACATAGAGGGTTTAACTAATCTAAAATTTTTAATAAGTGGTATTACTACAACTATTTATATTTCAGTTGTATCAATCATTCTTGCAATGATTATTGGCTTGATCGTAGCTCTTCCTTCTCTGTCAAATAATAAATTTCTAAGTTATTTTAATATAACGTATGTAGAAATTGTAAGAGCTATTCCATTATTAGTTTTAATTCTTTGGATTTATTATGGCCTACCAATAATGATGGGTGTGAGTTTCTCTCCATTTGTTTCAGGTATAATCGCTTTGACTATAAGTGAAAGTGCTTTTCAAGCAGAAATTTTTAGAGCGGGGATAAATTCAATATCTAAGGGCCAACATGAGGTATCCGAGTCTTTAGGAATGGATTTCTGGAGAAAAATGAGATTTGTAATCTTGCCTCAAGCAATTAAAGTAGTACTGCCTGCCATGGGAAATCAATTTGTATATGTCTTAAAAATGTCTTCACTAGTATCTATTATTGGTATTGGTGATTTAACAAGAAAAGCAAATGAGCTTGTTACGACAACTTATAGACCTCTGGAAATTTATACTTTTTTAATATTGGAATATTTATTGCTAATTCTAGTTGTTTCATACTTTGTCAGAAAATTAGAAAATAAATTAAAATACAAATAATTTTTTAAAGGTCATTCTAAATTTATTTTTTAAAAAGAATGGAACAAACGTTAATACAACTAAGCCCATCATCCAATTTGTAACTAAAATTGTATAGAATATATCTTGGTATTCACCGTTTCTTATATTTATCACATACCAAAGTGACGAGAATGGGATGATGGTAAGTCTTAGTATTGTCATATACAAACTGTAAATTGGTTTTTTGAGCGCTTGAAATAAAGCTGAAGTTATAAAAAATACTGGATAAACTGGACCAATTAAAGCTGCAACTTGTAAATATAGTGCCCCACTTTGAATGACTTGAGAGTCACTGGTAAAAAAAGAAATAATTATTTCAGATGTTAGATAGACAAAAATACCAGCCAAAACCATGAATCCAGACCCAAACATCAATGCTTTTGCATATACTTCCTTAACTCTAAAATGCATTTTAGCTCCAAAATTTTGACCAGCTATAGATAAAACCGCAGTGTTCAAACCAATTACAGGAAGAAGTAAAACTTGCTCAATTCTTACTGCTGTACCGTAACCTGCCGTTGCTAGTTCACCAAATTGACCAACGAAGTAGAAAATATTAAACACTCCAAACATAATCATTAACATAGTAAACATAATAGGAACTGACTGTTTAAATAAAGTACTTAAGTAATCTAACTTAGGTTTAAAACATTCAACCATTAAATATTTTTTCAATTTACAGCTATAAACTTTATTAGCTAAATAAATTAAACCTACACATTGAGATACTATTGTTGCTATAGCTAAACCAGCTATTCCAAATGCAGGTATAAATCCATATCCAAAAATAAATAACGGATTTAAAAAAATATTTAGAAAGAAAGTAAATATAAGTACATTTCTATAGCTTTTTGTATCGCCTTGTGCATTAAGTGTCCCGTTCAAAGATAACTGCACTAAAACAATTATAGCACCAAAAAATATTATATCTAAATACTCTTGTGTTAAAATTATACTTTCTTCAGTTGATCCCATTATTCTTAAAAGTTCGTCTGAAAAATTTAGCCCAAAGAGAGTTACAAAAATAGAAATTGCAATTGCTAAAACAATTGACTGAGCAACATACATTGATGCTTTTCTATCTTCTTTTGCTCCAATAGCGTTACTAATAAGCGCCGTGGTACCAGCTCCAATACCAACAGCTACTGCAATTGCAATAAAATATATTGGCCAAGATTTTGCTATCGCTGCTAGAGCCTCTGGTGAAATTCTACCCGCAAAATATGTATCAACAAGATTGTAAAATGTTTGAAAAAGAGATCCGGTGCTAGCTGGTATGGTAACTTGTCTCAATAATTGCCAAATAGAACCTTTTGTTAAATCCATATAATTAATATTCCTTTTGGAACTTATGCTTTTTTCCAGACTTTTTAGCAACATTAATCTGACTTTGTCTCATTCGAAATCTAGATTTTTGTGTGCTAGTTAGTGTGTCATAACATCTTGAACAGGAAACTCCCTCCTCATATTTATTTGATTTTTTGTCTTGCACAGAAAGTGGAGTCCGGCATCCGCTGCACATTGAGAAAGATCCTTGTTTAAGTTTATGCTTTAAAGAAATTCTATTATCAAACACAAAACATTCACCTTTCCATAAACTATCTTTTTTTTCAGTTTTATTTAAATAATTAAGTATTCCACCCTTTAATTGAAATACATTTTTAAATCCCTTGTTTTTTAAAAAAATTGAGGCTTTTTCACATCTAATACCTCCAGTACAAAACATAGCGACAGGCTTTGTTTTTTCAATTTTTTTCAAAAATTTTGGAAAATCTCTAAAGTTTTGTATTTTAGGATTAATTGCATTCTTAAAAGTTCCCACACTATGTTCAAAAGGTTTGCGTGCATCTATAACTATAGTTTCTTTATTTGAAATTAATTTATTCCAAGATTTATTTGAAACATATTTATTCAGTTTTTTATTTTTTTTATTTACCTTTATACCTAATGGAACTACTTCTTTTTTAATCTTAATTTTTCCCTTATGAAATGGTTGAAAGTCACATTGTGATGTATTTTTGCTGTCAAAATCTTTAAACTTAAATACTTTTTTTAAAGATTTTATTATCAGGCTAATATTTCTCTTCTTACCAGCAATTGTTCCATTAATTCCTTCTTGGGAAAGAATAATTGTACCCTTTATGTTATTTTTTAATATTTCTCTTTGCAGAAACTCTTTATTTTTCCTTAAAAAATTACTTTTCTTAAACTTATAAAATCCAAAAATAGTAAACATTAATTTTTAATACAAATTGTTAACCCGTCACCAATGGGAATGATATTTTTTATCACTCTATTATCTTCTTTCACATGTTTGTTAAATTCTCTGATAATATTGGTGAATTTGTCATTTTTTAATTTATCAGCTACTTCACCATGCCATAAAACATTATCAATTATAATCAGTCCATTTTTATGAATCAATTTAATACTTTTTTCATAATAATTTATATAATTTTCTTTATCTGCATCAATAAAAACCAAATCAAATTTTTGTTTAGAATTTTCTATTTCTTTCAAACTCTCAAGTGCTGGCTTTATAATTTGTGTTATCTTGTTTTCATTAGCCTTATCATAAAAAGATTTTGCTTTTTTACTAAATTCAACGTTTTTATCTAAGCTAATTAAAGATCCATCATCAGGTAATGATAGGGCCATTGATAAAGCACTAAAACCTGTAAAGCTTCCAATTTCTAAAACTTTTTTTGTATTAGATGTTTTAATTAATGTTTGAAGAAATTGTGCTTGTGAAATAGATATTTGCAGTTTCTTCTGGTCACCAAGACTAAGATTATAATCTAAGATTTCTTTTTGAATGTCAGTTAAATCTTCAGAATGGTCAATAATATACTTTTCAAGATTATCTGTTAAATCTAATTTTTTAGGCATAATTAGCCTTTTAAAAGTTTTTTTAGAATCTCGTTTGTTAATTGGGGATTTGCTTTTCCTCCAGAAGACTTCATTACTTGACCAACAAAAAAACCAAATAATTTTTCTTTTCCGGATTTATATTGATCGACTTTAGCTTTGTTTTTAGTTAAAATTTCATTAATCATTTTTTCTAATTCTTTAGGGTCGCTCTGCTGTTTCAGGCCTTTTGACTCAATTATTTTTTTTGGATTCTCACCTGTTTCAAGCATTATTTCAAAAACTTCTTTCGCTATTCTCCCTGAAATTTCTCCAGATTTTATTGATTGAACTAATTCTGCAAAATGCTTTGCTGATATAGGAGATTTTGATATATCAAGTCCCTTATCATTTAACATTGCAAATAAATCCCCCATCATCCAAGTAGCTGCAAGTTTTTTATCTGATAATTTTGCAACTTCTTCGTAATAGTCAGATATTTCTTTTTCAGAAACTAGAACATTTGCTTCATATGCATTTAGTCCATATTCTTTTATAAATCTTTCTTTTTTCTTATCGGGAAGTTCTGGAAGAGTTTTTTTTAAGTCGTCGATTAATTTTTGTTCTAACTTTAAAGGTAAAAGGTCAGGATCTGGAAAATATCTGTAATCATGAGCATCTTCTTTTGATCTCATTGATCTTGTCTCATTTTTTTTAGTATCAAAAAGCCTAGTTTCTTGATCTATCACTTTACCATTTTCTATTAGTTCAACTTGTCTTGCGGCTTCGTACTCTATTGCCATCTGCATAAATTTTATAGAATTTACATTTTTTATTTCACAACGTGTTCCAAAATTTTTATCACCTTCTTTTCTTACAGACACATTAACATCAGCTCTAAGTGATCCTTCTTGCATATTTCCGTCACAGGTTCCTAAATATCTCATTATTGACCTTAATTTTTTAATGTATGCATTAACCTCATCTGGTGATCTAAGATCTGGTTTACTCACAATCTCCATTAAAGCTATTCCTGAACGATTTAAATCAACATAAGTATTAGATGGATCCATATCATGAATGCTTTTACCCGCATCTTGCTCGAGATGAAGTCTTTCTATGCCAATTTCTTTTGATCCATAAGGCATATCTAATAAAACTTTACCTTCTCCTACGATGGGGTTCTTATATTGAGATATTTGATAACCTTGAGGTAAATCTGCATAGAAATAATTTTTCCTATCAAAAACCGAGTAATTATTTATTTTAGCATTTAAACCAAGGCCAGTTCTTACTGCTTGCTTAACACATTCTTCATTAATGACCGGTAACATTCCAGGAAAAGCAGAGTCAATCAAACTTACCTGGTTATTAGGATCAGCACCAAATTTAGTTGATGAACCAGAAAAAAGTTTAGATTTAGATAAAACTTGAGCATGAACCTCAAGACCTATCACAACTTCATATTTCCCTTTTTCTCCCTTAATAAAATAATCAAATTTTTCTTTACTCATGACCACCACTTTTTAATTTCATTTTTAAAACCACAATTTTTTTCAAATGCGTAACCAATATTAAGAATTTTTTGCTCGTCTAATGCTTTACCAATAAGTTGCAAACCTAAAGGATAACCTTGCTTATCAACACCTGCAGGCATTGATAAAGCTGGTAGACCAGCTAAATTCACAGGTACAGTAAAAATATCATTCAAATACATAGAAACGGGATCATTTGTTTTTTCCCCTATTTTAAATGCAGAACTTGGAGTTGATGGCGTTAGAATTGCATCTATTTTTGTAAAACTATCATCAAAATCTTTTTTTATTAGTTGTCTCACTTTTTGTGCTTTAAGATAATAAGCATCATAATAACCTGATGAGAGAACATAAGTGCCAATTAGTATTCTACGTTTTACTTCATCTCCAAAACCTTCGGAACGTGTTTTTTCATACATCTCGATTAAATCTTTTCCTTGTTTTGATCTATAACCGTATCTAACTCCATCATATCTTGCTAAATTAGATGAAGCTTCAGCCGGAGCAACTATATAATAAGTTGGTAAAGCATATTTTGTATGAGGTAATGAAATATTAATTAATTGTGCACCAAGATCTTTTAATATCTTTTTTCCTTTTTCCCAAAGTTCATCAACCTCCTTTGGCATATTATCAACACGATATTCTTTTGGAATTCCAATTTTTAAACCTTTAATATTATCTTTTAAATTTTTTGAATATTGTTCTTTCTTTTTATTTATTGAAGTAGAGTCTTTTTCATCAAATCCAGACATTGACTCCAGCATGATTGCACAATCTTTTATTGTTTTTGTCATTGGGCCAGCTTGATCTAAAGAAGATGCAAAAGCTACGATACCCCATCTAGAACATAAACCATAAGTTGGTTTTAAACCTACGGTACCTGTGAATGAAGCTGGTTGCCTAATTGATCCACCTGTATCTGTTCCAATTGTAGCTGGAGTTAAGTCTGCGGCTAAAGCAGATGAGGATCCTCCAGATGAGCCTCCGGGCACTAATTGATCTCCTACAGGATTAATTACATTTCCATAATGGCTTGTCTCGTTAGAAGAGCCCATCGCAAATTCATCACAATTTAATTTTCCTAAAAGAAAAGATCCATTGTTCCATAGATTTTTTGTGACAGTTGACTCATAAGATGGAATAAAATTATTTAAAATGTTGCTTCCAGCAGTTGTTTTTGTATTTTCTGTACAAAATAAATCTTTTACAGCTAAAGGTATTCCTGGCAGCAATTGATCAAAATTTGGTTTATTGTCGAATTGTTTAGCTTTATCCAAAGCTTGATCAAATGTTGTAGTAACAAATGCATTTAACTTTTTCGCGCTTTCAATGTTTTTTATATATGCTTTGGTTAAATCTGTAGAGGAGACTTTTTTCGTTTTTACGTTTTCTATAATTTCATTAAGACTTTGATTTGTAATATCAGACATTACTCCACCACCTTAGGAACTACAAAAAATTCTTCATTTTCTTTAGGTGAGTTTTTCAGAACTTTCTCTCTTATCTTGCCATCACTAATTTCGTCTTTTCTCGATCTTAATGATTGATTAAGTATAGAAGTTAATGGTTCGACTTTGTCTGTATTTAGTTCATTTAATTGCTCTATAAACTTAAAAATAGAGTTTAAATCTTTTGTTAGGCTCTCCACTTTAGCGTCATCAACCGAAATTCGAGCTAATTTTGCAACGTGTTTAATTTTTTCTTTATCTAGGGACATTTGTGAAATAAGTTAATTTAATGTGTTTTATCACAAATTAGGTAAATTTCATGCTTGATATTAAAGAATTTAAGAAAAAACTCGATAAAAAGTCCAGGTTAATGGGAATTGACCCCGGTAGAAAACGTATTGGTGTAGCCATTTCTGATGAAAATAAAATTATTGCCACTCCATATACGACTTTAATTAAAAATAAATATTCTGAGTTTCTCAAAGAAATAATAAAGATTTTTAATGAAAATCAGATTAAAGGCATTGTAGTTGGAAATCCAATTAATATGGATGGATCTTCCAGTCAATCGTCACAATCAGCTAAAGATTTAGCTATTAATCTATCAAAAGATGTTACTGAAAATGTCACTTTATGGGATGAGAGATTATCAAGTCAGGGGGCGTTTAATTTATCCAATGATTTGGCATCAAACACGTCAAAAAAGATAAACAAATTAGATGAGAATTCTGCACAATTTATACTTCAAGGAGCCTTAGATTATTTAACTAAAGAAAATACTTGATCTGATACTATAAAACGCCTATAGAGTTGATTTTAATGGCAGTTAAGAAAAACAATACAGCTATTAAAAACTCTCCCAAACATCTTCTTGGTATTCAAAACCTTTCAATATTAGAAGCTAAATCAATATTAGATGAAGCGAAAAAATTTATTGAATTAAACAGAAGTAGCTCAAAAAAATTAGATGTTCTTAGAGGAAAAACTCAAATTAATTTATTTTTCGAACCATCGACAAGAACTCAAAGTTCATTCGATCTAGCAGGTAAAAGATTAGGTGCAGATGTAATGTCTATGAACATGGACAACTCTGCGCTTAAAAAAGGTGAAACATTAATCGATACTGCAATGACTTTAAACGCGATGCACCCTGACTTAATTGTAATCAGGCACCAAGATTCAGGTGCACCAAATTTATTATCTCAAAAAGTTAATTGTGCAGTTATTAATGCTGGTGATGGAAGAAGAGAACACCCTACTCAAGCTTTACTTGATGCTTTAACAATAATTAATAGAAAAGGTAAAATTGAAGGACTGAAAATAGCAATTTGCGGTGACATACTTCACTCAAGAGTAGCTAGATCAAATATTTATTTAATGAATATGTTAGGTGCTGAAGTAAATGTAATAGCACCTAAAACATTAATGCCAAAATCAATTGATAGAATGGGAGTAAAGTCTTTTACAGATATGAAAAAAGGTCTTGATGGTTGTGACATTGTAATGATGTTAAGATTGCAAAATGAAAGGATGCAAGGTTCGTTCTTACCTTCAAAAAGAGAATATTATGAATTTTATGGTTTAACTCCAGAAAAATTAAAATTTGCAAAAAAAGATGCGTTGATTATGCATCCTGGTCCAATGAATAGAGGAGTAGAGATAGATACAAAACTTGCAGATGACATAAATGTAAGTTTGGTTAAAGAGCAAGTTGAGTTAGGTGTAGCAGTAAGAATGGCTTGTTTAAAAAAGTATTGTAAATAAATGAAAGAAAAAATTTTTATTAATGCAAGAATTATAGATCCATCACAAAATATGGATGAGAAAGGGGCTTTAATATTAAATGAAAAAGGTAAAGTAAAAGCTATAGGGAAAAATGTAAAAAAAACTGACGCTAATAAAGATGCTGAGATAATTGATTTAAAAGACAATATTTTAATTCCAGGGTTAGTAGATATGAAGGCTTTTGTAGGTGAGCCGGGATATGAATATAAGGAAAACTTTAGAACTCTTAGCCAAGCTGCTTTAGCTGGAGGGGTTACATCTATAGTAACCATGCCTAATACAAAACCTATTATCGATAACGTTTCAATGGTTGATTTCATTATTAGAAGAGGAAGAGACAAAGCCAATGTTAACCTGTTTCCTTGCGCTTCAATAACCAAACAATGCGAAGGTAAATTGATGACGGAATTTGGTTTGCTCTCTGGAAGAGGAATAATTGGTTTTAGCGATGTAAATAAAACTATTCAAAATACAGAACTAATGTCTAGAGTAATGGATTATGCATCTGATATTGGGGTTTTAATAATGCAACATGCGGAAGACTATGAGTTATCAAAAAACGCTTGTATCAACGATGGAGAGATAGCTACAAGGCTCGGACTACAAGGTGTATCAGCTTTAGCTGAAAAAATAATAATCGAAAGAGACTTAAGTTTGCTTAGTGAATATCCTTGCAGATATCATATCAATCAGATTTCATCTAAACAATCATTAGATGTAATTAGAAAAAATAAAAATAATGGTAAAAAATTTAGCGTAGGTGTTTCAATAAATAATTTGTCATTAAATGAAAATGATATTGGTGAATTTAAGACTTTTTTAAAATTATCTCCTCCCCTTAGACTTGAGGACGATAGATTATCACTTGTTCAAGGTATCAAAGATGGACTAATAGATGTAATTGTTTCAGATCATTTACCTGAGGATGAAGAAAGCAAAAGATTGCCATTCTCACAAGCAGCTACTGGCGCTATTGGTGTAGAGACCCTTCTGCCTCTTGCTTTAGAAATGTATCATAATGAATCCCTTCCTTTGAATAAAATAATAGAAACCTTAACCATTAATCCTGCTAAAATATTAAATATTAAAAAAGGAACTTTGGCAAAAGGATCAGATGGGGATATTTGTATATTTGATTTAGAGGCTCCATGGAAAGTAGATGCTGATAAACTTAAATCTAAATCAAAAAATACAGCTATAGAAAATAGAAATCTTCAAGGGAAGATTTTAATGACTTATCTTAACGGTGAACTAGTTTACTCAAAATAATGGATATAAATTTAATTATAGTTGCAGTGTATTCTTATTTATTAGGATCTATTCCCTTTGGATTAGTTTTAACAAAAATTTTTTTAAAAAAAGATATAAGAGAAATTGGATCAGGAAATATTGGAACTACAAACGTTTTAAGAACTGGAAAAAAATCTCTAGCAGTTGCTACACTTGTGCTTGACTTACTAAAAGGATATTTTTCTATAGTTATAACATTTATTTATTTTGAAAATCTAATTTCTTATTCTGCTTTGATTTGTTTTATCGGTCATATTTTTCCCATTTGGTTAAAATTTAAAGGAGGTAAAGGAGTTGCGACATACCTGGGTGTTATATTAGCACTTTCATATAAATTTTTTCTAATTTTTGGAATTACTTGGCTTGTTTTATCTTTTTTGTTTAGATACGCATCATTATCATCCATTATTTCCTCTTTAATTGTTTTTGTTTATTCATATTTTTTTATTAATAATTTTTCTTTAATACTTTTTATTTTTTTCGTGATTATCATTTACACACATCGAGAAAATATAGTTCGATTAAAAAATTCTGAAGAAAGTAAAATTAAGTTATAAGTGTTGTCTTTTCTAGTTTTTAAATAATAAATTTGACAAATTCGTTTAATTTTGAAAATAAACGAATAATGAATTTAGTAATTGTTGAAAGTCCAGCAAAAGCGAAAACAATAAATAAATATTTAGGCAAAGATTATTTAGTTTTAGCTAGCTATGGACATATAAGAGATCTTCCTTCAAAAAATGGATCTGTAGATCCTGAAAATAAATTTCAAATGGAATGGGAAATAGATTCTTTTTCAAAAAAATATTTAAAAGAAATTACTAATGCTGCAGAAGACTCTGATAAAATTATTTTAGCTACAGACCCTGATCGTGAAGGTGAAGCTATAGCATGGCATGTTAAAGAGGTCTTAGATAAAAAAAAATTATTAAAAGATAAACATCTTGAGCGTGTTGTTTTTAATGAGATTACAAAGAAAGCTATTCTTGATGCAATTAAAAATCCAAGAGAAATTCATTTACCTTTAGTTGAAGCTTATCTAGCACGAAGAGCTTTGGACTATCTTGTAGGATTTAATATCTCGCCAATACTTTGGACAAAATTACCTGGATCTAAATCAGCAGGAAGAGTTCAATCAGTAGCCTTAAAACTTATTACTGAACGAGAAAAGGAAATAGAATTATTTAAACCAGAAGAATACTGGACACTTACATCAGACTTTACGAACAAGGATAATAAAAATATTTTTTCAAAATTAAGTTTATTTAATGGAGAAAAAATTGAAAAATTTTCTTTCAAGAATAAAGGAGATATACAAAAAGCAGTTGATGTTATCAATAAAACAAAATTTAAAATAGCTGATGTTAACACAAAAGTATTTAGACGAAACCCCTTAGCCCCTTTTACAACTTCAACCTTACAGCAGACTGCTTCGGGACGATTTGGTTTTGGAGCTTCCAGAACAATGCAAATTGCACAACGACTTTATCAAGGTGTAGATATCGAGGGTGAAACAACCGGATTAATTACTTATATGAGAACTGATGGAACTAATATTTCAAAAGAAGCAATTGATGACTTTAGAAAATTCATTACTGATGATTACGGTGATAAATATTTACCAGAGGCTCCAAATAGCTATACGGGAAAAAAAGCAAAGAACGCTCAAGAAGCTCATGAAGCAATTAGACCTACTAATATAAGTAGGAAACCTTCTGATATCAAAAAATATGTAAATGCAGATCAATTTAAACTCTATGAATTAATTTGGAGTAGAGCCTTGTCATCTCAAATGACTCCAGCAGAATTTGATAGAAATACGATAATTATTTCTTCAAACGATAATAAGATTAATTTTAGAGCTAGCGGCTCAGTCGTAAAATTTGATGGATTTCTTAAAGTGTATCAAGTTCAAGAAACTGACGAAGATGCAAAGAATATTTTGCCTGAAGTCAAAGTTGGAGAGGAAATTAGTATACTTAAGCTTAATGATGAACAACACTTCACAGATCCACCACCACGATACTCTGAGGCTAGTTTAGTTAAAAAGATGGAGGAATTAGGCATAGGGAGACCCTCTACTTATGCTAGCATTATCTCAGTATTATCAACGAGAAATTATGTCGAATTAATTAATAAAAGGTTTAATCCAACTGACAGAGGTAAGCTAATTTCAGCTTTTTTAGAAAAATTATTCTCTAAATACGTTGATTATAATTTCACTGCAGACCTAGAAAATCAGCTAGATGAAATCACTAGTGGTAAAATTGAATGGGTTCAAGTTTTAGATAATTTCTGGAAAGACTTTTACGAAAATGTTGGAAAAGTTAAAGAAAAGAGAACTAGAGAAGTATTAGACTTATTAAATGAAAGTTTAGGAGCTTTAATTTTTGAAAGGGATGACAAAGACGCTATAGATCGAAAATGTAAGTTATGTTCCAATGGAGAGCTTAGTCTTAAGAATAGTTTTAGAGGTGGAGCTTTTATAGGTTGCTCAAATTATCCGGAGTGTAAATTTACTAGACCTTTATCTAAAGCTAAAGCTGCAGCTCAATATAATTTAGCAGAGCCTAAATTATTGGGTCAAAATGAAAAAGGTAAAGATATTTATTTAAAAAATGGAAGATTTGGCCCCTACTTACAATATGAAAAAGAAAAAGACGAACTAGAAACCAAAAAGAAAAAAGGTAGAAAGAAAAAAAATGAGAATGAACACCTCAAAAATGTTTCAATTCCAAAAGGTATAGATGTTGATAGTGTTGATTTAGATAAAGCAAAATATTTATGCTCTCTTCCTAAAGTATTAGGACAACATCCTGAAAATGGACAGGATATAACTTTAAATTCTGGAAGATTTGGTCCATATCTTAAATGTGAAAATAAATCTGCAAGACTTGAAAATGTAGAAGATCTTTTTTCTATAGGGATTAATCGAGCAATAACATTAATAGCTGAAGCTAAGCCTGGAAGAATTTCTTCTTCACTAATTAAAGATCTTGGAGAACATCCTGAGGATAAAAAACCTGTTAGAATTATGAAAGGACAATACGGTCCTTATATTAAATATAAATCTCTAAACGCAACAATCCCAGAAGAAAAAGATCCAAATGAACTTACTATGGAAGAAGCACTTATATTAATTGAAAAAAGAAAAGAATACGATAAAACTAAAAAAAAAGGTAAAAGGAAATGAGCGTAATCGAAAACAAAATTAAAAGTTTAAATATAAAATTGCCTGAACCAAAAGCGCCAGTAGGAGCTTACGTTGCTACTAAAATTGTTGGAAAACTATTGTATATATCTGGACAAATATCTATTGATGAAAATGCAAAACTTATAACAGGAAAAATTGGAAAAGATTTAGATTTAGAGAAAGGTTACAAAGCTGCCGAAAGATGTGGTTTAAGTATTGTTGCACATGTTAAAAATGCTTGTGGTGGAGATTTAGATAAAGTTAAATCTTGTGTCAAATTAACTGGTTATGTTAATTCAACAGATGATTTCAAAGATCAACCGAAAATTATAAACGGCGCTTCAGATATTATAGCTAAAATTTTTGATAAAAAAGGTGAACACACGCGCGCTGCAGTGAGTGTGAATAGTTTACCTTTAGGAGTTGCTGTAGAAGTTGATGCTATTTTTGAACTTAATTAATTTTTAATATTAATTCATACACTTTGGCTCAAATCCAAAGTTTCTGTCCACAAAATAAACTGATTTTTTAGATCTCCACATTTTGTCATTTGCAACTATAGTATGATCTTTGTCTGTATAATTTTCAATTAACCAGTCTAGAGATATAGCCATCTGGTGTACGTGATATGTTGCGTGTTTTTGATCTTTTGTAAAATTTTGTAATCCTGACGGATCTTTACGTTCTCTATACTTTTTAACGTCTGTAAGACCCAAGTTTAATACTTCAACAGTTTTATCTATTCTTTGTTTTAATTCTGCTGGAAACTTCTTGTAACCCCACAGTTCAGCTATAGCATAAAGACCTAGCAAATTGTTTACACCCTGTGAATGATACCAGACATCTCTAACACCTCTGAAACTGTTATTATGTATATATCCATCTTTATATACAACTTTATCGGCTTTACTAATTCCCTTTTTAATCCATTCTGCTGCTGCTTCTGGTTTATCTTTCCAGGCTAAATACGATAGCACAGAGATAGTTCCATCAGCCATTTGTATAAAACCTCTTGCATGTTTCTTTGTTGTTAATTCTTTTACAGCCCACGGCTTAATATATTTTTTGTACAAAGCATCAATATACTCATCAACAATTTTAAATTGTTCTTTAGTAAATTGATCTTTCATTAAATATGCTTGTTGAATATAGGTAGCTCCATATATTTGAGCTTCGTGCGGCCTGTGAGAAATACAAGGTTTGTCACCTTTAGCTTTCGCACCGCCGTAACATAGTTTATCAACTTTACCTTCATCTTTCAGTTTACTAATTTCTTTAGAAGTTAAAGTGCTTAACATCACACCTGCTTCTGCCCAAGCTACCATAATTTCTGCAATTAGTGGCCCATGCTCGTCCATTTTGTTATCTACAATTGCCGAAACAATGGTTCCGTGCAATAGCGCTAACCTATTAGAGTGTTTTTCGTGATTAACATATATGCTGTTTGATCTTTGCTTGTGATCTTTGTTCCAATCATACTTGGTAAGTTTCATTAAATGATCATAGTTGTTTCCTTGTAATTCTGGATTTTTTGACTTACTTACATGTGTTATTGTAAGATCTAAGTCCCAACCTGCTTTACCCCAGCTGCCATAACCATGCACGCCTTTTAATGAACAGGTTTTTTTTGTAAGTTCATTTGCAAAGAAATATTTCGGAATAACTATATCACTTATATTCGCGTAAGCTTTAGTTGAAAAGATTATTGCAAAAAATAAAAATATTTTTTTCAAATTAATCACTTAAATAGAGTTAGGTCTGCCAACAGAAAAATACTTAATCTTGTTTTTTCTCATTTCTTCAGCTGAATAAAGATTTCTTAGGTCGTAAACTTTAAATTTACTATTTTTAACGATCGTTTTGAAATCTATCGATTTGAATTCATCCCATTCTGTGAGTAAAACTATTAAATCTGCACCATTACAATTAGATTTTATATTATTTTTGTAGTTGCAGTTTTTGATTTTTCTAAATTCTTTTTTTTCTCCAGAAGGATCATAGTAATTAACTTTAGCTCCTTTTTTGCATAAATAAGGTATCATTTTAAGGCTAGTAGAATCTCTCATATCATCAGTGTTTGGTTTAAATGTAACGCCTAAAAAAGAAATCTTTTTATTTTTTAGATTTGTTCCTAAAATTTTATGAACTCTTTTTGTGAGTAAATTTACTCTTTCATGATTAGATTTTATTACTGATTTTACAACTGATAAATTTATCTTATATTTTTCTGCAGCTGCTACTAAACCTTTAGTATCCTTTGGAAAACATGATCCACCATAAGCTGGGCCGGCACGTAAAAATCTACCGCCTATTCTACTATCGGAGCCCATACCTAATGAAATATCCTCTATATTTACTCCAGACTTTTCACATAAGTTAGCAAGTTCATTAATAAAGGTTATTTTGGTTGCAAGAAAAGCATTTGAAGCATACTTGATAAGCTCAGCACCTCTTCTTGAAGTAGTAAAAAATTTTGAACCCTTGTTAGTTAATGGTGCATAAAGTTTTCTCATAATATTGAAGGCTTTTTTTTCGTTAGATCCTATTACAATTCTATCGGGATATCGAAAATCTCGTATTGCTTCACCCTCTCGCAAGAATTCAGGATTGGAGATTACTGCAAAAAGCTTTTTCTTTTTTTTTAAAATTTTTTCAATCTCATCGCCTGTTCCTACTGGTACGGTCGACTTAGTTACAATAATTTTTTTTCTTTTTGAATATTTTAGTATTTCTTTTGTGCATTTATACACAAAAGATAAATCAACTTTTATTGATCTTTTTTTTGTGGGTGTCCCCACGCATATAAAAATTATATCTGAAGAGCTTATTGCTTTATCAACGTTGGTAGTGAATGAGAGACGTTTGGCTATAAAATTTTTCTTTATTAATTCATCTAATCCTGGTTCATAGATTGGAGAAATTCCAGAGTTAAGTTTATCGATTTTATTTTTATCTTTGTCAACACAAACAACCTGGTTTCCTATATCGGCGAAGCAGACACCACTAACCAACCCAACGTAACCAGTTCCTATCATGCATAATTTCATTTATTTTCCTTTAAATATTTGAATTCCTGAATTAATATATCCACTTAAAGTTCCACAGTCTAAATATTTGCCCGTAAAAATATTTCCATAAAATTTATTTTCTTTTTTAATTAAGCTTCTAATTGCGTCAGTAATATGTATTTCTCCACCTTGACCAGGTTTTAATTTTTTAATTTCTCCGAAAATTTTCGTTGGCAATATATATCTACCAATAATTGCAAAATTTGATGGTGCTTTTTTGATACTAGGTTTCTCTACGACGTCTTTAATTTGAAAATACCTTTGTTTTTTATTTTTAATCGATAAAATTCCCCATCTTGATACTGTTTTTCTTTCTACTCTTTTTGTGGCAATTATAGATCCATTAGTTTTTTTATGTAATCGTATCATTTCTTTAGAACAATTGTTTCTTATAATTAAGTCATCAGGTAAAAGCATTAAAAAGTATTTGTTTTTTATATATTTCTGACATCTTAAAACTGCATCTCCTGTACCTTTTGGATTATTCTGATAAACAAATTTTATCATTTTTTGATATCTTTTTATTTTTTTGAACTCTTCAATAAGTCTTTTATCTTTTTTCTTTTTTATTATCTTTTTATAAAAATTATCGTTAAAAAAATATTTTTTTATTGATAGTTTTTTTTTTGAAATTATAAATACAAATTCTTTTACACCTGCATCAATACATTCATCTAATATGTATTGTAAATTAGGTTTACCATTAATGGGCATTAGCTCTTTTGGCATTACACTTGTCAAAGGAAGCATTCTGGTCCCTAATCCTGCTAATGGAATAATGGCTTGTTTTATCATATGATTCTTATATTAGTTATTACCATTGCTTTATAGAAATGAAAATATTTAAAGATAAACATACACTACAGAAAGAGATTTTAAAAACGGAAGGGATATCATTTGTACCTACTATGGGTGGATTACATAAAGGGCATATTTCATTGATCAAACAATCTAAAAAAACTAAGTTAAAAACCTTAGTCTCAATTTTTGTAAATCCTAAACAATTTAATAAAAAAAGTGATTTTAAATCTTATCCGAGAAACACAAAAAAAGACATAAAACTGCTTAAGAAATTGATGGTTGATTATTTATATATTCCAACCTTTAAAGATATTTATGGGTTTAAACCTAAGAGCAAAGTTTTTTTAGATAAATCTTCAAAAAAATTATGTGGTAAATTTAGAAAAGGTCATTTTGAAGGTGTTTTAAATGTAGTTAACAGATTTATAGAAATAATTAAACCAAGATATATTTTTTTAGGAAAAAAAGATTATCAACAATTGTATCTAATTAAAAAACACATCGAAAAAAGAAAAATTAGATCTAAAATAGTTGAATGCAAAACGATAAGAGAAAACAATGGCATAGCTTGCTCTTCAAGAAATTTAAATCTTAGTAAAAGTCAAATGATAATTGCATCTAATATTTTTCATTATCTTAGAAGCTTAAAAAAAAAGATAAAAAAAAATTATAGTTTATTTAATATAAATAAAATAAAAAAAGAGCTAATAAAACTAGGTGCAAATAAAATAGACTATTTAGAAAATTATAATACAAAAAATTTTAAAAAAGTCAAAAAACCTTATAAAGAATATAATTTGTTCTTTGCTTACTACATTAAAAAAGTAAGATTAATTGATAATATCTAATTTAAAAAATAAAAAGATCCTAAGCCTAGAAAAGAAAGAAATCCAATTACATCTGTAATAGTTGTCACAAAAACACTTGAAGCTAAAGCAGGATCAATATTTAATTTTTTTAATGATACCGGAACTAAAATTCCAAACAATCCTGCAACAATCATATTTAAGATCATTGAAATACCAATTAAAAGTGAAAGATTTAATTCTTTAAACCATAATTGAACTATTATTGCAGTTATTATTGCAAAAATTATTCCATTCAAAATACCTATCAAAAATTCTTTACCAACCACTCGATTAAAATTACTTTTTGATAATTCTTTGGTAGCTATTGCACGTATCGTTACTGCTAGGGTTTGCATCCCAGCATTTCCACCCATTGAAGCAACTATTGGCATGAGAAAAGCTAAAGCTACCATTTGTTCAATTGAAGCTCCAAAGAAACTTATTACCCAAGTTGCAAGTAAAGCGGTAAATAGATTTAATAATAACCAATTAAATCTTCTTTTTGTTTTTAGCATAACACTATCGGTGATTTCTTCATCGCCAACTCCTGCTAAACGTAATGCATCTTCTTCGGCTTCTTCTTGAACAACTGTAACAACATCGTCTGCTGTAATCATACCAACTAATTTATTTTCTTTATTTACAACTCCAGCTGATACTAAGTTGTAGTTTTCAAAGGTTAAGCCAACTTCTTCTTTGTCCATATTAACTGAAATTAAAACTGGCATTTCTCTCATTATTGAATTCATTTTTAAATCTCTAGATGTTCTTAATACTCTTGATGAAGGAACAGTTCCAATTGGTTTAAAGTCATTATCTACTATAAAAATTTCTAAGAATTCTTCAGGTAAATCTTTATCTTCTCTTAAATAATCTATAGTTTGTCCAACAGTCCAATTACTTGGTACTGCTGTAAATTCTCTTTGCATAATTCTCGCAGCAGAGTCTTCGGGGTAACTTAAACCTTCTGCCAATAAAAATTTGTCTTTTGGAGGAAGTTTTTCTAATACTTTTTCTTTTACTTCTTTTGATAGATTTTCAAGAATCTTAATAGCATTATCAGACTCTAATCTTTTTATTATTTTTATAAGAGAGTCTATAGAAAGTAATTGCAAAACTTCACTTTGAATTGACTCATTTAATTCAATAAAAATTTCTGGATCAATATTAAATGACTCAATTTCAATTAATTTATTTCTTGTATCAGGATTTAAATTTTCAATTAAATTAGCAACATCTGCTTCGTGCAAATCTTTTAAAGTTTGATTGATAAATTCAACATTTCCACTCTCAATATTTTGAGTAAAAGTACTGATAAATTCCTTGTTAAAATCCAAATTGACTTTTTTTGCCTCTCTCGATTTTGGTAAAGCCATAAATACCTCTTAAAGTTTTTTTGAGACTATTAGTCTATATAATGATAAAATTCAAATTAAATGAGTATAGAAGTCAAAATTAGTAAAAAACGTATACCCTATAAAATGGCAATGCTTTATCTCAATAAAAGAGTTGAAGAATTAAAAAATGGCACAAATAGAGAATTATTATGGATCCTAGAACATCCAACTACTTATACAGCTGGGGTAAGTTTCAACAAAAAAGAAATAATAGATAAAAAAATAAAAATTATTAAAACAAATAGAGGAGGCAAAATAACATTGCACAACCCAGGGCAAAAAATTGTTTACTTTGTCATTAATTTAAACAAAAGAAAAAAAGATATAAGAAAATTAATAAGTTCAATAGAGAAAAGTATAATACAATTTTTAGAAAATTATAAAATTCAAGCCAAAAATGATAAAAAAAATATTGGTATTTGGGTTAAAAATAAAAAAATTGCAGCAATAGGTATTAGGGTTTCGAGATGGATAGCCTATCATGGTTGTTCAATAAATATTTCAAATAATTTAAATCAATATTTAAAAATTGTTCCATGTGGTTTAGACAATAAAAAAGTAACTTCAATTACACAATTAATTTCAGTTAAACCTAAAAAATTTGAGAGTGATTTAGCAAATATCTTTATTAAAAATATTAATAATATTTAAAAGTTTTTTTTAAGAAAGTCTTCGAATAGATTGTTATACTTTGCCTTAAAATTATATTGAATGTTGTTAATCATAAATTTTATTTTATATGCATGTAACATAAGATTTTTAATTTTTACTCTTTTTCTATCATTTAAAAAATATTTATCATCTCCTATTATCGGTGATCCAATTTTAAGTAATTGTTTTCTTAATTGATGCTTTCTTCCAGTAATAGGATTTAACTCTAAGTAAGAATAACCATCGTTTGATTTGATAATTTTAAGATTCGAAATAGCTTTTTGAAAAATTTTTTTATTATTTTCGTAATAAATTAAATCATCTTTCATCACTTTTATAGATTTATCAACTTTTCCATACACTATAGCTAAATAAGTTTTATGAATTTTCCTGATCCTAAAAAGTGAAGTAAATAATTGGGCGTACCTTCTATTTTTGGCAATTATCAAAACGCCTGATGTCTCTTTATCTAATCTGTGAACAATGAAAGGTTTTGAATTTTCAAAATATTTTGTATTTTTTATAATATCTATAATATTTTTAAATGATTTAGTGCCTGATTGAACTGGTATGCCAGTTGGTTTATTAATTACTATAAAATTTTCATTATCTTCAATTACATAATCATCATAAGTGCCAATTTCTTTTTTTTTAGGTAAATATTTAATTTTTTCTTTTTTATCTACAGGTTTGAACTTAGAAATGTCGTAAATATCAATCAAATCACCAGTTTGAAGTCTATAAGATGATTTAGTTTTTTTTTTATTAACTTTAATTTTATTTTGTCTTAATATTTTCTCTAATAATGAATGAGGTAAATTTATTATTTTATTTTTAAACCATTTATCTAGACGCGAGTCATTATAATCATCTTCTACTGTGTATGATTTGGGCATGAACGCTTAATTATTTGCTTGCTACTTTAGGTTCTGGTTGAGTTTCTTTTTTTTTATCTTTTGTCTCTACTTTTTTGGGCTTATCTACTTTTTTTGCTTCAGGATTTCTATCAACTAATTCAATAACTGCCATTGGAGCATCATCGCCTGTTCTAAATCCAGCTTTCAAAACTCTTGAGTATCCCCCTTTTCTTGAATTATATCTTTTTGATAGTTCATCAAAGACTTTTGTCACAGATTTTTTATCCTGCAGTTTAGAAAATAATCTCTTTTTATTGCTCAAGATATTTTTTTTCCCAATAGTTATTACTTTGTCAATTTGTGGTTTAAGTTCTTTGGCTTTAGGTAAAGTAGTTATAATTTGTTCATACTTAATTAAAGAGTTAAGCATATTTTTAAATAAAGCTTTTCGGTGTTCGCTTGTTTTATTTAACTTTCTATAGCCAATACCATGTCTCATTAATAGTTATTTTCCTCAAGTTTTTTAGATAATTCAGCTATGTTATCTGGGGGCCAATTAGGTATTTCCATACCTAAATATAAAGACATAGTGTTAAGTACTTCTTTAATTTCATTTAGAGATTTTCTTCCAAAATTAGGTGTTCTTAACATTTCTGGCTCTGTTTTCTGAACTAAATCACCAATATAAATAATATTATCATTTTTTAAACAATTCATTGATCTAACTGATAGTTCAAGTTCTTCAACTCTTTTAAGAAGATTTCTATTAAATTCAGGTTCTGATGATTTGACTTCTTTTACTACTTCTTGAGGATCTTCAAAATTCACAAACATTGCCAATTGATCTTGAAAAATTCTTGCAGAATATGCAATAGCGTCTTCTGCGTCCACGGTTCCATTAGTTTCTACAGTCATTACTAACTTATCATAGTCAAGCGCGCTTCCTGCTCTTGTATTTTCTACAGAGAATGAAACCTTTTTAACTGGGCTAAATAATGAGTCAATAGAAATTAAGCCTAGAGGGCTATCCTCTGTTTTATTTTTAGGAGCCTGTACATATCCTTTGCCGGTGCTTACCATTAATTCCATATGAAAATTTGTTTTCTCATCCAAATTGCAAATTACTTGCTCGGGGTTTAAAATTTCAATTTCTGGAACAAGTGTAATATCTTTAGCTTTAACTTCTTTGGGCCCTTTAATGTCTAATACGATTTTTTTAGAGCTCGAAGATGACGATTTTATAGCTAAATTTTTAACGTTCAAAACAATATCTGTTACATCTTCTCTTACGCCTTTAATTGAAGAAAATTCATGAAGAACTCCGTCAATTTGAATAGCTGTTACTGCAGCTCCTTGAATTGAAGAAAGCAATATCCTTCTTAAAGAATTTCCAATAGTTTGGCCAAAACCTTTTTCAAGGGGTTCGGCAACAACTTTTGCAACTGTTTTATCTTCATTACTTGAAATATCTAATTTATTCGGTTTAATAAGTGCTTTCCAATTTTTATCTATTACATTTGATGATGTCTGCATTATACTCTCCTTCTTTTTGGTGGTCTTGCTCCATTGTGTGGCATAGGTGTTGTGTCTTTAATTGATAAAATCTTGAATCCTCTTGACTGTAATGACCTCAAAGCAGTTTCTCTACCTGACCCAGGACCTTTTACTTGAACTGTAAGTGTGCGTAAACCCTGTTCAAATGCTTTAGCGCCAGCATCATCTGCTGCAACTTGGGCTGCATAAGGTGTAGATTTTCTAGAACCTTTGAATCCTTTTGCTCCTGCAGAGGACCACGATATAACGTTACCGCTTTCATCTGCAATTGAAATAATTGTATTATTAAAAGTAGAATATACGTAAGCTATTCCCGATGTAATATTTTTTTTAATTTTTTTCTTTTTTTTAAATGAACTATTTTTATTTAAATCAACGGTTTTAACTTCTTTAGCTTCACTCTTTTTTAGATTTTTTTCGTTTTTAGTACTCATTTAAAATTATTTTTTAAGTGGTGTTAACTTTTTACCAGCTATAGCTATCGCTTTACCTTTTCTTGTACGAGCATTACATTGAGTTCGTTGACCTCTAACAGGTAATTTTTTTTTATGTCTTGATCCTCTATAACACGCTAAATCAACCAACCTTTTTATATTAACTGAAACTTCTCGCCTTAAATCTCCTTCAACTTTATGATTTGCGTCAATGAATTCTCTTATTTTTAAAACTTGTTCCTCGGATAATTCGTTAACTCTTTTAGAGGCTGGTATATCCAATTTTTTACAAATTTTTTTTGATGAATAAAGACCTATTCCGTGTATATAGGTTAATGCTATGCTAACAACTTTGTTTTGTGGAATGTTTATCCCTGCGATACGAGCCATAAATTAATGAGTTTTTATTTCTTGCGTATTTATATTGTCTAATCTCTTAAAGTCAACCCTTGATACTCTCAATTAAGCCGCTTATTTCATCACTAATTTCACCAATAGTTTTCTCTCCATTAACTACTGTCAACAAATTAGATTGTTTATAGTACTCTATAACTGGCTCAATATTTTTTTCATACATTTGATATCTTTTGACAGCTATTGACTCCTTATCATCTGCTCTTTTTTCTAATAACTGTCTTTCAATAATTCTTTTTTTTATAGTTTCTAAACTTACTGATAATTTTAAAACAAGGTTTATTTTTTGTTCATATTTTTTTAACAAATTATCAAGATTTTTTACTTGAATTAAATTTCTAGGATAACCATCAAATATTAATCTATTCTTATAAATTTTATTAGATATATATTTTTCTATTAAATCACTTACAATTTGATCTGATACCAAATTACCAGAATTAATGATTGTTTCTATTTTTTGTCCTAGAGCTGATTTATTTAATATTTCTCTTCTTAGAAGCTCGCCTGTTGATACTTGATAGAGATTATATTTTTTAACAATAAAATTAGACTGAGTACCTTTACCAGCTCCGGGTGGTCCAAAGATAACAATATTCATTAACTTAATTATTTACCAAATTTTGTTTTTTTTATTAATGACTCGTATTGAGAGCTCATTAATCTTGTTTGAACTTGAGTTACAGTGTCCATGGCAACAACAACCACAATTAAAATGGATGTTCCGCCTAAATAAAATGGAATAGGATATTTAGCAATCAAGAACTCAGGCATCAAACAGACGAATGTAAGATACAAAGCTCCCACAGTAGTTAATCTAGTTAATATTGTATCAATATATTCTGCAGTTCTTTCGCCAGGTCGTATACCAGGAATATATCCACCGTATTTTCTTAAATTCTCTGCAGTCTCTTTTGGATTAAAAACTATAGAAGTATAAAAAAATGAAAAGAAAATAATTCCAGATGCATAAAGCATCATATATAAGGGCTGCCCCTGGGTAAACATTGATGATATTTTTAAAAAAGTATCGGACTCCGCGAAACCAAAATTAGATATTGTTATAGGTAGGAGAAGAAGAGCGGAAGCAAAAATTGCGGGTATAACTCCAGCAGTATTTATTTTCAAAGGCAGGTGCGAAGACTCTCCTCCATACATTTTATTTCCTACTTGCCTTTTGGGATAATTAATTAGTATCTTTCTCATTGCTCTTTCAAAGAAAACTATAAATAAAACTGTCAATATAACTAAAATAAATATCCCTACAATCATTACAGCAGATAAAGCCCCAGTTCTTCCCAGTTCAAAAGTTGATGCTAAGGCTCGTGGTATTTCAGCAACAATTCCAGAGAAAATTATCAAAGAAATTCCATTACCGACTCCTCTTAAAGTTATCTGTTCACCTAACCACATTAAAAAAGTAGTGCCCGCTACAAGTGAAATTGTCGTCATAATTCTAAATGACATACCAGGTTCAATAACTAAATTTCCAGCATTCTCTAATCCGACTGACACTCCATACCCTTGTAAGCAAGCAATTAAAACTGTTCCGTATCGAGTTATTTGTGTAATTTTTTTTCTACCTATTTCACCTTGTTCTTTAAGATTTTTAAAGTAATCTGAAACTCCTGTTAATAATTGAACAATAATTGAGGAAGAAATATAAGGCATAATACCTAGTGCAAAAATTGCCATTCTAGTTACAGCTCCACCTGAAAACATATTAAACATTCCAAGTAAACCCTTCTGACTGGAAGACATAATTTCTTTTAGTGCTAAAGGGTCTATTCCAGATAAAGGGACATAAGTTCCTAAGCGATAAATAATCAAAATTAAAATTGTAAAAAAAATTCTATTTTTTAAATCTTTTGCTTGACTAAATGCACCAGCTGTATTGATTGATTCACTAGACATAACCTACTATTTTTTTACTATACTAATTTTTCCCCCAGCTTTTTCTATTTTAGATAAAGCATTTTTGGAAGCAAAGTGAGCTGAAATTTCTATATTCTTTTTAATTTCGCCAGACCCTAAAATTTTAAGCTTTGAAAATTTTTTATTAATTAGCTTTTTTTCTTTAAGAGTTTTTAAATCTAAATTTACCTTAATATCGTTTTTAAACTTATCTAAAATATTTTGAATTTTTGAAAGATTTAAAACAGCAATGTTATCTCTATTAATAGACTTAAAACCTCTCTTTGGTAATCTTCTGTATAAAGGCATTTGACCACCCTCAAAACTTTTAACTGCTACACCAGATCTAGATTTTTGACCTTTATGACCTCGAGAAGAGGTTTTACCTTTACCAGAACCAATGCCTCTTCCAACTCTGATTTTTTTTCTATTATTTTTGATCAAGTTATTTAATTGCATTATTTAGTCTCTCGTTTTAGGATTATATCAGAAATTTTTTTTCCTCTAATTGCTGATAAAATTTTTGGTGAGTTTTGAGATTTTAAACCATTTACACAAGCTTTTAGAACATTGTGTGGATTAGCAGAACCAAGAGATTTTGCTACTACATCTTGGATTCCTAATACTTCACATACTGATCTTATAGCTCCACCGGCAATTATACCTGTACCGGCCGGAGCGGCTCTTAAAAAAACTTTTCCAGAGCCGTTTTTACCTTTTACATCGTGGTGAAGAGTTCTGCCCTCTTTTAAAGGTATTTTAATCAAATTCCTTTTTGCTACTTCAGTAGCTTTTTTAATAGCATCTGGCACTTGTTTAGATTTTCCTTGCCCTATTCCTATTGATCCCTTCAGATTTCCGACAACAACGAGGGCAGCAAAACCAAATCTTCTACCACCCTTAACAACTTTGGTAATTCTGTTTATTGCAACTAATTTTTCTTTTATATCACTCTCAATTTTTTTATTCTCAGCCATATTAAAATTTTAATCCATTCTTTCTTAATGTTTCAGCGAATAACTTAACTCTTCCATGATACTTATAAGCGCCTCTATCAAAATAAACTTCATTAATATTTTTTTCTTTTGCGCGTTTAGCAAGAATTTCGCCAATTAAATTTGATTTTTCAATTTTTTTTATTTTCTTTTGTTTTATCTCTTTTTCTATAGAAGATGCAGATACTAATGTCTTTTTTTGCTTATCATCAATTATTTGAGCAGAAATATTGTTTAAAGACTTAGTTATAGAAACTCTATATCTGTTAATATTGACAGACTTAAGTTTTTTTCTATTTCTAAGTTTTCTTTTTGTTTTATTACTAATCTTTTTCATGGTTATTTCTTTTTTCCTTCTTTTCTTAAAACAAATTGACCTTTTTCTTTTATTCCTTTTGCTTTATATGGCTCAACAGGTTTTAAATTTTTGATATCAGCAGCAATTTTAGAAACTAATTCTTTATCAACTCCATTTATTTTAATTATTGTTTGTTTTTCAACTGTTATTTTTATCTCTTTGGGTATTTTAAAATTTACATCATGGCTAAAACCTAGTTGCAAATTTAACACATCGCTTTTTAAATTTGCTCTAAATCCAACACCGGTTAATTCTAAAGTTTTTTCGTGACCTCTTGAAACACCCGTTACAGCATTATTGATCAAACTTCTATAAGTGCCCCACATTATTGAGGTTTTTTTATCAATCTTTTTTTCCAATGGTAGTAATTGAAATCCATTATCATTTATTTTTGAAGAAAATATTTTATCATTAATGGTTAATTTTTTTGTACCTTTTGGTCCTGTGATAGTTAAATTAGCGCCTTCAATTTTTACAGAAGACTCTTTCGGAATGATTATATTTTTTTTTCCAATTTTAGACATTAAAACACCCTACAGATTATTTCTCCACCTACATTATTCTTTCTTGCTTCCACATCACTCATTACACCTTTTGGAGTTGATAAAATTGCAAGACCTAGACCATTCATTACTTTTGGTATGCTTGTTGCTCTTGAATAAACTCTTCTGCCAGGTTTTGAAATTCTTTTTATTTCTTTAATTACGGGATCACCTTCATAGTATTTTAAAGTAATTTTGAGACTTGTTTTATTATTTTCTGTTTTCTCTATAAAAAAATCTTTAATATAACCTTCGTTTTTTAATATTTCTAAAATATTTTTTCTGAAATTAGATGAAGGTATCTCAACAAAGTCTAATGATCTCATTTGACCATTTCTTATTCTTGAAAACATATCACCAATTGGATCTGTAAATGTCATTTTCCTCCTACCAGCTCGATTTTGTTATTCCAGGAATTTTACCAGACGACGCCATGTCTCTAAGTGCAATTCTTGAAATTCTTAGTTTTCTGTAAACGCCGTGTGGTCTGCCTGAAACTTCACATCTGTTTCTTATTCTTATTTTTGCAGAATTTTTTGGCAATTTATTAAGTTTTAATTGAGCTTCAAATCTTTCTGATAATTCTAATTTTCTATTATTTATAATTTTTTTTAATGCTGCTCTTTTTTTTGCGTATCTCTTTACTAGCTTAATTCTTTTTAAATTTTTCTGCACCGCACTTGTTTTAGCCATATATACCCTCTTTAGTTTTTCTTATCATTGAGAGGAAAATTGAACTCTTTAAGAAGTTCTAGTGTTCCCATCTTGTTTTGACTTGATGTGACTATTGTTACATCAAGACCTCTAATTTTATCAACTTTATCAAAATTTACTTCAGGAAAAACAATATGTTCTTTAATACCAAAAGAATAGTTGTTTGAACTATCTATGCCTTTTGAAGATAGGCCTCTAAAGTCTTTAATTCTTGGTAAAGCAATATTAATTAATCTATCTATAAATTCGTACATTTTTTGTGATCTCAGAGTTACTTTTATACCTGCGTTTGATCCTTTTCTTGTTTTAAAATTAGAGATTGATTTTTTAAATTTTGTAATTATTGGTTTTTGTCCTGCAATTAAAGCCATATCATCTGCACAAGATTTTAGTTTTTTACCGTCAGATGCATCTTCACCAAGACCCATATTCAAAATAATTTTTTCAATCTTTGGAACTTCATGTTTATTTTTCAATGAAAGTTTGCTCATTAACTTTACGGCTATTTCTTTATCATATGTTGTTTTTAATCTTGGCATTATTTTTTACCCACCGCTTTCTTGTCATTTTTTTGAGTATCTAAATTTTTTACGTTTGATTGATGAATAAAACTCTCTTTTGAAATAATTCCACCTTTATTTTCTTTTGTTGGTTTTGTGTGTCTCTTTATCATACTAATCGATTTAATTTTTACTGTATTAAGTTTTCTATTAATTTCTAAAATTTCACCTGTTTTACCTTTATCTTTTCCCGATATAATCTTCACTTGTAAACCCTTTTTTAAAAACATTTAAAGCACCTCCGGAGCTAGAGAGATAATTTTTGTATGTCCTCTAGTTCTAAGTTCTCTTGTTACTGGACCAAATATTCTTGTACCAATTGGTTCACCTTTATCATCTGTTAAAACAACTGCATTTTTATCAAATTGTACTTTTGAACCATCATCTCTATAAATTTCTTTCCTTGTTCTTACCACTACTGCTTTGTGAACAGCGCCTTTTTTCACCTTACCTTTTGGTATAGCATCCTTTACGCTTATCACGATTATATCACCAACTGATGCGTATCTTCTTTTTGATCCACCAAGTACCTTTATACACTCAACTCTTTTAGCGCCTGTATTGTCAGCTACCGTTAGTTCTGTTTGAATTTGTATCATTTTTCTATTACCTGCCAAGTTTTTTTCTTCGAAAATGGTTTACATTCAATTATTGAAACTTTTTCCCCTTCTTTAAACTTATTTTTTTCATCATGTGCATGATATTTTTTAGATCTTTTAATCACCTTTTCGTAAAAAGGGTGCTTAAATTTTCTAGTAACTTCAACAACAATTGTTTTGTTGTTCTTTGCACTAGTTACTATTCCTTTTAAAATTTTTTTTGTCATTTTGAATTTTTTAAAGTTGTATACAATTTAGCAATACTTTTTTTAATTTCATTATATTGTGCAGGATTAGTAATTTGATTATTAATTTTTTTAAACCTAATGTTAAGGAGATCTTTCTTTAATGTTAAGATTTTTTTCTCTGCTTGATCTTTAGTCAATTTTTTATCTTCTTTTTTTTTCGCCATTATCTTTTCACAAATTTTGTTTTAATTGGTAGTTTAGCAGAAGCTTTATATAAGGCTTCCCTTGCAGTTTCCTCTGAAACACCGTCTATTTCAAAAATAATTCTTCCTGGTTTAACTCTACAAGCATAGTATTCGGGCGAACCTTTTCCTTTTCCCATTCTGACCTCTGTTGGTTTTTTTGAAACTGGAATATTTGGAAAAATCCTTGTCCACACCTTACCTGTTCTTTTCATGTATCTTGTTAGGGCCACTCTCGCCGCTTCAATTTGTTTGCCTATAATTCGTTCTGGTTGAACTGCTTTTAAGCCAAATTGACCATAATTAAGTTTTACAGCTCTTGAGGCATTACCATGAATTCGACCTTTGAATGCTTTTCTATATTTAGTTCTGACTGGCTGTAGCATTTTTTACCCTTTCTTTTTTTTCTTTTTCAACATCTTTTGCCATTAATTCACCTTTATAAATCCAAACTTTAACTCCAATTATTCCATATGTGGTTAATGCTTCTGCAAATCCGTAATCAATATCTGCTCTTAATGTATGTGAAGGGATACTTCCTTCACGTAGCCATTCAGTTCTTGCAATTTCATTTCCTGCTAATCTGCCGCTTAACATAACTTTTATTCCTTTTGCGTTTAATCTCATTGCAGATTGCATAGCTCTTTTCATAGCTCTACGATATGCAACCCTTTTAACTAACTGTTGAGCAATATTTTCAGCAACTAAATTTGAATTTAATTCTGGTTTTTTAATTTCTTTGATGTTTACATTTACATCCCCATCGGTAATCTTCATAATATTTTTTTTAATTTTTTCAATATCAGCCCCTTTTTTTCCAATAACAAAACCCGGCCTTGAAGTATGTATTGAAACTGTGCATTTTTTTGATGATCGTTCAATAATTATTTCAGATACACCAGAATTGGTTATATTCTTTTTTATATAGTTTCTAATTTTAAAATCCTCTATTAAATATCGACCAAAATCTTTTTTCTTTGCAAACCATGTTGAGTCCCAACCTCTGTTGATACCTAATCTTAGACCGATTGGATTAATTTTTTGTCCCATTATTTACTTACCTTTTTTTCTTTCTTTTCCTCTAATATGATTGTTATTCTGCTAAATGGTTTTTTAATCGAGCTCGCTCTTCCTTTAGCTCGAGGTCTAAATCTTTTCATTACTAATGATTTCCCTACATAAGCTTCTTTAACAAATAAATTATCAATGTCGAACTGATTGTTGTTTTCTGCATTAGATATAGCTGATTTTACTGTTTTACTTACCTCTTTAGCTATTCTTTTTCTTGAAAATTCCAAATCTCTTAAAGCAATATCCGCTTTTTTTCCTTTTATAAAATTACACACAAGTGCTAATTTTCTTGGACTTGTTCTTACGTTTTTATTTACAGCTTTTACTAAAGAAATATTTTTTTCCATTATTTTTTATCTCCTTCAGGTTTGGCTGCTGGAGCAGCGGCTTTTTTATCTGCTGGTGTATGTCCTTTAAAGGTTCTTGTTGGTGCAAATTCACCTAATTTATGTCCAACCATTTCTTCGGAGATAGTGATAGGAATGAAAGATTTACCATTATGTATCATGAAACTATGTCCAACAAAATCTGGAATTATTGTAGAATTTCTTGACCAAGTCTTAATTGGTTTTTTATTTGGAGCATCTTTAAGTTTATCTATTTTTTTTAATAAACTTGGATGTACAAAAGGCCCTTTCCAAACAGATCTAGTCATTATTTCTTCCTTTTCTTTCTTCTAGTAATTATAAATTTATCACTTCTTTTTGGTCTTCTAGTTTTTAAACCTTTTGCAGATTGGCCCCATGGTGAAACTGGACTTCTTCCGCCCGAAGTTTTACCTTCACCCCCTCCGTGCGGGTGATCAACCGGGTTCATTGCAACACCTCTCGTTTGAGGTCTTTTACCTCTCCATCTATTTCTTCCAGCTTTACCAATTTTAATATTTTTTTGATCGGGATTAGACACAATTCCTATTGTAGCAATGCATGAACTACTCACTTTTCTTGTTTCACCTGAAGAAAGTTTTAAAATTGCATAATCACCATCATAACCAGACAAAGTTACAGATGAACCAGCTGATCTTGCTAACTTAGCTCCATTTCCTGGGATCAATTCTACATTGTGTATTGAAGTTCCTGGAGGAATATCTCTCAACTCGAGTGAATTACCTACTTTAATTTCAACATTTTTACCTGATTCAATTGTGTCACCTTGTTTTAAACCTTGCGGACTAATGATGTAAGCTTTTTCATTATCCTTGTAAGAAATTAAGGCGATATGAGCTGTTCTGTTTGGATCATACTCAATTCTTTCAACTGTTGCAGGAACATTCTTTTTCTTTCTATAAAAATCAATTACCCTGTATTTGTGTTTTGATCCTCCTCCTATATGACGTGATGTGATACGACCATTATTATTTCTGCCTCCCGTAAAATTTTGTCCTTTTGTTAACGGCTTGTAAGGGGCACCTTTCCAAAGGTTGCTTTTGTCAAGAACTACAGTGCCTCTAGTTGACTTTGTGTAGGGTTTAAAAGTTTTTAATGCCATAAATTAAATTCCTGTAGTTAAATCAATACTTTGACCTTTTTTTAAAGTAACGATTGCTTTTTTGTATCCACTTTTTATTGATTTTTTACCTTGTTTAATCTTAAGTTTGGATTTTTGATTTATTATATTCACTTTAATTACATTAACTTTAAATAATTTTTCAATATTTTTCTTTATAGTTTTCTTATTTGCCTTTTCGTGTACTTTAAATACAGTTTTGTTCTGCTCTGATAAAATTGTAGCTTTTTCTGTAATAATAGGATTTCTTATTGAGTCTATATAATTAATTTTTTTCATTGAGAACTCTTTCTTGTATCTTTTTTGCTGAGGAAGATGTGATCAATACATTTTTAAATTTGAATAAATCATAAATATTCGCACCTTCATCTTTAATAAGTTTGACATTTTTGATATTTCGAGCTGATTTGTTTATATTTTTCATAGAGTCATTATCTGAAATTATCAAAACATTTGAAATTTTATTTTTTTCCAAAAATTTATTAAATTCTTTTGTTTTTTTAATTTCTTTTTTAACATCAGCTAATATATGCAGTGATTTGTCTGAATTCTTTTTTGACAGAGTTTGAGCTAAAGCAAGTTTTCTTACTTTTTTATTAATTTTTTTAACTTTATATACAGATCCTTTAGGTCCGTGAGCTACCCCTCCACCAACAAACAATGGGGCTTTTCTGCTGGCGTGTCTGGCACCACCACCACCTTTTTGAGGCACAATTTTCTTAGTTGAACCCTTAATTTGATTTCTTTGTTTTGTTTTAGCAGTTCTTGGTTTGGCGTGGTTTAACTGCCAGTCAATTACAAATTTGATTAATTTATGATTTACTTTTAATTTAACCAATTTATCCGAAATCTCAATTGAATCTGATTTAGCTCCGTCGATGCTTAAAAGTGGAAATTTCATTTATTTTTTTCCTTTCTTAGCTGCAGCTGCTTTAATTTTTGCCTCATATTTTTCTTTAATCGTTTTCCTAGTAACATTTTTTACTGACTCTCTTAATAAAACTGTTGAATTTTTTGATCCGGGTATTGAACCTTTTAAGTATAACAAGCTATTTTCTAAATCTGATTTTACTATTTCTAAATTAAGCATTGTTCTCAATTTATCGCCCATATGACCAGCCATTTTTTTTCCCTTAAATACTTTTCCAGGATCTTGCCTTTGCCCTGTTGAACCATGTGACCTATGTGAAACAGAGACACCATGGGATGCTCTTAAACCACCAAAATTCCATCTTTTCATTACTCCAGCAAAACCTTTACCAATTGTTCTCGATTTTACGTCTAAAAACTTTTTATCTTTAAAAATCTCTAAACCAAGTTCATTTCCTTCTTTATATTGATCATTATTTTCTACTCTAAATTCTTTTAGTATTTTTTTTGGCTCTGTATTTTTTTTAGCAAAATATCCTTTCATTTGTTTTGTTAATTTTGAATTCTTAAGTTTGAAAAAACCTATTTTTACAGCTGAGTATCCTCTTTTTTCTTTAGATATAACATCTAGCACTCTACCTTTTTCGACTTTAATCACAGTTACAGGAACAGACTGACCACTATCCATAAATTCTCTGGTCATTCCTATTTTTGTTCCTATTAAGCCAATGCTCATAATTTAAATCTTTATTTCTATATCTACACCTGAAGCTAAATCTAATTTCATTAATGCCTCTACAGTTTGTGGTGTTGGTTCAATTATATCTATTAATCTTTTGTGAGTTCTTGACTCAAATTGTTCTCTACTTTTTTTATCAATATGTGGTGATCTTAAAACTGTATATCTCTCTATTCTTGTAGGTAGAGGTATGGGGCCTTTAACTTGTGCGCCTGTTCTTTTAGCAGTATTAACAATCTCCTCGGTAGAGAGGTCAAGGATTTTATTATCATATGCTTTTAAATGTATTCTAATATTTTGATTTTCCATAAATTAAGCTAATTTTTTTGTTACCTCATCCTGCACGTTTTGGGGAACTTTATCATAATGACTAAACTGCATTGTGTATTGAGCTCTTCCTTGTGTTGAAGAGCGTAAATTATTTATGTACCCAAACATATTTGCTAATGGAACAGTTGCATTTATTGCTGTAGCATTTCCTCTAGCTTCTGTAGAAGCAACTTGTCCTCTTCTGCTATTTAAATCTCCTATAACATCTCCCATAAACTCTTCTGGAGTTACAACTTCAACTTTCATCATTGGTTCTAATAATTTTAAAGTTGCTTTTGTGCATGCTTCTCTAAAACACATTCGTGATGCTATTTCAAAAGCTAATACACTTGAGTCTACGTCATGGTGTAAGCCGTCTAAAATTGTTACTTTATAATCGATGACAGGAAAGCCAGCTAATATTCCGCTCTCAGCAACACTCAAAACACCTTTTTCTACTCCGGGAATAAATTCTTTTGGTATAGCTCCGCCTTTAATTTTATTATCAACTTCTCTACCTTTACCTGGTTCTAAAGGTTCAACACTTAACGTTACTTTCGCAAATTGACCTGAACCACCACTTTGTTTTTTATGAATATAAGTTACTTCAGATGAACCAAGGATTGTTTCTCTATAAGCTACTTGGGGAGCACCTACGTTTGCCTCAACTTTGAATTCTCTTTTCATTCTATCAACAATAATATCTAAGTGAAGTTCGCCCATCCCTTTAATAATTGTTTGACCAGATTCTTCGTCGGAACTTACTCTAAATGAAGGATCTTCCTTAGCCAGCCTATTTAATGCTTCACCCATCTTTTCTTGGTCACCTTTAGTTTTAGGTTCTACAGCGATTTCAATTACAGGATCAGGAAATTCCATTGGTTCTAACAATACTGGCTTGTTTTGATCACAAAGTGTGTGACCTGTAATTGTGTTTTTCAACCCTGCAAGAGCAACAATATCTCCTGTGGTAGCTTCTTTAATATCTTCTCTAGAATTCGCATGCATTAGCAACATTCTACCTACTCTTTCTGATTTTTCTGTAGATGAATTGTAAGCAGCTGTACCAGCTTGTAATTTTCCAGAATAAATACGAATAAATGTTAATGAACCTACAAATGGATCGTTAGCAACTTTGAAAGCAAGAGCAGAAAAAGGTTCACCTTCCTCAAATTTCATTTGTATTTTATCATCAGAATTTAATTTTGTTGCCTCTATTGAACCGATATCTTTAGGACTTGGTAAATAATCAATTACAGCATCTAATAGAGGTTGAACACCTTTGTTTTTAAATGCAGAACCAGTAAGTATTGGTACGAAATTGAAATTTAAAGTTCCTTTTCGAATACATCTTATTAAGTCTTCCTCTGATGGTTCTTTACCCTCTAGGTATGCCTCCATCAATTTCTCATCTTCTTCAACTGCAGTTTCAACCAGATTTTGTCTATATTCTTTTGCTTTATCTTTTAAATCATCTGGTATGTCTACATAATCAAACTTAGCTCCAAGATCCTCATTTTGCCAAACTACACCTTTCATTTTTACTAAATCGACAATACCTTTTAAATCAGCTTCAGCTCCAATAGGTAATTGTAAGGGCAATGGCTTACAGCCTAAACGATCTTTAATCATTTCTACGCATCTATAAAAGTCTGCACCAGTTCTATCTAACTTGTTCACGAAACATATTCTCGGAACTTTGTACTTATCAGCTTGTCTCCAAACAGTTTCAGATTGCGGCTCGACACCAGCAACACCATCAAACACTGCTACGGCTCCGTCTAAAACCTTTAATGATCTTTCAACTTCAATAGTAAAATCTACGTGGCCCGGTGTGTCTATAATATTAATTCTATGATCTCTCCAAAAACAGGTTGTTGCTGCTGAAGTAATGGTAATACCTCTTTCTTGTTCTTGTTCCATCCAATCCATTGTAGCGGCTCCATCATGAACTTCACCGATTTTGTGACTTTTTCCAGTGTAATACAAAACTCTTTCCGTTGTAGTTGTTTTGCCGGCATCAATGTGCGCCATGATCCCAATATTTCTGTATTTATCTAAAGTGTACTTAGCCATAATTTTTTACCATCTAAAATGTGCAAAGGCTTTATTTGACTCTGCCATTTTATGCGTATCTTCTCTTTTTTTAATTGCTGATCCTTTATTTTGTGATGCATCTAAAATTTCTGAGTATAATTTTTCTGCCATGGTTTTATTTTTTCTTTTTCTTGTAGCATCCATTATCCATCTTAGTGCTAATGCTTGAGCTCTTTTTGCCTTAACTTCGACAGGAACTTGGTAAGTTGCACCGCCAACTCTTCTAGATCTACATTCAAGATTTGGTTTAACATTGCTAATTGCTGTGTTAAAAATTTTTAAAGGATCTTCATTGTTTTTTGTTTTAATTTTGTCTAGGGCATCATAAAGAATTTTTTCAGCTGTAGATCTTTTTCCATCATACATAATTGAATTAATAAATTTAGATACTACTTCTGAGTGAAATTTAGGATCAGGATAAACTTTTCTAATTGGTGCTTTTCTTTTTCTGGACATAAATTATTTTGGTTTTTTAGCTCCGTAAAGGGATCTTCTTTGTTTTCTATTGGCGACACCTTGGGTATCTAAATTTCCTCTTAAAATATGATATCGCACACCAGGTAAATCTTTTACTCGACCACCTCTAAGTAAAACAACTGAGTGCTCTTGTAAATTATGTCCTTCACCTGGAATATAAGCTGTAACTTCAAAACCATTTGATAATCGAACTCTAGCAACTTTTCTTAATGCAGAGTTAGGTTTTTTAGGAGTTGTTGTATAAACTTTTACGCAAACACCTCTTTTTAAAGGCTGTCTCTCAAGTGCTGGTACTTTGTTCCTAGCAACAGGTTTAACTCTACTTTTTTTAATCAACTGGTTTATAGTTGGCATAATATTATTTTGAAGTTGAAATAAGGAAAACCCTTTAATGATTTTGTTAGTGTTTAAGGTTCTAATCTACCTTACTTCTAACATTCAAAATGTGCCGTAAACTAGCATTGAATCGGTAAAAGTCAATATTTAAGCCGATTTAAATACTGTTTAAACTGTCTGTTCTGGCGATTCTGGAGCTGATTCTAATTCCTGTCTTTTAAGTTCTTCTAATCTCGCTTTATCTTGGTCCCTTGCTTGCTTGTCCCACTCGATTTTTGTTAATCCAGTTCCAGCTGGAACAAGTCTACCTACGATAACATTCTCTTTTAATCCCTCTAAAGAGTCAGTTTTTCCTTTAATCGATGCGTCTGTTAAAACCCTAGTAGTTTCTTGGAATGATGCAGCAGAAATGAAAGAATTAGTTTGTAGTGATGCTTTTGTTATTCCTAGAAGCACTCTTTCAAACTGTGCAGGCTTCTTTTTCTCTTCTCTTAATTTATCGTTTATTACATTTATATCCAATAAATCAATAACCTCGCCCATTAAAAGGTCTGAGTCACCTGGATCTTTTACCTCAACTCTTTTTAACATTTGTCTTACTATTGTTTCGATATGTTTGTCGTTAATTACTACTCCTTGTAATCTATAAACTTCTTGTACTTCTGATACAAAATATTCAGTAAGTTTTTCAACACCTAAAATTCTTAAAATATCATGTGGAGCTGGACTGCCATCTAACAAATATTCTCCTTTTTTAATTTTTTCACCCTGATTAAAATTGACATGTTTTCCTTTTGGAATTAGATAATTTGATGTCTCTCCACTATTGGAAACTATTGAAATTTTTTGTTTACCTCTTACTTCTTTTCCAAACTCTATTACTCCATCATTCTCAGCAATTATCGCGCTATCTTTTGGTCTTCTTGCTTCAAATAATTCTGCTACTCTAGGTAATCCTCCTGTAATATCTTTTGTCTTAGAAGTTTCTTTAGGTAATCTAGCTAAAACATCACCAGCAGAAATTTTTTGTCCATCTTTTACTGACAAAATTGTGTCTGGTACTAAATAATATCTTGCTTCATTACCGTCAGCTTTTTTTATAATTTCTCCTTTTTCGTCTCTTAAAGTAATTCTTGGCTTAAGTTCAGAATTTTTTGATGAAGATTTCCAATCGGTTACGGATTTTGAAGATAAACCTGTAGCATCATCAAGAGTTTCTGTTAAAGAACTTCCTTCCATAAGGTCCATATAATTTACTATACCCCCCGTCTCAGCAATTACAGGTAATGTATAAGGATCCCACTCAGCTATTTTTTTTCCTTTATCTATTTGATCTCCATCTTTAAAAAATAATTTTGAACCATAATTAACTTTGTATATAGCTAATTGTCTTCCATTATCATCTTCGATACTTAATTGGGTATTTCTACCCATAACAATTATATTTTTTTTGGAGTCTTCTATTAAATTTTTGTTAATAATATTTAATTTACCTCTTGTTTGAGAGATAATTTGCGACTCCTCTTTAATTTGAGCAGTACCTCCGACATGAAAAGTTCTCATTGTCAATTGAGTTCCTGGTTCACCAATAGATTGCGCGGCAATCATACCCACTGCTTCACCAACACTTACGAGCTTACCTCTTGCAAGATCTCTTCCATAACAAACTTGGCAAACTCCTTTTGTTGAAGCACATGTAATTACTGAATATACATTTACCGATTTCACCCCTGCAGCATCAATTTTTTCACAATCAAATTCATCAATTAGTTTGTCTTTTTTGATTATAACTTCACCTGTTACCGGATTCTTAATATTTTCAGCAATAACTCTTCCTAATACTCTTTCTGATAAACTTACTAAAATATTTCCACCTTCGATAATTTCTGAAATAGTAACTGACGATCTCTTTTTTGGATCACATTCTGCTTTTGTAATCTGAACATCTTGAGCCACATCACATAGCCTCCTTGTTAAATAACCAGAGTTTGCTGTTTTTAAAGCAGTGTCTGCCAAACCTTTTCTAGCGCCGTGAGTTGAATTAAAATACTCTAGTACTGATAAACCTTCTTTAAAATTTGAAATTATTGGTGTTTCAATGATTTCACCAGATGGCTTGGCTATTAAACCCCTCATTCCTGCTAACTGTTTCATCTGAGCTTGTGATCCTCTAGCTCCAGAGTCAGCCATCATGTAGACCGAATTTGTTTCAATTCTATCATCATCGTAAACTTTTTCTGCAGATGAGATTTCTTTCATCATTTCGTTAGCTACTGTGTCAGTACATTTAGACCATACATCAACTACTTTATTGTATTTTTCTCCTCTAGTAATTAAGCCATCTGAATATTGTTTTTCGTATTCTTCAATTTGTTTTTTTGTACTAGAGATTAAATTTTCTTTTGTTTTAGGAATAATTAAGTCATCTTTTCCGAATGAAATTCCAGCTTTGAATGCGTGTTTAAAACCAAGTGTCTTAATTCTATCACAAAAGATTACTGTTTCTTTTTGGCCGCAATATCTGAAAATTGTATCTATTACCTCTGAAACATTTTTTTTTGTTAATAACTTATTTACTAAAGCAAATTTTATATTGTGATTTTTTGGTAAAATATTTGCTAATAAAAAACGTCCAGCTGTGCTTGTGTATTTTTCAACTACAATTTCGCCATTTTCATTAACCGTTTTAAATATTGAAACTATTTTAGAATGTAAACTGATTGATTTGTTTTCTAGGGCTTGTTCTATCTCTTCAATAGTAGAAAATATTCCTTTAGGTTTTTTATCTCCCTCTTCAGCCTGTGATAAATAATAAATACCTAATACTATATCCTGACTTGGTACGATTATTGGTTTACCATTTGATGGACTTAAAATATTATTTGTGGACATCATTAAAACTCTTGCTTCAAGTTGTGCCTCTAAACTTAAAGGAATGTGAACCGCCATCTGGTCTCCGTCAAAATCAGCATTAAAAGCTGCGCACACTAAAGGATGAAGTTCAATAGCATTACCTTCTATTAATTTTGCCTCAAAAGCTTGAACACCTAGTCTATGAAGAGTTGGTGCTCGATTTAAAAGTATAGGATGCTCTCTGATAATATGTTCTAAAGAGTCCCACACTTCACTTTTCTCTTTCTCAACTAATCTTTTTGCTTGCTTAATTGTAGTGGCTAAACCTAATTTATCTAATCTAGCGTATAGAAAAGGTTTAAATAATTCCAACGCCATTTTTTTCGGTAAACCGCATTGATGTAATTTTAACTCAGGACCAACAACAATTACAGATCTTCCTGAATAGTCAACTCTTTTTCCTAACAAGTTTTGTCTGAATCTTCCTTGTTTACCTTTCAGCATTTCAGCTAAAGACTTAAGAGGTCTTTTACCTGTACCAGTTATTACTCTACCTCTTCTTCCGTTATCAAATAAAGCATCCACAGACTCTTGGAGCATTCTTTTTTCATTTCTTACGATAATGTCAGGAGCTTTTAAATCTAGAAGTCTTTTCAATCTGTTATTTCTATTTATAACTCTTCTGTACAAATCGTTTAGATCTGATGTAGCAAATCTACCTCCATCTAACGGGACCAACGGCCTTAATTCTGGAGGTATAACAGGCACAGTAGTTAAAATCATCCATTCTGGCTTATTCCCTGAACTTATAAATGACTCAATTAATTTTAATCTTTTTATAGTTCTTTCTTCAGTGACCTTAGATTTAATTTCTTTTAAAGAGTCTCTTAGTTTTTGTTGTTCTTTTTTAAGATCCAAATTAACTAAAATTTCTCTAACAGCTTCTGCTCCAATACCAGCTGTGAATGCATCTTCACCAAATTCATCTTGAGCTTTTATTAAAGCTTCCTCGCTTATTAGTTGACCTTTTTTAAGAGTTGTTAGACCCGGTTCAACAACGATAAAACTCTCAAAATATAAAACTTTTTCAACTTCTTTTAGCTTCATATCAATAGCTAATGAAATTCTACTTGGTAAAGATTTTAAAAACCAAATGTGCGCAACTGGACATGCTAAATCAATATGACCCATTCTTTCTCTTCTTACGTTGGATTTAGTAACCTCTACTCCACACTTTTCACAGATGATGCCTCTAAATTTCATTCGTTTATATTTACCACACAAACATTCATAATCTTTCACTGGTCCAAATATTCTTGAACAAAACAATCCGTCCTTCTCTGGTCTAAATGTTCTATAGTTAATTGTTTCTGGTTTTTTTATTTCACCATATGACCAAGATTTAATTTTTTCAGGACTGGCTAACGTAATTTTAATATTATCAAAATTATTTTCTTGTGGTAAATTTTGATTATCAATATTTTTTGTAAGATTTTTTTCCATTTAGTTTAATTCTATATTCAATCCTAATGCTCTGATTTCTTTTATCAAGACATTGAAAGACTCAGGTACTCCTGACTCAAAATTATTATTTCCTTTTACAATAGTTTCGTAAACTTTAGTCCTACCTGCTACATCATCAGATTTAACAGTTAAAATTTCTTGAAGTGTGTAAGAAGCTCCATAAGCCTCAAGTGCCCATACTTCCATTTCTCCAAATCTTTGTCCACCTAACTGAGCTTTACCACCTAATGGTTGTTGAGTAACTAAACTGTATGGACCGGTTGATCGAGCATGAATTTTATCTTCAACTAAATGATTTAATTTGAGCATATAAATTATTCCTACAGTAACTGGTCTATCAAATCTTTCTCCGGTTTGACCATTCCATAAATGAGTTTGTCCTGTATTAGGAAGTTTAGCTAAATCTAGCATTTTTGTTATATCATCTGTGCTTGCACCATCAAAAACAGGAGTAGCAATTGGTACACCATTAGATAAATTTTCAACTAATTCTGCCACTTCTTTGTTTGATAATTTTGAGATTACAGAGTCGTAATAATGTTTTCCATAAATATCTTTTAGCTTATCTTTTACTTTATCAATTTCTTTATCAAAATTTTTCATGTAATTTTTTATTTGATCTCCCAGCTCTGAGCATGACCAGCCTAAATGAGTTTCTAATATTTGCCCAACATTCATCCTACTTGGTACACCAAGAGGATTTAAAACTATATCAACTGGTTTACCGTTTTCCATATAAGGCATATCTTCTACTGGAACTATTTTACTAACAACTCCTTTGTTGCCGTGTCTTCCAGCCATTTTATCGCCCGGCATTAATCTTCTCTTGACTGCCACGAATACCTTTACTACTTTCATAACAGTTGGTAATAAATCATCACCCTGCTGTATTTTAGTAACTTTATCTTCAAATCTTAATTTTATATCTTCTGATGCGTTATCAAATTGATTTTTAAGCTTCTCTAGATCTTCATTAATTTCTTTATTTTCCATTGAAATTTTCCATAAATCTTTTAAATTTAAATTTTCAAAATCATTTTGATTTAGAGTTGTCCCTGATTTTAATTCTTTGAATTGTTTGTTTATACTTTGACCGTTAAGTAGATCAATCGCTCTTAGTTTAATATTTCTATTTAAGATTTCTTCTTCAACTTTTTTATCTTCCTGAACTGACTCAATTTCGGCTCTTTCAATAGCTATAGATCTTTCGTCTTTCTCAATTCCATGTCTATTGAAAACCCTAACATCAATAACAACACCAGTGCTTCCTGATGGTAATTTTAGTGATGAGTCTCTTACATCTGTTGCCTTTTCACCGAAAATAGATCTAAGTAATTTTTCTTCTGGACTTGAAGATGTTTCACTTTTTGGAGTAACTTTTCCAACAAGGATATCTCCAGGTTTCACTTCCGCACCAACATATACAATTCCTGACTCATCTAGATTTCTTAAACTTTCTTCACTCACATTAGGTATATCTCTCGTTATTTCCTCCGCACCAAGTTTAGTATCTCTAGCCATAGACTCGTATTCTTCTATATGCACAGAAGTAAAAACATCATCGGTTACACATCTTTCTGATATTAAAATTGAGTCTTCGAAATTATATCCTTGCCATGGCATAAAGGCGACGGTAACATTTTTTCCTAAAGCTAGTTCACCAAGCTTAGTTGCAGGACCATCTGCTATAATATCGCCTTTTTTAATTTTGTCTCCAACCTTTACTAAAGGTTTTTGATTGATGCATGTATTCTGATTTGATCTTTGAAACTTAGATAAGTTATAAATATCTACTGCAGATTGAGATAAATCAGTAACATCTGTTGCTTTAACAACAATTCTTTTTCCATCAATCTTGTCTACCATACCGTTTCTTTTAGCAACTATCGTAACACCTGAGTCTAAAGCAACATCAGACTCTATTCCTGTGCCAACTAAAGGTGACTCTGGTTTTAATAATGGAACTGCTTGTCGCATCATATTTGAACCCATTAATGCTCTATTTGCATCGTCATTTTCTAAAAAAGGAATTAATGCAGCTGCGACGGAAACTAATTGTTTTGGAGATACATCGATATAGTCAATGTTTTCTTTAGATGACAATTCAAAATTTAAATTTTTTCTACAAGCAACTAAATCTTCAACGAAAGAACCGTCCGCATTTATAGCAGAATTAGCTTGAGCTATTGTATATTTTTCCTCTTCTATTGCAGAAAGATATTTTATTTCTGATGTGACCTTTCCATTAGAAACTTTTTTGTAAGGACTTTCTATGTATCCAAATTTATTTACTCTGCAATAAGTGGCTAAACTATTAATAAGCCCAATATTTGGCCCCTCTGGTGTTTCTATGGGACAAATCCTACCATAGTGAGTTGGATGAACATCTCTTACTTCAAAGCCTGCTCTTTCTCTTGTAAGACCGCCTGGGCCAAGAGCTGAAACTCTTCTTTTGTGTGTTATCTCAGATAATGGATTTGTTTGATCCATAAATTGAGAAAGTTGTGAAGTTGCAAAGAAATCCTTTAAAGAAGTTGTTATTAATTTAGCATTAATTAGGTCTTGAGGCATAGCCGACTCTATTTCTAAAAAAGTTGACATCTTTTCTTTAACCGTTCTTTCCATTCTTAGTAAACCAATTCTGAATTGATTTTCTACTAGCTCTCCAACAGATCGAACTCTTCTATTACCTAGGTGATCAATATCATCAACATCACCTTTGCCATCTCGAAGATCAAGCATAAATTTTATGATTGCTACTATATCTGCGCTCTCTAAAACCGTCTTTTTAGCACTAGTAGTTAAGTCTAATTTTGAGTTTAGTTTTACTCTTCCAACTTCAGATAAATCATATCTTTCTTTTTTAAAATATAAGTTATTAAAAATTTCTTCGGCTATCTCAACTGATGGGGCTTCCCCAGGTCTTAAAACTTTGTAAATATCGTTTAAAGCGTCTGCTTTATTTAAATTTTTATCAATTTTTAAACTTTCTAATATATAAGGGCCTTTATTAATAGGATCTATATTAACAACACTTAATTCTCTCTCATCTTGAGCAATAATTTTTTCTAATTGCTCCTCGGTTATATCAAAGCCTGCTCCAATTAAAATTTCACCATTTTTATCTTTTATATCTTTTGCAATATATTTTCCGACTATCTGGTCGTTGGGTAATGATATTTTATTTAAACCTTTTTCTTTTAATTTTTTTGCAATTACAATATTTAATTTATCTCCTTTACCTAAAACTTTTTTATTGGTTTTGCCGTCAATCAAATCGAAAGAAAGTTTTAATGGTCTCTTATAATTTTCTAGATTAAAATCTGTTAACCAACTGTTGGTGTCTTTATTAAAAGTATATTTATTTGTAGTATAAAACGTCTCAATTATTCTACTTTTTGTGTAGCCTAAGGCAAATAAAAATGTCGTTATGGGAAGCTTTTTCTTTCTATCAATTCTAAAATATAAAATATCTTTTGGATCAAACTCAAAATCCAACCATGATCCTCTACCAGGAATAATTCTACAATTAAATAATAGTTTTCCACTTGCATGTGTTTTGCCTTTATCGTGGTCAAAAAACACTCCTGGACTTCTATGCATTTGATTGACTACAACTCTTTCAACTCCGTTGGTAATAAAAGTAGCACTTGGAGTCATTAAAGGAAGATCACCTATGAAAACTTCTTGTTCCTTTGCAGATAAAATCTGTTTAGTATTACTTTCTACATCTATGTCGTAAACAACTAGTCTTAAAGTTGCTTTTAACGATGTGGTATAAGAAAGACTTCTTTGCTTACATTCGATTACATCAAATTTTGGTTTTTCTAATTTATAAGAGATATACTCTAAGGTAGATTTATCATTTCCATCTTCTATAGGGAAAATACTTTTAAAAACTTTATCAATTCCTTTCGACAAATCATTTAGCTGGTCATTTAATGATTTTGACTTTAAAAATTCATTGTAGGAGTTTTTTTGAACTTCAATTAAATTTGGAATGGATAGACCTTCAACTAATTTGCCAAAGTTTTTTCTTATATGTTTCTTTTGAGTAAAAGATAATTGCATTAAATATAAAAAATTTTATTGTAAGTGTTATCCTACAATAAAATTTAGTCTTAAAATTTGTTTACTTTAATTCTACTTTAGCTCCAGCTGCTTCAAGTTTTTTCTTAAATTCCTCAGCTTCTTTTTTAGCTACTCCGCCTTTAACTTCTTTTGGAGCTGCTTCAACTAAATCTTTAGCTTCTTTTAAACCTAAACCAGTTATTGCTCTTACTTCTTTTATTACGTTAATTTTTTTATCACCAGCCGAAGCTAAGAAAATTGAAAACTCAGATTTTTCCTCACCTGCTGGTGCTGCTGCTCCGCCCGCTGGTGCTGCTGCAACAGGAGCTGCTGCTGTTACTCCCCATTTTTCTTCAAGCTGTTTAGACAATTCTGCTGCTTCAACAACCGTTAAAGTAGAAAGTTCGTCTATAATTTTATTTAAGTCTGCCATTTTTAATCCTGTGATTTAATTTTTTAAACTCTTCGCGCGCGCTAAATTAGCAATTTTTGAGCCAGGTGCAAGTAAAATACTCACTAATTTTTGAGCCGGGGTAGCCAAAATTCCCACTATTTTAGCTCTTGCCTCCTCCAATGAAGGTAGTGTGGCAATAACGGACACCTCGTTTTCATTCAAAACCTTGCCATCCATAAATCCAGCAATTATTTTTAATTTATTATTCTCTTTTGAAAATTTTGTTAAAATCTTAGCAGACGATATTGGATCAGAAGAAATCGCTGCAGCTGTTGGCCCGGTAAAATACTTTTCAAGGTCTTTTTTAGGTGTTTCTTTTAACGCTAGCTTTGTGATTCTATTTTTAGTAATTTTAAATAAAATACCTTTATCTCTTAACTCTTTTCTTAACGCGTCTAATTCAGTTACATTTAAACCTTGATATTGTGCAATCATAACTGACTCATTGTCAGTAAATGTTTTTTTCATTTCTTCAACGTAATTCTTTTTTGCAGCTTTAGACATCATAACTTTATTTAGCTCCTATTTTGTAAGAAATGCCCATAGTTGAAGTCAAATAAATGCTTTTTATGAACTCGCCTTTAATAGTATCAGGTTTTTCTTTTTTTAAGCTTTCTATGAAATGATTAAAATTCTGTGATAGTTTTTCAGATGAAAAACTTTTTCTGCCAATAGTTGATGCAAGATTTCCATCTTTATCATTTCTTATTTCAACCAAACCAGTTTTAATATCTTTTACTGCTTTAGATAAATCAGTAGAGACTGTTCCTAATTTTGGATTTGGCATTAAACCTTTTGGTCCTAAAACTTTTCCATGTTTACCAATCTTAGCCATCATTCCAGGTGTGCAAATCAGTTTAGTAAAATCTAATTTTCCTGAAGCGATTTTCTCTAAAAGATCATCTGAACCAACGATATCCGCTCCAGCTTTTTTTGCTTCTTCGGTTTTATCTGGTTCACATAAAACTGCAACTTTATTTTTTTTTCCCGAGCCGTTTGGTAAATTGACAACTGTTCTTAAACTAAAGTCACCACCTTTTGACTGTTTTAAATTTATTTTTAGAGAAACATCTATCGATTCATCAAATTTAGTCGTTGAGTTTTTTTTCACTAAATCTATAGCTTCATTAACATTTATCCTTTTGTCTTTTATAGTGTTTTTTAAAATTTCTTCATATCTTTTTGAAAATTTTTTCATAACTACTCTTTTACCTCGATGCCCATTGATCTTGCTGAACCACAAATAATTTTAGTTGCTTCTTTTATATCGAAAGCATTTAAATCTTTCATTTTCTCTTTTGCAATCGCTTCCGCTTGCTTCATTGTAATTGAACCAGCTACTACTCTACCTGGTTCTTTAGAGCCACTTTTTAATTTTGCTGCCTCTCTAATAAAATGAGAAGCTGGAGGTGATTTAATAATAAAATCGAACTTCTTGTCTTTATAAACCGTAATAATAACTGGTACTGGTTTACCCATAAAAGATTTAGTTTTTTCATTAAAAGCTTTACAAAATTCCATTATATTAATCCCTCTTTGACCCAAAGCCGGACCAACAGGTGGTGCTGGATTCGCTTGCCCACCTTTAATTTGTAATTTTACGTAGCCTGCTATTTCTTTTGCCATTTAATTTTTCTCCACCTGATTAAATTCTAAATCTACAGGAGTAGCTCTACCAAATATAGAAACAGACACTTTAAGTCTAGATTTTTCTTCATCAATTTCTTCAATTAAACCATTAAATGAAGCAAAAGGGCCATCACATACCTTAACTTTTTCACCAATTTCAAAACTGATGCCTGTTTTTTGTGTAACTGCACTCTCAGAAACTTGACCTAAAATTCGTTTTATTTCATCATCTGATATTGGGGTTGGTTTATCGGCGGATCCAAGAAATCCACTAACCTTCTGAAGATTCTTAATCATATGGTAAATCTCCTTATCTAAGTCTATTTTAACAAGCACATAACCTGGAAAAAATTTTTTTTCTTTTTTTGTTCTTTTTCCCTTTTTTACCTCTGTAACTTGATGTGTTGGAACAAGAATCTCTTCTAATTTCTCAGATAGATTGTTTTTTTTTAACTCATCTTTAATTAAGTCTACTACCTTTTTTTCGAAACCAGAGTAAGCTTGAACTATATACCAATTCATTATTAAAAATTAATTGTTAAAACAAGATTAAGTAAAAATCTTAGAATTTGATCTAAAATTAGAAAAAAAATAGCAGCAATAGAGGCTAAAGCAAAGACCATTACTGCTCCCATCATTGTGTCTTTTTTTGTAGGCCAAGTTATTCTAAAAGTTTCTTGTTTTACTTCTTGAATAAATTTTAAAGGGTTTTTCATAACTTTATCTAAGTTTGGCAGGAGCGGAGGGACTCGAACCCACAACCTCCGGTTTTGGAGACCGGCGCTCTACCAATTGAACTACGCTCCTAAGCGTTACTTAATTATTTTAGTTACTACTCCAGCTCCAACTGTTTTTCCACCTTCTCTAATTGCGAAATTTAAATTTTCATTCATCGCAATTGGTGTAATCAATTTAACTGTGAATTTCCCATCATCACCCGGCATAACCATTTCAGTGCCAGAAGGTAAAGTTACTTCACCAGTTACATCTGTAGTTCTAAAATAAAATTGAGGTCTATACTTAGTAAAGAAAGGAGTGTGTCTCCCGCCCTCTTCCTTTTTTAAAATATAAGCCTGACATTCGAATTCAGTGTGTGGAGTTATTGATCCTGGTTTACAAAGAACTTGCCCTCTTTCTACATCTGTTCTTTCTACACCTCTTAAAAGAGCTCCAATATTATCGCCTGCCTCACCACTGTCCAAAAGTTTTCTAAACATTTCAACACCAGTACAAACAGATTTTTTTGTATCTCTGATACCAACAATTTCTATTTCTTCACCAACTTTAATTACTCCTGACTCAACTCTTCCAGTTACTACAGTTCCTCTTCCAGAAATAGAAAAAACATCTTCTACTGGCATAAGGAAAGGTTTATCTTTTGGTCTGTCAGGTTGAGGAATAGTTTCATCCACAGCTTTCATTAGTTCCATTATTGCGTTTTTGCCTGTTGCTTCATCTTTACCCTCAACAGCGTTTAAAGCAGAACCTTTAACTATTGGAATTTTATCTCCTGGAAATTTATATGACGTTAATAGTTCTCTAATTTCTTCTTCTACAAGATCAACCAACTCTTTATCTTTAACTGTGTCAATTTTATTTAAGAAAACTACAATAGCAGGAACTCCAACTTGACGTGCTAAAAGAATATGCTCTCTTGTTTGAGGCATTGGACCATCAGCTGCATTTACAACTAAAATTGCTCCATCCATTTGAGCTGCTCCCGTAATCATATTTTTTACATAATCAGCGTGACCTGGGCAATCAACGTGGGCGTAGTGTCTTTTTTCTGTTTCATATTCAACGTGTGCTGTTGAAATTGTAATTCCTCTTTCCTTTTCTTCTGGAGCTTTATCAATTTGATCATAAGCAACAAAGTTTGCTGTACTTGAACCACCTGCTTCAGATAAAACTTTAGTTATTGCTGCAGTTAATGTTGTTTTACCATGGTCTACGTGTCCGATTGTACCGATATTACAATGCGGCTTATTTCGGTTAAACTTTTCTTTCGACATCTTTTTTTCCTCACTTTATTTTTTAATTTTAATTTTGGAGCGGGTAAAGGGAATCGAACCCTTACATCCAGCTTGGAAGGCTAGCGTTCTACCATTGAACTACACCCGCGATATCCAAACTTATCTCGCCCTATATTATTAAGAGCTTTAAGTTGGTGGAGGGGGAAAGATTCGAACTTTCGAAGACCGAAGTCAACGGGTTTACAGCCCGCCCCATTTGACCGCTTTGGTACCCCTCCTATTTGATCTTAGGGATACCCACTAACTTAAAAAGCTTTTAACAACAAGCGTTTTATAAGCATTTATGTAATAATTGCAATAAATCATTTTACCTTAAAATATGCTAATAAATTGAGTAAATAGCCTTTGAAATGATGAAAAAAACAACCTTTTTAATAGTTGGAAAACACGCTGTTTTAGAGGCTCTTAAAAACCCATCAAGAAAAATTGAAAGAGTTTTCTTAACAGAAGATGCTCAAAAAAAACTCAATAGGGAAAATCAAAATTTAAATTTATTTAAAAAAATCAATGTTTTTTACAAATCAAAAAAAGAGTTGGACAATCTTTGTGGAAGAGATGAAACTGCACATCAGGGATTGGTAGCTGAAGTTGAGCAACTTGAAGAAATTACTTTAAAAGAATTTATTATTGAAAATACAAAAAAAAACCTCAATTTAATTGCTCTTGAAGAAGTAACTGATCCAAGAAATATTGGATCAATTATAAGAAGTGCTGTGGCATTCAACATTGATGGAATTATAGTTAAAGAAAGATCCTTTCCTTCAAAAAGTAAGCTTATGTACAAAAGTGCAAGCGGAGGAACAGAGCACATTAAAATTTTTAGAGTAGCAAATATAAATACAACCCTAAAATTTTTAAAGACAAAAGAATTTTGGGTAAGTGCGTTTGATACAAGTGCAAAAAAAGACTTTACTCAACATAACTGGCAAGGAAAAAATATTTTACTTTTTGGATCAGAAGGGTTTGGGATTAAAGCCAAAACTTTAGATAATTCAGATTTTAGATTCAAAGTAAAAATGAACAATAATATAGAGAGTTTGAATATATCAAATACTGTTTCTGTTGTTTGTCACCATGTTTTTCAATCAATTAAGCAATGATTTATATTTAAATTGTATTGTCTTTTTATTAAATTTATCTTAAGAAACATTTAAGCCCTCATAGCTCAATTGGTAGAGCAATTGATTTGTAATCAATAGGTTCGCGGTTCGAGTCCGTGTGAGGGCACCAATCTTAATTCGTTTCTTTTCTTAATTGTTCTAATTTTATTTTTTTTTGTAAACTAGTATTTTTATCATAAAGAAGATTAAATTTTATTTTAGTTTGGACTTTTATAGTAATTTTTTTTGCATTTCTTACCTCGACATTATCTGCTACAGCGCTGATAGGTCTTTTAATAGGGTTTAAATTTGTAATGATCACTTTTGATTTATCACTTACAATTTTTCCAGCCCATCTCCTTGGCCTGAAAGCGCTGATTGGTGCGATAGAAATTTTTTTAGAGTTTAAACTTAAAATAGGTCCATGCACTGATAAATTATAAGCTGTGCTGCCAGCTGGAGTTGAAACTAATACACCATCAGAAACTAATTTCTTAATAATATGTTTTGAATTATTTTTTATTGAAAGGTTTGCAGCTTGCCTGCTTTGTCTCAATATTGAAACTTCATTTATAGCTATACTTTTTCTTATATTGTTTTTAGTATTAACTGACATTTCTAATGGAGAAATATTCACAGTTTTTGCTTTAGATAAATTTTTAACAATTAATTTACTTGAAAATTTATTCATTAAGAATCCATAATTACCTGAATTAATTCCATAAAACGATTTTTTTGAGTTTTTATTTTTTTTAAGTGTTTTAAGCATAAAGCCATCACCACCTATAACTATAATCACATTAGATCTTTTGATTTTCTGTTTATTAAAAATCTTAATAATTTGTTTCTTTAATTTTAAAGATCTAGAGTTTGTATCTGAAATTATTGATAGTTTATTCATCTTCAAAATGGTGCCCTCGGCCAGACTCGAACTGGCACTCCCAAAAGGGCAAGGATTTTAAGTCCTTTGTGTCTACCAATTTCACCACGAGGGCACTGTGTTATTTTTATTGTTATTGTTAATATATTAATACACAAGTGTTTTAAATAAGTAAAAATAATTTATTTTCCGTCTCTATCTCCAAGTCTGCTCCAAGTCTTCCCATATTTTGTAGGATAAAATTACTTTAATTAGTTGCCATTCTAAATCTGATTCTATTGACAATAAAAGCAAACAATAAAGTTAATACTAAGGCCGGTAAAAAAATGAAAATAAATAAAAACAAGATATACTTAAGCATACTGAATTCGTTAAATTCTTGCTCAATTGATTGTCTTAATTGTTCATTTTCATTTTCTAAAATTTTATTTTTAAGAATTTGATTGGTTAATTTTAGTTTTTCATTTTCTTTTAATACTTCAATGGCTAATTTCTCTTTAGCTTTATTTTGTTGAAGTGCTTTTTGAGCTAATAATTTTAGCTTTTCATTTTGTGCTTTTAATTCAGCATTTTCAGCTTTTAATTCTTTGTTTAAACTTTTTAAAGTTACAATTTCTCTAAGATCTTTCTTATCAATTTGTGTTGTTAGGCTTTCGTCAATTTTTGGTAGTTTAGGTTTTTTTATAAGTGCAGCAGTTTTTACTTTAGCTGCACCAAAATTTTTCTTTAATGAAAACCCTGCGATTTGATTAATTAAACCGTCTTCATTGCCGTACATTAAATTTAAATCAAAATCGACACCCTTAACTTCTTTAGTTAATGAAACTCCAACATTATAACCTGACCAATTTTCTTGGTGATCATTTGTTACATTTGAATTCGTTTTTCCTCCCGAAATATTTATTACTTCGTTTAGATTTTCACTCAAAGTCACTCCAAGATAAGGCTTAATAACAAATTTACCTGGCAAAGTTTCTGTATATGATACTTCAAATCCACCGCTTAGTAACTGCTCAATGGAATCGTCAACACTTAAGTCGCCGTCTGTAAATTTTGATAAATAGTCTGGAAATTTTTGTAGACCAAGTGTTCCATCTACGCTTATATTTAAAAATCTATCTTCACCAGTTCCAATTTTTTTATTAATATTTGCGTTCACCGCAGCAAATTCACTTAAAAGATTAGTCGCCTTTTTCTCAACTCTAACAGAGTCGAAGTCTTTAACTCCTAATTCATTTAATCCGATCATTGGAGTGAAAGAGAAATTAAGTCCATTGTTTTGATAATTATTTTTAATTCCTAATACATAATTATCTCCACCTAAATACTCTCCATTATCAAAATCACCTTCTTGATGTGAGTAACCAACAAATACATTGCTAACAATAGGATAGCCCTTCCATTCTATTGGTTTAAACATACCAATAGCACCTGATGATGATCCTTCATATTTGCCATCTCTTTTTTGATAGCTGTGAAATATTTTAGCAAATCCTTGATTGCAAATTTCTTTAAGCTCACTGCTGTTTTCCTCTGAACCCGTTGTGCTACATTCATTTGGCAATCTTCCGTCTATATAATTTGCAGTATCATATAAGCCTCTTAGTTTAGTTAGAGTATTTTCTGCTCGATACTTTTGATTATCTCTTTCTACCTGAAAATCTTCACGATCAGGGGTTACTATTAAATCCCAATCATCATCTCCATTGGTATCATCTAATTTCCAGAAATATCTATAATGTCCTTCAAGAACTCCAGTATCATTGTTGTTTGCGCAATCGGTATCGCTAGTGCAAGATTCTATATCGCTTTCAGTAATACCGCTAATAACATCGGTATAGGTTTTTGCGGTGTTTCCGCTAAAGGTTGAGCTACTATCTACATCAAATGTTGTTGTGCTTGACTCATTGCTAAAAACTACTTTACCATAATCAGTATCGCTATTAACAACTACCTTGTAATTTGTAGGAAGCTTATATCCATAAGTCAGCGCATCACTCCCTCCTTGAGAGTTAATCAATGTTGTAATAGTTCCAAGTACGCCAGCTTTTTCATTTCTAATATCCAAAGCAGCACCTGTTATTGTTCCAGTATTGTTAATTGTGGTGATAGTTCCTCTATTTAAAATACTATTATCAGTATCATCTGTAATTACGCCTGAATTATTTATTGTGGTGATTGTCCCTACATTTTTAATTGCACCATCATTGTCACTTCCTTCAATTCTACCCGAGCTAGTATTAGTAATTGTACCGATAGTTCCGGTTGAGCCAGTGTAAATTACACCATCAGCATTTATGCCAGAAATAGTTCCAGAGTTTGTTATTGTATTGATTGCACCATTACTTGCAGTAGAAATTCCCCTACCATCATTGTTGGCCTCAATAGTTCCTGTATTTTCTATAGTATCTATTGTTGCGCCTGTACTATTAATTGCTACTGCATTACTACTCCCCCATGCTTGTATTGTGCCGGCATTTTTGATTGTTGTAATTATGCCGCCACTTTCATTATAGATGGTATCATCTTCACCTTTTATCGTTGCGCTGCTAGTTGTATTTTCTATTAAAGTTATTGTGTCCCCTGAGCCCGAGTTCTTAATTGTTTGTCCTTTACCGGCTCTAATCATCCCTGCATTTGTTATTGTTCCAATGGTATTTGAATTTCCAATAGCAAATTCTCGTCTTGCATAAATATCGCCGGTTGCCGTATTTTCAATTTTGCTAACTGTTCCACTCCAATTATAAATTGAAGCTCTGCTGTTTGAAAAAATATCTCCACTATTAACTATATCTCCAATGGTACCTGAATTAGTAATTGGATAACCATATCCAGAGTTAGTGGATTGCCTAGTCTCTATTCTTCCATTATTAGTAATCGTTGTAATACTACCCCCTGCTTGATTTGTAATTCCGACTCTATCAAGGCCAGCTGCAGTGTCGTAACCTATAGCTGCATCGCTATTAATAGTAATAGTAGTATTAGTTCCGCCTGTAGTGATTATTCCTTTTTCATTAGTGCCTGATGCTCCTTTAATTGTAGCGCCATCAATAGTAATGTTAGAACCATCACCCGTTACTACTATTTGTCTACAATCTGAAGTGTAAGTTACAGTCGCGCCATCAACATCATCACAAGCATAATTTTCTTTAGGAAAAAAAATTATTAATAAAGTAAGAATAAAAATTAATCTTACTAAATTATGAGTTTTATAAAAATTTAACAGTTGGAACATATTTTTTAATTCTTTAATTAAACAGAACAATTTATCTTTATTGAATACATTTGATGTTCAGGGTGGGTTTGGTATAAATATCCAATGAAAAAGATCCTAATCTATAACTCAGGTGGGGGTTTAGGAGATTCAATACAAATCATCCCATTAATATTAAGTCTTAAAAATCATTACAGGCGCTCTAAAATTTTTTACTTGGGTGCCCATCCCAATCATTTTGAGGGAAAATTAAAAGAATATAATATTAATGTTGATACTCTAGAATTAAACTTAAGGTATTTTGGTTTTAGATGGTGGCATCTATTATTTGCTAAAAAGAATTTTAATAAAATAAATCAAGATAAATTTGACCTGATAATTGATCTCCAGTCTAAATTTAGAAACTCTTTAATTCTTAAGAAAATTCCACATAATAATTTTTATTCAACAACTTATGGAAATTTATTCTCTTCAAAAAAAATTAAATATAAGTCTAAAAATCATATTGAAAACTTAAGTCTTTTTTTAGATGAAAAAATAAAACTTGTTAATTTTAATTATACTAAACTTCCCAAGAATTTACTTAATGAAGCGAGAAGACTTCTGCCAAAATCTAATTATATAGGATTTTCTATTACACAAGGAAATGAATATAGAAAAAAAAGTTGGTCAATATACAAATTCATTTCACTCGCAAATAAATCACTTATAAAAAATAAAATACCAGTTTTTTTTATTGAAAAAAATCAAGAACACATAATTGAAAAAATTAAAAATCAAGTCCCTGGATCTATATTTCCTGAAACAAATTCTGAATTATCTTGCCCAGCTCTAGTTACAGCTTTATCATCTCGATTAGATCAAGCAGTATCTATTGATAATGGAGTAATGCACATGATGGGACTGGCCGATATTCCTATGATAGTATTATTTGGTCCTACAAACTCGGAAAAATTTGCTCCAAAAAATAATTACACAAAAATATTAGATAGTAAAAAACTTCATGGAACAAAGGATATTGAGTCTATATCAGTCGATGAAGTCTATGATTTAATTTAAAGTTTTAAAACTTTAATTTTTTTCATTTTAATTACTTTCATTAAGTCAGTATTAACGTTTTTTAATTTTTTTAGTGATGTTGACCTAGTAACAATTGCAACACCTATTTTTCCAAGTCTAAAAAAAGGGTAACTACCTATATCAACAAATTTTTTATATTTTTTTTGAATCAAATTTAATTGTTTTGAAATATTACTTTCAACAGTAAAAAGATTTACCGTCTTGCTATGAATTTTTAATCCTTTAATTAAATATCTTTTGCAATTTTCAATCATCGAATTTAAAATTGAAGGAACGCCGGGTAAAGATAGAACATTTTTAGTTATAAAACCTGGAGCAGCGCTTGACGGATTGTATATTAATTTAGCACTCCTTGGCATTTTTGCCATTTTTTTTCTTCCGTCATTAAATTTTTTCTTTCCGTAATATTTTTCAAGAATTGCATATGCCTCTTTATGATACTCGTACTTTACTTTAAATGCTTTTGAGATAGATTTAGACGTAATATCGTCATGCGTAGGCCCTATTCCACCAGTTGTAAAAACATAATTAAATTTTTTTGACAAAGTTAAAACATTTTTTACAATAGTTTTTTCCTCATCTGGAATTATCCTCACCTCTTTGATTGATATTCCACAATTTGAATTTAGCCAGTTAGAGATAAAAGCTACATTTTTATCTTGTGTACGGCCAGAAAGTATTTCATTTCCAATGATTAAAATTGCAGCATTAATTTTTTTTATTTTTTTCCTCATAATAGTTATAAATATATATGAATTTTGAAAACAAATTAATATCAGGACTATTTATAAAAAGATATAAACGTTTTTTTGTAGATATAAAAATAAATAATAAGATTATAACAGCACATTGTCCTAATACTGGTTCGATGTATGGGCTGTTGAAAAAAGGAAACAAAGTATGGATTAGTAAATCCAATAATCCAAATCGTAAATTAAAATATACTTTAGAAATAATTGAAGATAATTACACAAAAGTTGGAGTAAATACACATTCAACAAATAAAATAGTACATCATGCTCTTCAAAATAACCTAATTAAAGAATTTGATAATATTTCAGAGATAAAACCTGAGACAAAATTTGGATTAAATACAAGATTTGATTTTCTAATAACAGATAAAAGTAATAAGGCTTTTGTTGAAGTAAAAAATGTAACTCTCTCTAGAAAAAAAAGTCTTGCTGAATTTCCAGATGCAATAACAATTAGAGGTCTTAAACATATAAACGAGCTCTTAAAAGCAAGTAAAAAAGGTTATAAAATTTTTATTCTTTACTTAATTCAAAGAGATGACTGCAAATCATTTTCAATTGCAAAAGATATAGATCCTAATTACGCTATCGCATTAAGCAAAGCTGTTAAAAACAAACTAAAAATACTTTGCTATGATTGTAAATTTTCCTCAAAAGGAATAAAACTCAATAATAAAATAAAATTAAAAATTTAATGAGTGAAAATTTTAAAGAAGCATTTGAAAAAACTAAAATAGCTGGCTCTATAGCATCAGGTGCCTTAGACGAGGTGAGTAAAATTTTAAAACCAGGTATATCGACAAATGAAATTGATAAAATTTGTTATGAATTTATTAATGACCACAAAGCTTACTCAGCTCCGTTATTTTATAGAGGTTTTCCAAAATCTTGTTGTACTTCAACAAATCATGTTGTTTGTCACGGAATACCATCGGATAAAATCTTAAAAGAAGGTGACATTGTTAACGTTGATGTCACTGCTTTTAAAGAAGGTTGGCATGGAGATACAAGTAGAATGTTTAAAATTGGAGAAATATCTATTAAAGCTGAAAAATTAATTAATGCAACTTATGAGTCAATGATGAAAGCGATTAGTATCGTAAAAGATGGAGTCCATTTAGGTGATATTGGTTCAACAATTCAATCGCATGTAGAAGCTCAAGGATTTTCAGTTGTTCAAGATTTTTGTGGACACGGAATAGGTCGAACATTTCATAAAGAACCAAACGTTTTACATTACGGAGAAAAAGGAACAGGAGAAAAAATAAAAACAGGGATGATTTTTACAATTGAACCAATGATAAACCTTGGTAATTATGAGACAAAAATTTTAAATGATGGTTGGACAGCTGTCACAAAAGATAAATCATTATCTGCACAATTTGAACATACAATTGGTGTAACTAAAGATGGATATGAAATTTTTACCCAATCAAACAAAATTGATTAAATTTAATGATTGAAAGATATTCTAGAAAAGAAATTAAAAATATTTGGGCTGATTATAACCGATATTCTTTGTGGCTTGAAATTGAATTAGCTGCAGCAGAGGCAATGGAAAAATTAAGAATTATTCCTAAAGGTGTAACTAAGAAAGTTAGATCGAAAGCTAAGATTAATCCAAAAAGAATTTTACAAATTGAGGAGAAGGTAAAACATGACATCATCGCTTTTTTAACTTCCATTACTGAAAAAGCTGGGGCAGAAGCAAGGTACTTACATAAGGGTATGACGTCTTCAGATGTTTTAGATACATGTTTTAATCTTCAATTAAAACAATCTGGTGAAATTTTAATAGACGACATTAATAGATTGTTACAATCAATTAAAAGCCAGGCTGTCAAACATAAATATACTTTGTGTATAGGGAGAAGTCATGGAATACATGCTGAACCAATAACATTTGGATTAAAGATGGTTTCTTTTTACCAAGAATTTCTGAGAAATAAAAAACGTTTAGAAAATTCTATCAAAGAAATATCTACTTGCGCAATTTCTGGTGCTGTTGGAACTTTTGCTAACATTGATCCAAGGGTAGAAAGTTATGTTGCCAAAAAATTAAAACTCAATATTGAACCAGTTTCAACACAAGTAATTCCTAGAGATAGACATGCTCAGTTTTTTTCAACTTTAGGAATTATAGCAAGCTCAATAGAAAGATTTGCAATTGAAATTAGACATCTTCAAAGAACAGAAGTTTTAGAAGTTGAAGAATTTTTTGGTAAAAAACAAAAGGGATCTTCGGCTATGCCTCATAAAAAGAATCCAATTTTAAGTGAAAATTTAACTGGTTTAGCAAGATTAATTAGATCAAGTGTTGTGCCTGCTTTAGAAAATGTTGCTTTGTGGCATGAAAGAGATATTTCCCATTCAGCTGTCGAGCGAAATATTGGACCTGACGCAACTATAGCTTTAGATTTTGCACTTCATAGATTAAGCAACGTTGTAAAAAATTTAAATGTTTATCCTCAAAATATGAAAAAGAATTTAAATATAACTAATGGCATTTTTTTTTCTCAAAGAGTTCTATTAGAATTAACTAATGTAGGTTTTACAAGAGAAGAGTCTTACAAAATTGTTCAAAAAAACGCCATGCAAGCTTGGAAAGAAAATTCTTCGTTTTACAATAAAATTGTTTCTGATAAAAAAATTACAAACAAAATACCTGTTAATAAACTTAAAAAACTCTTTGATTTTAGTTACCATACAAAAAAAATTGATATAATTTTTAAAAGAAGTCTAAAAAAATAATCAAATGAATAAAGGTCAAAAATTGTACGAAGGTAAAGCTAAAATTCTTTATGAAACAAAGGATAAAGATTTAATTATCCAACATTTTAAAGATGATGCTACTGCTTTTAATAATTTAAAAAAAGCTAGTGTTGAAGGAAAGGGTGTTCTTAATAATAGAATTTCAGAGTATATTCTCAATAATCTTACCCAATGTGGAATAAAAAATCACTTTGTTAAAAGACTAAATATGAGAGAGCAGCTGATTAGAAAAGCTGAAATTTTTCCAATAGAATTTATAGTAAGAAATATTGCAACAGGATCTTTAACAAAAAGACTTGGCATACCGGAAGGAACAGTTCTGGAACGCCCTCTTTTAGAATATTGTTTTAAAAAAGATGAATTAAACGATCCAATAATATCAAAAGAACATATCTTTTCTTTTGGCTGGGCAACTGAAAAAGAAATAAATACAATTGATAAAATGACACTTAGAATTAATGATTTATTAGTAGGTATGTTCAGAGGAATAGGTATAAAACTTGTAGATTTTAAAATTGAATATGGCAAAGCTTGGAATAAAGATACAGAGGAAAAAGAAATACTTTTAGCTGATGAGATAAGTCCTGATACATGCCGTCTATGGGACTCTAAAACTGAAAAAAAATTAGATAAAGATAGATTTAGAAAAGATTTAGGAAATATTATCCAAGGTTACCAAGAAGTAGCAAGAAGACTAGGTATTATGCCAGAAGAAACTAATATAAGTGAAGTTAATTTTGGCAAAACGATTCCAATAAAATTTAAAAAAAAATAAATTGAAATTCTCAGTTACAGTAACTCTTAAAAAAGATGTTCTAGATCCACAAGGTAAAGTTGTAGAAAACACTTTAAAAAATATGGGTATGACGGACTTAAAAAGTATCAGACAAGGTAAACATTTTGAAATCGAAGTTAATGAGAACAACATTACGGAAGCTGAAAAGAAAGTTGATGATATGTGTAAAAAACTTTTAGTAAATCTTATAATTGAAGATTATAAAATTAATAAAATTTTATGAAATCATCAGTAATTGTTTTTCCTGGCTCAAATTGCGATAGAGATGTTGCGGTTGCGCTAGAAAAAATGCAATTTAAAAATAAAATGGTATGGCATAAAGAAACTAGATTACCAAAATCAGATTTAATAGTTATCCCAGGTGGATTTTCTTATGGAGATTATTTAAGATCTGGTGCAATAGCAGGAAAATCTCTAATTATAGATGAAGTTATTAAAGCAGCTAGTTCAGGTTGTTTAATTTTAGGCATTTGTAATGGTTTTCAAATTTTAACTGAAACAGGACTTTTAAAAGGAACTTTATTAAGAAATAAAAATTTAAAATTTATTAACAAAGATGTTCATATAAAAGTAATAAATAATAATACAAAATTCTCAAAAAAATATAAAAAAGGCCAAATATTAAATATTAATATTGCCCACAATGAGGGGAATTTCTTTACCGACTCTAAACACTTGGAAGAATTAAAAAAGGAGAATTTAATTGCCTTTAAATACTGTGATGAAAAAGGAGATATAAATGAGAATTCAAATCCTAACGGATCATTGGAAAATATTGCTGGTATTTTAAATTCAAATAAGAATATTTTAGGAATGATGCCTCATCCAGAGCGAATGATAGATGAAATTATTTCAAATAAAGATGGAGTAAATTTATTTTCTAGTTTGCTGAGTTAAAATGAAAATTACAAATCAATTAATTGAAAAACATGGATTAAAATTTGATGAATACAACGAAATTAAAAAATTACTGAAAAGGGAGCCTAATTTATTAGAGCTTGGTATTTTTTCAGCAATGTGGAATGAACATTGCTCATATAAATCTTCTAGAATTCATCTTAAAAAATTACCTACTACTGGCAAACAAGTAATTCAAGGGCCAGGTGAAAATGCTGGTGTTATCGATATTGGTGATAATGATGCGATCATTTTTAAAATTGAGAGTCATAACCATCCATCTTACATTGAGCCTTATCAGGGTGCTGCTACTGGGGTTGGAGGAATACTTAGAGATGTTTTTACAATGGGCGCTCGACCAATAGCTTTATTAAATTCCATTCATTTTGGTTCGCCAAATCATAAAAAAACAAAAAGCTTACTTAATGGAGTTGTTTCTGGAATTGGTGGTTATGGTAATTGTATAGGAATACCAACAGTAGCAGGAGAAACAAAGTTTAACGAAACATACAATGAAAATATTTTAGTAAATGCTATGGCTGTTGGGCATGCAAAGAAAGATAAAATTTTTTATTCAAAAGCAAAAGGTATAAATAAATCTGTTGTTTATGTGGGTTCTAAAACTGGTAGAGATGGTATCCATGGAGCCTCCATGGCTTCAGCTGAATTTGATGAAAATTCAGAAGAAAAAAAACCAACTGTTCAGGTTGGAGATCCTTTCACTGAAAAGCTTCTTATGGAAGCATGTCTTGAATTGATGAAAGACAATTCAATTATTTCAATTCAAGATATGGGTGCAGCAGGTTTAACATCCTCTAGTGTTGAAATGGCTTCAAAGGGAGAACTGGGTATTGAGCTTGAATTAAATAGAGTTCCTTGTAGAGAAGAAAATATGACACCTTATGAAATGATGTTATCAGAGAGTCAAGAAAGAATGCTAATAATACTAGAGGATGGTAAAGAACAAGATGCAAAAAAAATATTTGATAAATGGGATTTAGATTTTGTTGTAATTGGAAAAACTACTGATACAAACAATCTTACATTAAAATATAATAACAAGATTGAAGGAGAGATACCGATAGAAGCTCTAGCCTCTAAGGCGCCTTTGTATAATAGAAAATGGTCTAAAAAAAAAAAATCGAATAAAAAAATTGACTTAAAGGATCTGAAAAAGATTAAAATTGAAGATGCTTTAATAAAAATTCTTTCAAGTCCAAATCACTCAAATAAAAATTGGATCACTAATCAATATGATCAGAGTGTTATGTGTGACACAATTCAAAAATCTGGTGCAGATGCAGCAATTATAAGAATTCATAATAAAGATAAAGCCATTGCTGTTTCAGTTGATTCATCAGCAAATTATTGCAAATCACATCCGACAACTGGAGGCAAACAGATTGTTTGTGAAAATTGGAGAAACTTAATTACAGTCGGAGCCAAACCTCTAGCGATAACTAATTGTTTAAACTTTGGTAATCCAGAAAATAATGAAATAATGGGAGAGTTTGCAGAATGTTTACAAGGAATAAAAGAGGCTTGTGAATTTCTAAATTATCCTGTGGTTTCAGGTAATGTGTCATTTTATAATGGAACTAATAAAAAAAATATCTACCCAACCCCAGTTATTGGAGGTGTGGGTTTAATAAAAAAATTATCTCAACCTCTTAATCACCATTTTAAAGGTCAAAATAATAAACTAATTTTAATAGGAAAAACTTTCGGTCATCTTGAGCAAAGCTGTTTTTTAAAAGAAAATTATTCAATTGATATCGGTATGCCTCCAGAGATAAATCTATTAAACGAAAAAAACAATGGTGAGAGTTTGCTGAAATTAATTGAAGAAAATCTTGTTTTATCATCTCATGATATTTCAAATGGTGGATTAATTACAGCATTATCTGAAATGGCCTTAAACTCAGATTATGGTGCTAAAATACAAAAACCAAAAAAACTGACTAACCTATTTAGATATTTTTTTGGTGAAGATCAAGCTAGATACATTGTAGAAATTGAAGCACACAATTTATCAAAAGTAGAAAAAATTTTAAAAGATAATGATACATATTATGAAAATATTGGACATACACAGAAAGAATTTTTTGAAATTGAGGGTGAGCTAAAAATTAGCACCAAAAGTTTATTTAAAATCAACAACGAATGGTATAATAATTACTAATGGCTTTACCTATTGAAGAAATAAAAAAACTTATTATAGATAGCATCCCAGATGCATCAATCGAGATTAAAGATTTAATGGGTGATAGTAATCATTATTCAGCTATTATTAAATCTTCAAAGTTTAATAATTTAAGTAAAATTGAGCAACACAAACTTGTTTATAAATCTTTAAAAGGAAAAATGGGAAATGAATTACATGCTTTATCAATAACAACAGAGGTTAAATAATGGAAATTAAGAAAAAAATAGAAGATTACATAAATACAAATGAAGTTTGTTTATTTATGAAGGGAACACCCGATGCGCCTCAATGTGGATTTTCAATGGCTGTATCCAATGTTTTAAAACATTTAAATATAAATTTTAAAGGAATTAATGTTCTTGAAGACGAAAATTTAAGACAAGGAATTAAAGAATTTAGTGACTGGCCAACCATTCCCCAGCTTTATGTTAAAAGCGAATTTATTGGCGGATGTGATATCGTGAAAGAAATGTTTGAAAAAGGTGAATTAAAAAAGCTTTTTGAAGACAAAAAAATTATTTAAATTATTTTTTACTTATAAAAGCTATATCGGAGTCTTCTAAATTACCTTTATAGCTTTCTATTCTTTCAATTTTGTTAATCAAATCAATCTGATCATTTTTTGTTAATACATTCGATGTAGAGATTTTTTTATTTTGTAAATTATTCAGTAATTCATCAATGAAAATATGATTAATATTTTTGTTATATGTATAATAATTTGGATGTTTAAAATCTTCAATTATATAAATTCCATTACTTTTTACATATTTGAAAAAATTTTTTAATCCATTTAAAATATCACTCAAATTATGAGATCCATCATCAATAATTAAATCAAACCCATCAAAATTATATTGCAATAATATATTTTCTAATATTTTATTTATTTTTTTTTCATTATTTATATCAATACCGAAAACATGAATATTTTTTGATTCATATTTAAAATTAGAAATATTTATATCAAAACAAAAAATATTTATATTAGGAAAATATTTTACAAAAGCAGCTGCAGATGCTCCTGCATAAGATCCGATCTCTAAAATATTAATTTTTTTATCTTTAAATTTCTCAAAATTTTTTTCATAAAACTTAGAAAATCCATGACCTGAATTATTGTTCAATTTAAAAACATTAGCTTTATCACTACCATAATGATGAAATAGTTCATCCAAGGTATTAAATTTAATATTGTCTATATCGATTAATATTTTTTTTTTAAATTTATAGATTAAGTTTCTTTTAAATAAACTGAGGAAATTCAATTATCTTGAATAGTATTCGATTACTAAACTTGGTTCCATAATTACTGGAAAAGGGACTTCTGCAAATTTTGGCACTCTAACAAGTTTAGCAGTTTTATTTTTATCATCTAATTGTATATACTCAGGTACTTCTCTTTCTTTGCTTTGCAAAGATCCATCTATGACGGTTAATTTTTTTGATTTTTCTCTTACTTCAATTAAGTCTGTACTTTTAACTACATAGCTTGAAATATTTACTCTTTTTTTATTAACTTTTATGTGACCGTGGTTTATCATTTGTCTTGCAGCAAATACCGTTGGGGCAAATTTTGCTCTGTAGATAACTGTATCTAATCTACTTTCAAGCAATGCTATAAGATTTTCAGTAGTGTCGCCTCTTTTAGATAGAGCTTTTCTATATATATTTCTAAATTGTCTCTCATTAATGTTTCCGTAATATGCTTTTAATTTTTGTTTTGCTTGTAATTGAATTCCATAATCTGTTGGTTTACCTTTTTTGTTCTGACCATGTTGTCCTGGAGGGTAAGCTCTAGAATTAAATGGGCTCTTAGGTCTTCCCCATATATTTGCTTTAAGTCTTCGATCTACTTTGTGTTTTGATTTAAGTCTTTTTGTCATATTAAATAATTGTGTTTTTATAAGCTTTGTTGATGATTTGTCAATTAAGCTTTAATGCTATTTTTTGCTTAATGTGCTTATAATACTAGCTAAAATCCTTAATTCTTTATCGTTTGGTTCTAATCTATAAATAAGATTATTTATATTTATTATCATTGATCGCTTTTTTTCTTCTGGAACAAAAAAATCTTTTTTATCTAAAAGATTTTTTAGATGACTTACTAAAGATGAAATTTTTGATTTTGATGATATTCTTAAACTATGGCTTTTTTTACTAATATTTTTTTTATTTAATGTCTTGAAAATTTCATAACAAATGAGAGTTAAAGAGTGAGACAAATTTAATGATTTAAATTTAGGTGAAGTTGGAATTTGTAAAATGTAATTTGAAAAAGATAAATCTTTATTAGATAATCCTGAAGCTTCTGGTCCAAACATTAAACCAATATTAAGATTTTTTCTGTTGATAATATTATAAAAATCATTGAGTGAAATATGTTTCTTATTTATGTCTCTTCGCCTCGCACTTAAAGATATTACTAAATTAAAAGGGTTTAATGCATTTTCAATTTTATCAAAAACTTTTGTCTTATTTATAATATCGTATGCTCCAACTGAAGTTGCTTTAGCCTTGTGATTAGGGAAACTAAATTTTGGATCAACAATATTAAGATTTGAAAAACCGAAATTTTTCATTGATCTAGCACAAGCACCAATATTTTCTCCTAGTTGTGGTTTAACTAGGATAAATCCAAATTTATTTTTCATTTAAGTTAGCGGGTGCTTTTTCTTTATAAAGTTTATAATCCAAACTATCGATTAAAGCTTTAAAAGAAGCTTCAATAATATTTGGAGAAACACCAACTGTAAACCAACTTTTGCCTGATTTGTCTGTGCTTTCAATCAAAACTCGAGTAGTGGCCTCTGTACCTGTATTAAGTATTCTTACTTTGTAGTCTAATAATTTAAGATCTGAAAAATAATTATAATATTTTTCAACTTTTTTAAAATTTGATCTAATCGCATTATCTAATGCATTTACCGGTCCGTTTCCTTCACCAGTACATTTTATTTTTTTTCTATCAATTAAAAAAACTACATTTGCTTTAGTGGTAATTTTATCTAATTTTGAAACACTTACATCATAACTTTCAACCTTAAGATATTCTGGAACTTTTCCCAATAATCGATTAGCCAATAATTCGAAGGATGCATCAGCTCCGTCATATGAATAACCGCTGAACTCCCTTTCTTTCACTTCATCAAGAATTTTTTGTACTTTTGCATCTTTAGAATCAATTTTTACTCCGTAAGCTTCTAATCTAGACAAAATATTTGAACGGCCTGCTTGATTTGAAATAATGATATTTCTATGATTGCCTATAGTTTTAGGATCTACATGCTCATAAGTTTTAGGATCTTTTTTTACTGCAGATACATGTAAACCACCTTTGTGTGAAAACGCTGATGCACCAACGTAGGGCAAACTTTTATTAGGTTTTCTGTTTAAAAGTTCATCTAATAATCTTGAGCAATCAGTCAACGAATTTAATTTTTCTTTTTTTATGTTTATTTCAAATTTATCAGAAAAAGATTTTTTTAGAGATAATGTTGGAATAATTGACATTAAATTAGCATTACCACATCTTTCACCTAATCCATTAATAGTTCCCTGTACTTGCCTTACTCCAGCTTGAATAGCAGCGAGTGAGTTTGCAACAGCGTTTTCAGTATCATTATGAGCATGAATTCCCAAATTTTTTCCAGGGATAGTTTTTGTAACTTCAGAAACAATTTCAGTTACTTCATGGGGTAAAGTGCCTCCGTTTGTATCACAAAGTACTAACCATCTAGCGCCTTGATCATAAGCGCTCTTCAAACAATCAAGTGCATATTCTGGATTTGATTTAAAACCATCAAAAAAGTGCTCTGCATCAAATAAAAATTCTTTTCCACTTTTGATAATATGTTTAGCTGTATCTTTTATATTTTCTAGATTATCTTTATTTTTTATTTCTAGAGCAGTTTTTACATGAAAATCCCAAGCCTTCCCCACTATACAAATAGCGGAACATGAAGCATTTATTAAAGATGATAACGAAGGGTCATTTTCAGCACTTCTACCAGTTTTCTTTGTCATTCCGAATGCAGTAAAAATACTTTTATTTAGATTTAAAGGTTTTGAAAAAAACTCTGTATCAACTGGATTTGCACCAGGCCAACCACCTTCTATATAATCTATTCCTATTTCAGATAATACTTTTGCAATTTTATTTTTATCTTCAACTGAAAAGTCTACACCTTCTGTTTGGGCACCATCCCTTAAAGTAGTATCAAAAATATATAATCTCTCTTTACTCATTTAAATTTCCAAGTTGTCTTACCTTTTTGATCTTCAATAATTATACCTTTTTTTAAAAGCTCATCTCTGATTTGATCGGCTAATTTATAATCACCTTTTTGTTTAGCGGCTAATCTTTCCGCTATCTTTTTTAAGATAAATTCTTCAGAAATATCTTTATTAGCTTTTTTTAAATTTTCCCACTCATTTTTATTTAAATCAAATAATCCAATAAATTTGCAGGCGCTATTAAAAAGTTTTTTACTTTTTTCATCTCCTTTATTTGCATTAGCATAAAGTTCGTGAATTTTTGCAATAAAACCCGGAGTATTTAAATCATCTAGTAATATATTAATAACTTCTAATGGTATCTCGTCATTTGTTTCATCATAAAGCCGGTACCATTTTTCAATTGTGGATCTTTGATTTTCTAAAAGTTTATTATTCCAGTCTAGTGGTTGACTGTAATGAGCGCTAAGTAAAGCTAGCCTGACTACTTGACCAGAATATTTGTTAACTGCTTCTGTTATCGAAATAATATTTCCTAAAGATTTTGACATTTTTTCTTTATTAATAGTTACAAATCCATTGTGCACCCAATAATTAGAAAATTTTTCAGATGAATTATTTGAACAAGACTGAGCTATTTCATTTTCATGATGTGGAAAAATTAAATCTAGTCCGCCACCATGTATATCAAATTGTTTACCAAGATATTTTTCACTCATTACAGAACATTCTAAATGCCAGCCAGGTCGTCCTCTGCCCCAAGGTGACTCCCAGCCAGGGTCGCCTTCTTCTGATGGTTTCCAAAGAACAAAATCCATTGGATTTTTTTTTAATTTAGAAACTTCAATTCTTGATCCAGCTTTTAACTCTTCTAAATTTTTATTTGATAATGCTCCATAATTTTTAAAAGACGAAACTGAGAAATATACATGCCCGTTTGCTTCATATGCAAAATTCTTTTTTATTAATGACTTTGTCATTTCAATCATTTCATTTATATGATTGGTTGCTTTTGGCTCCATGGTTGGTTTTAAACAATTTAATGATTTGCAATTTAAATGAAAAATTTTTGTAACTTCTTCAGTAATTTCATTAATAGTTTTTTTATTTTTTTTAGATGCCTCAATAATTTTATCATCTACATCAGTAATATTTCTTACGTAATTTACTTTTTCATAGATTTTTTTTAATACTCTAAATAAAGTATCAAAGACAATTAAAGTTCTTGCGTTGCCTACGTGAGGATTGTCATAAACAGTAGGTCCACAAGCATACATTGTTATAGATTTTGGATTTATGGGTTTAAATAATTCTTTATTACCTGTTAAAGAATTAGTTAATTTTAGATTATGACTCATTAAATTTACAAACTGGAATTGGCTCCATTTTGTGTAGATTTTTCTTTCTTATTTCTAAATATTTCTGATAATTAGGATCATTTTTATTTGTCATAGCTTTTTCTAACTCGGCATAACTCATACCTAATTGATCTGTATCATTTCTTCCATCGTTCCAAAGACCATCTGTCGGTTCAGCTTCAATAATTTTTTCGTTCACTCCAAGATGTTTTCCAAGTTCCCAGACTTCTGATTTAGTGCAATCTGCTATCGGAGAGATATCAACTCCACCATCACCGTATTTTGTATAAAATCCAACTCCAAAATCCTCAACTTTATTACCTGTTCCCACTACAATTCCTGAATTAGCTGCTGCTACCTGATAAAGTGTTGCCATTCTAAGTCTTGCTCTAGAATTAGCAAATCCGTGTTCATTATTAAATTCACTTAACGTTTTCTCAAAATTTAAAAATAAATTCTCTAATTCCAAAATTTTATGCTCAACGTTTTTAAATTTATTTACAATCCACTTACCATGCTCAATGCTTAAATCATGTTGTGATTTAATTTGTTTTATTGGCATACTGAGAACAATAGTTTTTCTGTTAGTTAAAGCACAAAGAGTGCTAACAACAGAAGAGTCTATACCGCCCGAGATACCAACTACTAATGATTTAGGTTTAAATGAGGTGTTGTCACAATAATTATTTATCCAATCAATTATAATTTTTGCTCTTTTTTCTACGTTCATAATAAATCTCGTTAGATCCTTTCCAGGATTCTGTCTTAATGATTATATACTAATCATTAAGACGCTTCTTTAATAATATTTTTTGAATATTTTGAATTTTTCTTTATTTCCTCAGAAATTAAGAATGCTAGCTCCAATGCCTGTGATGCATTAAGTCTCGGGTCACAATGTGTTCTATATCTATTTGTTAAATCCTCATCAGATATTTTTTGCGCACCTCCAGTACATTCTGTCACATCTTGTCCAGTCATTTCAACATGCAAGCCGCCAGCATAGCTGCCTTCTGCTTGGTGAACTGCAAAAACATTTTTCACCTCTTGTAAAACATTATCAAAAGGTCTAGTTTTTAGTCCAGTTGCTGCTTTAATTGTGTTTCCGTGCATGGGGTCACAAGACCAAATTACTTTTAATCCCTCTTTATTAATTCCTTTAATTAATTTTGGTAAGTAATCTTCAACCTTGTTAGCACCAAATCTAGAAATCAATGTAATTTTACCTGGTTCGTTTTTAGGATTAATTATATTACAAAGTTTAATTAACTCTTCTGGTTTTAAAGTTGGTCCACATTTAATTCCTATCGGGTTCTCAATACCTCTACAAAATTCTACATGAGCTCCATCAGGCTGACGAGTCCTATCTCCAATCCATACAAAGTGTGCTGAAGTATCATGATACTCACCAGTTGTTGAATCAACTCTTGTCATAGACTCTTCGAATGGTAAATGTAATGCTTCATGTGATGTATAAAAATTCACTGTTCTTAGTTTTCTGTTAGTTTCAGGATTAATTCCACACGCCTCCATAAAAGATAAAGCATCACTAATTCTATCTTCTATTTCTTTATATTTAATTTTTGTTTTATCATTAACAAAACCTAAATTCCATAAATGGACTTGTCTTAAATCAGCAAAGCCACCTTGTGAAAATGCTCTTATTAAATTAAGTGTAGAAGCAGCTTGAGAATATGCTCTGAATAATCGTTTTGCATCAGGAACTCTAGCTTTTTCAGTAAATTCCATTCCGTTAATATTGTCTCCAAGGTAACTTGGTAATTCCCTATCACCTTTTTTTTCTACTGGAGAACTTCTTGGTTTAGAAAACTGACCAGCAATTCTTCCAACTTTTACAACTGGCATTGCAGCCGAGTAAGTTAAAACTAAAGACATTTGTAAAATTGCTTTTAATGTATCTCTTATGTTGTCAGGATGAAACTCAGCAAAACTTTCAGCACAATCACCGCCTTGCAATAAGAAGGCTTTACCATCAACTACTTGAGCTAATGATTTTTTAAGTGATCTTGTTTCACCAGCAAAAACTAAAGGTGGATATTTTTTTAGTTTACCTAAAACCATATCCAACTCTTTTTTATCTTGGTAAGCTGGTAAATGTTTAGCTGGGTATTTAGTCCAACTGTTTAAATTCCATTTTTTCATATTCAACCTGTGATATATATAGAGTATTGATTAAAAATATTCAATACAATATTGGCTAAATATTTACTTAAATGTTTCTACTTTGCTATTTAATGAAATAATTTTTAATTCAATGCTTAATTTTGGATATTTTTTCTTAAATATCTTTTTAATTTTTAGAAAAGAATTTTTGTGTACTTTTGTTTCATTTTTTCTTGAAAATTCTTTTTTTCCATTAATAATTTTTGCAGCACCGCAATCTCGATGATTAATAACAATTAATTTTTTTATATTATGTAATTTAACTGAGGTATCAAAATTGTCCCAAAAAACTTTGTGCCACCTCTTAAATTTATTGGCAGTTACACCTACAGCTGATCCGGCAATTGTGAAAGCACTATATTTTCCAGTAAGTTTCTTTTTTTTTAAATAATTAAAGACAATGGGTTGAAACCTTGGATCAATGCACGACAAAATCATTGCTTTGTAGTTAGATTTCATCTTATTCAACTGTTACTGATTTTGCTAAGTTCCTAGGTTTGTCTACATCACAATTTTTTAACAAAGCAACGTGATACGCTAACATCTGTAGTGGTAAAGTTAATAATATTGGAGACAATAAATAATCAATATGTGGGACTCTTAATCCAAATCTTATATTTTCATTCAGAGAGTCTTTTTTATTATCTGTAATAAAAAGTATTTTTCCTCCTCTAGCTATAACTTCTTGCATATTAGAAATTGTTTTTTCAAAGTACTTATCTTTTGGCGCAATAACTATAACTGGTAATCCCTCCTCAATTAAAGCTAAAGGTCCATGTTTCATTTCACCAGCCGGATAACCCTCTGCATGCAAGTACGACAATTCTTTTAATTTTAATGCACCTTCTAAAGCTATTGGATAAGAAGACCCTCTTCCTAAAAACATTGAGCCCTTAGCTGAAACAAATTCTTTAGCCATAAGCTGTAAATCGCTTTCTCTTTTTATACACTTTTTTATAGCCTCTGGGAGTTTTTTTAAATTGCTTATATTTTTTGTATAAATATTTTCATCTATATCTTTTCTAACAAAAGCTAATTTTAAGCACAAAATATAAAGCACGGTTAGTTGACCTAAAAATGCTTTAGTTGATGCTACACCAATTTCTGTACCAGCATGAATAGGCAAAACCCAATCAGAGTTTCTGGCAATTGTACTTTCGATTACATTTACAATAGAACAAGTTTTAACATTATTTTTTTTGCATATGTCTAAAGCTGCTGCAGTATCAGCCGTTTCTCCTGATTGTGAAACAAAAATATAAAGATTGTTAGAATTAAATTTTAATTTTCTATATCTGAATTCAGAGGCAATATCTATTTCAACATCAATCGAAGTTAATTCTTCAAACCAATATTTAGCTGTTAAGCAAGAATTATAAGCTGTACCGCAACCTATCAGAACGATTTTATTAATTGTTTGTGGTTCTATTGGAAAATTAAAAATATTTATATTCTTTTTAAGGCTATCAACATATTCATCTATACAATTTTTAACAGTGCTAGGTTGTTCAATAATTTCTTTTAACATAAAATGTTTGTATTCACCTTTATCAGTTAAATCTTCTTTTTCTGACATGGTAAGAATTTTTTTATTTACTTTCTTAAGATTGGCATCATAAAAACTCACTTCGTCTTTAGTTAATAAACATAATTCTCCATCATCAAGATAAGAAATTTTATTTGTCATGGACTTTAAAGCATATGAGTCTGAACCAATGTAGTTTTCTTCTTTTGAGTATCCTACAGCTAACGGGCTTCCTCTTCTTGCTCCAATAATAATGTTTGAGAAGTTTTTGAATATTATTCCTAAAGCAAAACTGCCTTTTAATTTTTTTAACGTTTTATATACTGCGTCTAAAGGTTTGTTGTTTCTTAATGCTTCTGTAATCAGTAACGTCACTACTTCAGTATCTGTCTGGGATTTAAATTTAACTCCTTTAGTTTCTAATTCTTTTTTTATTTCATCGGAATTTTCAATGATACCATTATGAACCACAGACACTTCTTCAGATGAATGCGGATGAGCGTTTACTACATTTGGAATTCCATGTGTTGCCCACCTAACATGACCTATTCCAATATTTCCATTTGAAGGGGTTTTAAATAAAATTTTTTCTAATTCCTCAACCCTTCCAGAACATTTTTTTTCATTAATAGTGTTATTTGTCAAAGTGGCTAGTCCAGCTGAATCATAACCTCGATACTCTAATTTTTTTAGTGAGTTAATAATATTTATTGAGACAGGTTTATTGCTAGCTATACCAATTATTCCACACATTATTTTTTTTTCTTTCTTTTATAATTTTTAATTTCAATCTGAGGAGCTCTTGTTAGTGCTAATGTTTTCTTTTTAACGTTTTTAGTAATTATAGAACCTGCACCCACAAAACTATCTTTATCTATTTTAACAGGTGCCACTAATGAAGAATTTGACCCTATAAAAACATTGTCAGAAATATTTGTCTTTGATTTTTTTTTACCATCATAGTTACAAGTAATTGTTCCTGCTCCTATATTTGAATTTTTTCCAATTGATGCGTCTCCAATGTAAGAAAGGTGATTTACTTTTGAGTTTTTGTTTATCTCCGATTTTTTAGTTTCTACAAAATTTCCAATTTTTGTATTTTCCTTTAGAACTGTTCCTTCTCTTAATCTTGCGTAAGGGCCCACAACAACATTTTTTTCAATTTTTGTGCCTTCTAAATGGCTGAAAGATTTTATGTAAGAATTGTCACCAATTTTTACTTTTGGTCCAAATACAACATATGGTTCTACAGTAACGTTATTTCCAAATGATGTGTCTGTAGATAAAAAAATCGTCTCTGGAGCAATTAAGTTAACTCCTTTTGCTAAAGCTTTATTTCTTAAAACTTCTTGGGAAAGGCGATAGGCATTAGCTTTATCCAATTTATTATTTCTTTTCATTAAAAATTTCTTTACATTAATAATGTAACTGAAATAAGTCACAAAATATTTCTTTTTAATACTTTTAAAATGAATCAAATTTATACAATTCTTTTCGATTTAGACGGCACAATAGTCAATACTGCTCCAGATTTAATGGCAGCTCACAATCATGTGATGAAAAAATTCGGTCATGCTGAAAAAAAATTATCAGATATTAAATCCTTAGCGGGTAAAGGTGCATGGGTCATGATGCAAAGATCTTTTAAAGAAGAAATCAAAGACGAAACAATTAAAAAGGAAATGACTAAAGAGTTTATTAATTATTATGCAAAAAATATTGATCAACACAGTCAGCCATTAAAAGGATCAATTGAATTTTTTAATTGGGCTAAAAATAAAAATATTTCAATGGGTGTGTGCACAAACAAACAAGAAAAGTTAGCTATAGATCTTTTAAAAAAATTAGATATTTATAAATATTTTGAATATGTTGCTGGTTGTGACACCTTTTCATTTAACAAACCTGACCCTAGACATTTAACAGACGTTGTCGAAATTATTGGTGGAGATTTAAAAAAAACAATTATGGTTGGAGATAGTGAAGTTGATGCAAATTCAGCTCATAATGCCAGTTTACCATTTGTATTAGTCAAAGACGGGTATACTGAAAAATCTGAAAATGAAATTAAACATGATGAATTAATCAATGACTTTGTTGGATTTGAAAAAATAATAGAAAAATATTTATGATAACTTTCACACTTTTTTCTGCTTTATCAGCTTTTTATTTTACTATGTTTTTTACACCTGGTCCTAATAACGCAATGCTTACAGCTTCGGGCATGAAGTTTGGTTTTGTGAGAACATTACCTCACTTAATAGGAATTCCTTTAGGCCATATTTTACAAATAGGTTTAACTTGTTTTGGTTTGGCTAATTTATTTTTACTATATCCTCAAGTTCAATTTTATATGAAAATTTTATGTTTCATTTATTTAGTTTACTTAGGGTGGAAAATGATTGGTTCATTTAGCATGGTTCAGAAAGAAACAGGTAGACCTTTAAGATTTTATGAAGCTTCTTTATTTCAATTTATAAATCCAAAAGCTTGGTCGATTGCTGTGACAGTTGCTTCAGGTTTTTTTCCTACCGAAGAAAATATTTTTATGGGAGTTGCTTTTGTAACAATTACTGCTGCAGTAATATGTTTCCCAACGATTAGTTTGTGGGCTTTATTTGGGAGTGGTTTAAGAAGATTTGTTACTGATATTAAAATAAAAAAAATAATTGAATATTTGTTAGCTGTTTTATTGGTTTTAACTGGTTTATTTATACTATTTAAATAATCTTTGATTTTTAGACCTTGCTCTAATATAAATCCCCCTCGGATGCATTTTACTAAAAAAACAGTTTCAGAAAAACGTTCAGATTTAATCAAAAACTTAAAATCAAAAAAACTATTGAGATTTCCTGGAGCATATAATCCACTTTGCGCTAAGCTTATTGCTGAAATAGGTTTTGATGGGGTTTATGTTTCAGGTGGAGTTATGTCAAATGATTTAGGTTTACCTGATATTGGTTTAACAACCTTAGAGCAAGTAAGTTATAGAAGCAATCAAATAGCAAGAGTTACTGATCTCCCGACGTTAGTCGATATAGATACAGGATTTGGAAACTGTAAAAAAACAATTGAAGTTTTTGAGAGCAAAGGATTAGCTGGATGTCATTTAGAAGATCAAATAGCTGAAAAAAGATGTGGTCATTTAGATAACAAAGAGCTTGTTTCAAAAGAGGAAATGGTAAAAAAAATTAAAGAGTCGGTGCAAGCTAAAAAAGATAAAAATTTTTTAATTATAGCAAGAACAGATGCCAATTCTGTTGAAGGATTAGATAAAACGTTAGAGAGAATTAAAGCTTATGAGGACGCCGGGGCTGATATGATTTTTCCAGAAGCTATGAAAGATGAGAGCGAATTTGAAAAAGTTAGAAAAGTAGCGAAAGGATATTTGTTAGCCAATATGACTGAATTTGGAAAATCTAAATTATTGGATAAAAAACAATTAGAAAATTTAGGTTATAACCTTGTTATTTATCCTGTTAGTTCTCAGCGCCTAGCGATGCAAAATGTTGAATTAGGATTAAAATCAATATTTAATGACGGTCATCAAAACAATATAATTGACAAAATGCAGACTAGAAAAAGGTTGTACGAGTTAGTAGAATATGAGAAATACAATACACCAGATAAAAAAATTACTGATTTTTCTACAGAGGGACACGAATAATGAGCGAAGAAATTAAAAAAGGTTTACTTGGTATAGTTGTTGATGAAACAACAATATCTCATGTAGTGCCAGAATTAAGCGCACTAACATATAGAGGTTACACGGTTCAGGAACTATGTGATAAGTGTGATTTTGAAGAAGTGGCTTATCTTGTTCTTAATGGCGAACTTCCAAATAAAAACCAGCTTAAAAAATTTATCAAACAGGAAAGGTCTGAAAGAAAACTTTCAAAACAAATATTAAGCGATATTAAAAAGATGCCAAAAAATGCTCATCCTATGGATGTGATTAGAACCTGTGTAAGTTTAATGGCGCTAGAAGATAAAGATACAAAGGATAATTCTCCTAAAGCAAATATGAGAAAGGCAATGAGAATATTTGCTAAAACTCCTACTGCAGTTGCTGCTTATTTTAGATCAAGAAAAGGTAAAAGCATAATTTCTCCTAGTAAAAATTTATCTTTCTCAGAAAACTTTTTTAAAATGATGTTTAATAAAGTGCCAGATAAAGAAATAGTAAGAGCATTTGATATCTCTTTGATTTTATATGCTGAACATAGTTTTAATGTTTCTACTTTTACAGCTAGAACAATTACCTCGAGTTTGTCAGATCTGCATGGAGCAATCACTGGGGCTATAGCTTCATTAAAAGGTCCGTTGCATGGTGGAGCTAACGAAGCTGTAATGCACATGATGAAAGAAATAGGAAAACCTGAAAAAGCAAAAACTTGGATTGAAAATGCATTAAACAAAAAGAAAGTTGTTATGGGTTTTGGTCATAGAGTTTATAGAACAGGAGACTCTAGAGTGCCTACGATGAAACATTACATGTTTAAAGTGGCTAAACTTTTGAAAAAAGAAAAATATACAAGAATGTATGAAATTTTAGAAAAAGTAATGTTAGAAAAAAAGAATATCCATCCAAATGTAGATTTCCCGTGTGGTCCAACTTATTACATGATGGGTATAGATATTGATTTCTACACACCGATATTCGTAATGTCACGAATTACAGGTTGGTCAGCACATATAATGGAGCAGCATGCTTCTAATAAATTAATAAGACCTTTATCGAAATATAGAGGTGCTGAAGTTAGAGAAGTAATGCTTTTAAATCAAAGGTAATGTCTTTAACTAATTTTCTTCTTCTTTTAATTCTATCAATTTTTACAACATATACTTTCATGAGTTGGAAAGGTATCGACAAGGGTCCAAAACTAACAATCATTATTCAGTTTATAGGCTGGACTGTTTTATTTTTTGTAATTGTTTTTGTTCTTAAAATGCTTGGATTAATTAACGAGTTTTAATTATCTTCTGAGTAATTCTATCTAATATTATCGCTAAAATTACTATTCCTGTTCCACCAATAACTGCTGAACCCACATCTAATCTGCCTAACGCAATATAAACCGTTAAACCTAAACCTCCAGCTCCAATTAAAGCGGCTATTACTACCATCGATAACGCGAGCATTAGTGTTTGATTGACACCCGCCATTATAGTTTTAAGAGATAAAGGTATTTCAATTTTTATAAGTATTAGGAACTTTGTTAATCCTAAGCTTGAACCAGCTTCTTTAAAACCTTTACCAACTTGTCTAATACCTAAATTGGTTAAACGAATAATTGGCGGTAGTGCAAATATAATTGTTGCAACAACACCCGGCGTTAATCCAACTCCAAAAAGCATAACCACAGGAATTAAATAAACAAAACTTGGTATGGTTTGCATAATATCTAGCACAGGTCGTAAAATAATTTCAAAAGTATTGCTTCTAGAAGCAAGAATACCCAGCGGTATACCGATTAACATACAAAATAATACTGCAGTGAAGATCATTGCTAATGTCGTCATGCTTTCTGACCAGAGATCAACTAAATCTATAAATATTAAACTTAGAAAAGAAAAAACTGCAAACTTCAATCCATTTGTTCTAAAAGCAAAGAATACAAATATAAAAAGTATTATTGGAAAAGGTATAAAATTTAAAAGCGAGTCTAGACTATTTAAAACTGTGTCTATTGGTGCTGAAATCTTTTTAAAGAGTGGCCTTTGCTCGAACAGCCACTCTTTAATATTTCCTTCAATCCATTCACCTATTGGAATGTATATTTCGTAATCAGAAGGGGCTAATTTTAAACTCATTTAAAATTAACCTTATCCTTTACTTGATCCAGCTATCAAATGTACTTTGATTTGCTTTTATCCATTCATTAGCATGCTTCTTAATAGCTTTTTCACTTTTCTCACCCTTGTTCATTTTCAAGTTTTGAGCAGCAATATCAGCTAAAGGAATTGATGCTTTCTTTAACATCTTTCCAACTTTAGGATTTGCTTTTAAGAAGTCAACGTTTGCAGCTGGTCTAATGTCATCTGCTCCAAAACCTAAATTAACTTTAGATTTAGTTGCGTTAGGAACCTTTGCTGCTTTCGAACCACTGTATGGAACTTCAATCCAAACTACATCTTTACCAAGTTTTAATGTTCCAACTGTCCAGTTAGGTGTCCATGTATAAAACAATATAGACTTACCATTTTTATATTTTGATATTACATCAGCCATAGATGCAGAGTAATCCGCTTTAACTGGATTTATAAATTCACCTAAACCAAGTTCATCGAAATGTTTTTGGATTACTTTTTCACATCCCCAACCTGGAGGGCAAGCGACCATGTCTGCTTTACCATCACCATTAGAATCCCAGTTTTTGGCATGTTTTTTAATATCCAAAACTGTTTTAATCCCGAACTTATCAGCAGATTTTTTATCAATTAAATAGCCTTGTAATCCACCTTTTTTCATTACGTAGCCTACTGGTTTAACTTTACCTTTTGACTCAGAGATGTAACCATCATGAGTACCAAACCAACCATTAACCCAAAGGTCGACGTCACCCGCTGTTGCTGCAACGTAAAATACTTGTGGTTTCATCACAGTTGGACCAGATACTTTGTAGCCCATCTTTTCTAAAGCTTGCTTGTAGATTTCGGCTTGAAAATAGCCCGTATCCCAATCAGCTTTACCCATCTTAATCTCATTAGCAGATACAGCACTACTAATAGATATAGCCGTAATTATAGATACTAAATGTTTTAAATATTTCATATATCCTCCTAATTTCCTCAATTTTTTTAACATGTATAGGTTGAGAATGTAACCGTAGTTCAACTAAAAAGTGAATTATGGAAGATATGCTTAAGATTTCTTGAGATTAGCTTATTTTGTTTTTCATTTGCACTTTTTACACAAACCAAAAAATTCTAAATTAAATCTTTTATACTTAGTTCCTTTTTTATCACTAAAATTTGTTAAATATTTTGTAAGTTTAGCATCACTAATTTCATCAACCATTTCACAACTTTCACAAATTGAAAATGCTGTAGCTTTTGAAATTTCACAATTTGAATTTCTACATGCAACAAAAGCATTTTTACTTTCAATTTTATGAATTTTACCAGTCTCAACTAATTTATCTAATGCTCGATAAACTTGAGGTGGAGCTTTAATTCCTTTCTTTTGAACACTAAAAAGTATTGTATATGCTTTTAATGGTTCTGAAGATTTATCAATTAAATCAAAAATGATTTGTTGATTTTTTGAAAGATTATTTTCTTTATACATTTTGTCCATTTTACTTGTTTATCATTAATTTTTCAATTTAATCGATTGCTTGATATTTAATAATGAAAGTATGAATAAAAATAAGGAAGCTGCTATAATTGATGGACCTGAGGATGTATTAAATTCTAATGAAGTAAACAAACCTAAAAGTACTGATAATAACCCGCCAAGTATTGAATAGATAACCATACTCTGTGGACTTGAAGAAATATTTCTAGCCATTGCGGCTGGTATAATTAACATTCCTGTAATTAACAATAATCCTACCATTTTAATTGAAATAGCAATAATCCCAGCCATTAAAATTGTGAAAATAGCTTTAGCTCTATCAGGATTTAAACCTTCGGCTTCTGCTAATTCATAATTTACTGTTGATGCAAATAAAGGTTTCCAAATTAATTTAAGAATAAGAAGAATTAATGGACCTCCTATCCATATAATTAATAAATCATCCACTGTAACTGCAAGTATATCTCCAAATAATAATCCCATTATATCGAACCTAATGAATGTTAAAAAACCAATAACTACTAGTCCAACTGCTAAAGATGAATGAGCTAAAAGTCCTAATAAAGCATCTCCAGGTAGATTAGTTTTTTTTTGAAGCTGAATTAAAATTAATGCAATTAAAGATGAAATTATAAATACTGAAAAAGCAATATTAAACTCTAAAGTATAAGCTAAGGTTACTCCAAGTAAAGCTGAGTGTGCAAGAGTATCACCGAAATAAGATAATCTTCTCCATATAACAAAACATCCCAGAGGTCCTGTTACAATTGCAATACCAAGTCCAGCTATTAAAGCTCTTATAAAAAAATCATCTAACATTTAATTTTTTTTTATCTCTCCTTTGCTCGTATGAACATGATCATGTCTATGTTCATACCTTGTTAATATTTGAGAAGCTTGTTCACCAAACAGAGCTTTATATTCATTATTTTTTGCAACATCCATTGGAGATCCTGAACAACAAACGTGACCGTTTAAGCAGACAACATGGTCTGTAGCACTCATCACTGTGTGTAAGTCATGTGAAATTAATAAAATTCCACAATTTAATTCTTCAGTAATTTTCTTTATGAGTTTATATAAAGCTATTTCACCAGTGAAATCTACTCCTTGTACTGGTTCATCAAGCACCAATAAATCTGGTTTTTTTGAAATTGCTCTTGCAATCAATACTCTTTGAAATTCACCACCTGATAAATCACCCAAATTTTTATTTTTAAGTTGTATAACGCCAGTTAATGATAGAGCTTCGTTAATATCTTCATCTTTAAGATTTTCAGTCAATACCATAAAATCCTTTACTCTAAGTGGCAATGTCCAGTCGATTGAAATTTTTTGAGGAACATAACCAACTTTATTTGTATATTTTTCAACCTCTCCATCAATTTTTTTATAAATTCCTAATGCAATTTTAGCGGTTGTACTTTTTCCAGAACCATTTGGCCCAATAAGAGTAACTATTTGTCCTTTTTCAATTTGTAGTGATACTCCTTTGACTAGCCATTTGTCTTTTAAACGGAAACCAGCTTGATTTAATTTTACTAAAATATTTTGATTTGAGGTCATTTAATTCCTTGACTTATAAATGTTATATTATTACATAATGTTATATTATAACAATTTTAAAATACTATCATTATGAAAAGCATTAAAAAATTACCATTTATATTATCAATATTATCTTTATTTACTATTTTTTCACCAGCAAATGCCGATATTAAAGTAGTCGCATCAATTAAACCTATACATTCATTAGCAAGCTATTTGATGGATGGAGTGGGTAAACCAGACTTGATAGTAGATGGGTATGCTTCACCGCATGGGTTTGCTATGAAACCATCGCACGCTAAAATGTTACAGAATGCTGACCTAATATTTTGGGTTGGTGAAGATTTAGAAAATTTTTTAGAAAAACCATTAAAATCAGTAGCTAAAAAAGCTGAGAAAATAGAATTAATGGAAACAAAAGGTTTAAAAAAATTAAAATTTAGAGAGAGAAATATTTTTGAAGAACATGGACACGATGAGCATAAAGAACACGGTCATAAAGAAGATAAACATGACGATCATAAGCACGATGAGCATAAAGAACATGGTCATAAAGAAGATAAACATGACGATCATCACGGGCATGCTCACGGCGAACACGATCCGCATATTTGGCTTGATCCAATAAACGCAAAATCAATACTAAGTGAAATGGCAGTGCATCTAATTGAAAAAGATCCAAACAATGCATCTGCTTATAAAGCTAATTTAAAGAAGGCTCATAAAGCTTTAGACAATCTTACAAAAAAAGTTAAATCTGAATTAAAAGGAGATTTTAAATCTATTGTATTCCATGATGCCTACCAATATTTTGAAAAAAGATTTGATGTAAATGTTTTAGGAGCTTTTACAATTAATACAGATGTACTACCTGGTGCAGAACAATTAGCTGAAATCAGAGAAATAATTGAACATGAAAAAGTAACTTGCGTATTTTCAGAACCTCAATTTAATCCAGATATAATAAAAGCAGTTGCAAAAGATACAAATATTAAGACTGGAGTTATAGATCCTTTAGGAGCAACACTTGATCCAGGAAAAGATTTAT
>CACGEW010000002.1 GCA_902572345.1 uncultured Pelagibacteraceae bacterium | reverse complement strand
TTGCTCCTATCATCATACAGAAAAAATAAACAGGATTAACGATAGCCAGCCCTATCATCATATCTTTACTTAAATAATCCGCTAAAAGATAACCAACAACAGTCATTGAAACTGCTGTTGTCCAAGTTCCAATTCCAATACCTATCCAAAAATCAATACGATATTTTTTATCAATTTTTTTATAACCCTCTTTTGCGACTAGCCATGATGAGACAGCTAAAAAATGACTTGATAAATAATATTTCCATTTAGGTTGAGATTTATGTTTCAATAATGGAAATAAAGAGACTGTCATTGGGTAAAGTCTAAAATTCACTAACCATACAGCAATAAATATATTTAAAAGTGATGTGCCTATTAATAAAGATTCAGCCATTACCAATTGTCCAGGTAAGGCATATGTAAAAAAACTTGAAGCAACGCTTTGCTGTAAATTAAAACCAGCATCTTTAAGTAGTGCGCCTAACGCAATAAAACACGCTCCTAATGAAATTGTGGGACTTCTTACACCTAGATTTGATTTAAGACCTTTGACAAAAACTTTGGGGTTAATCATTAACCGCCTAGGAATAATCTTCCTACGTCTGGATTTTTAAGTAGATCATTACCTTTTCCTGCTATTGCAGTTTGGCCAGACACTAGAACGTAACCAATATCTGCAAACTCTAAACCTTTTTTAGCATTTTGTTCTACTAGAATTATTGTTTTCTTTTCTGCTTTTTGAAGATCTTCTAAGATTTCAAATACCATACTGATATATTTAGGCTCCAAACCAATCGATGGTTCATCAACTAATAGAACCGAAGGTTTCATCACTAACGCTCTTGATATTTCTAATAATCTTCTCTCACCACCTGATAAAACTTTAGCTGGCTGATTTCTTCTATTTCTTAATCTATCGTATTTTTGGAATATTCTCTCTGCTTCTTCGTAAGCTTCATCTTGCTTATCTTTAATGTAACCGCCCATCAAAAGATTTTCTTCTACCGTCATATCAGGAAACACCGAGTTATCTTGTAAGATGTAAGCTACACCAACTTTACTTAATTTTTCTGCTGGGGTTAATTTGGTAATTTCATTTCCCTCTAGTTCAATTTTTCCATCAAAAATATTTGTAAAACCATAAATAGAATGAAGTATTGTAGATTTACCTGCTCCATTAGGTCCGATTAAACATAACGATTGCCCTTTGCTAACAGTTAAATCAAAGTTATGTAGAATTTCCATTTTTCCATAGCCAGCGTTTAAACCTCTAATAGTTAGATGAACATCGCTAGGAGACAGCTTATTAAGCTCTTCTAAACCAGGTGCTTTACCTAATACATCGTATTGATTTGCCATTATTGTGCTCCTAAATAAGCATCAACTACTCGCTTATCATTTTTGATTTGATCAGGTGAACCTTCCGCTAACATTTTACCATGCGCTAAACAGAAAATTCTTTGAGCTAAACTCATAATTACTTTCATATTGTGCTCAATAACTAATAAAGTAATTCCATAATCTTTATTGATTTTGATCAATCTATCTATAATTCCATTAATTAAAGTTGGGTTAATTCCAGCTGTAGGCTCATCTAATAAAAGCATTTTAGGTTCATTCATTAAAGCCATTGCTAGTTCTAATAATTTTTGTTGTCCAAAAGAAAGATCACCTGCTCTTAAGTTTCTTTTTTGGTAAAGACCCACAAAGTTTAAAAGGTTTTCTGCTTTCTCTGTAAGGTCATTAGGTATTTTTGCGAATATAAATCCAGAGTCACTAGCCTTATGACTGATTAACATATTTTCAACGCAGTTAAGTTTTGTGTATATTTTTGTTTGCTGAAACGTTCTTAGCAAACCTAGTTTAGCTACAGCGGGAACTGGCATTTCGGAAACTTCTGTATTATCAAACATAATTGAGCCTTGATCAATAGGATGAGTTCCTACAATAGAATTAAATAAAGTTGTTTTACCAGAACCGTTTGGTCCAATTAAACCAACTATTGATCCTTGTTCTACATTAACAGAAATATCTACATTTGCCTGAACACCGCCAAAAGACTTGCTTACATTTTTGACTTGTAAAATACTCATTTTAACTCCACCTGTGCCTTTCGATCTTTTTCATCAATTACTTCACCAAATCTTTCAGGATATTTTTCTCTCAACCAACCCATCAAACCTTCTGGGAAATAAACTACGATGACAACAATTAAAACTCCTAGAGCAACATATTGCCAGCCCAATATAAAAGTCCAAAGACCTTCTTTGAAGAAGTGGAATAAAGTTGCTCCTATTACTGGTCCCCACAAAGTTCCTTTACCACCAAGAATTGCCATAAGAACCATAAATACTCCCATCTCTCTTCCGTCAAATGCAACGTCAGTAGAGTCAATGTATCCAATTAGTCCGCCCATAATTCCGCCAGCAAGACCACAGAAAAATGCAGAGCACATCCAACCCGTAATTTTATACTTCATCGTTTGGATACCCATTGCTTCTGCTTTGTCTTCATTATCTCTTATCGCATTTAAAATTAATCTAAATCTAGATCCGTAAATATATTTAACAAAAACAAATGTGCCGATTAATAATGCAAAACTTAAAAAGTAGAAAAACTTTCCTCGTGCTTCGTTGTCAACTATTTCCGCAGGAAAAGGTGGGGTTGTAAAGCCTTGGCCTGCTCCGATAATTTCTATTCCTCCAGCGATCTCACCTGCTGCAATTCCAAGACCTAAAGTACATATAGCAAAATAATGACCTCTTAAACCTAAAATTGCGTAACCTATAGCACCTGCAACAATTGCAGGAACAATAGCTGCAACTAATAAACCGACACCTATTCCTTGAAAATATTGTGCAGTAGTATGTACAAAAGTTTTCTCTCCGCCGCTTTCTGTCCATTCTGCTAATGGAAAAAACATACCTACTTGAACTGAAGCGGTTAGATACATTCCAAGACCATAGAAAAGAATATTTCCAAATGTATTATAGCCCATTTCTCCACCTTGTAAGTTCCAAGTCATTGCTAGAACGATCAAGACACAAAGATATGTAAGCTGAACTTTAAAAGCTGAGAATAAATAAGGAGCGGCTAAACCTAAAATAATTAGGCCAGAGTATAAGATTAAATCTTTTTGTTTTATATTACCCATTTATTTTAAATACTCCCTTTTCTTTGAAAGTTTAAATCTTCTGTAAACTAATATGAAGACCAGCAGCATAAAAACTGCACCAATTCTAAATTCTGTTCCTAAAATATAATCTGCAAATTCTTCAAATAATCCTAATCCCATTCCTGAAATTGCTACAGCTGGTAAATTTCCTAGACCTGCAACTATAACTATCATGAAAGATCTTACCGTATAAGGAAGTCCTACATAAGGATGAAGAGTAAGAGTTATCGAAATTAGAGCACCCGCTATCCCACATAATGCTGCGTTAATTCCGAACGTTGCCGCATAGACTTTTTCTGTATCTACACCTAGAATTTTTGCAGCTCTTGCGTTTTGCGCTGTGGCTCTTATTGCTCGTCCAAGTCTAGATTTTTTCATGTAAACGACTAAAGCTACTGCATATAAAACACTTATAAAAGCAGAGAAAATTTTTGAATTAGGTAATGTTACTGAATTGTCAAATAACATTGTTGTTCCATACTCTGACTGAGCAACAACTACATCGGCTCCGAAAACAAAGTTCATTAATTGTTGAAATACAATCGCAATACCAAATGTAGCTAAAATTGAAATAAATAAATCTCGATCTACAACTTTATTGATCACTAATTTGTATAAGAGTACTCCTACAAAATACATTATAATAGGTGAAACAATTACTCCCCAAGCTGGATGAATTCCCGCAAGATACATTGTATATGCAATGTAACCTCCAAGGATTACTAAATCACCTTGTGCAATATTAATAATATTCATTACTCCCCATTGAAGAGCCATTCCGTAAGCAATTAGTGCAAATAAAATCCCTAGAAGAATTCCGTCCAAAGAAGCTTGGACCATTAACATTGGAGCTTTAAAAATAAGAAAGTCCATAAAATTTGTAAAACTTATAAAAGAAAAGCCCCTAGAAAACTAGGGGCTATTTCTTAATAATTAGAAGTTATTAACTTCTTTCAGACCACTTAGGTATTGGATGGTAGAACTTGTCTGAAGCCCATTTTGTTGGAGCTACAACTTTGTTCTCACAATCATCACCTTTACATCTTACTTGGAACAAGATCATTGGCTTAGCAGTGTTTTGACCACCAGGACCAAATTTAATATTTCCATAGAAAGTTTGCATTTCAGTTGTCTTAAGAGCGTCTCTTACTGCATCTCTATCAAAAGAATTTGCTCTTTCGAACGCATCTTTAAATACTAATAATGCTGCAGAAGACTCAGCTGATTGGTACGGCGGAGCATAACCAAATTCTTTTTTAAAGTCTTTGTCATACTTCTTGCCTGAACCAAAAAACTTATCTTTGTAAGATAAATTTTTATGCCACTGAGAAGCGCACAATGCGTATTCTGATTTCTTTCCGTGTTGTTTAGAAAGTTTAGCAGCATCACAGTGTGTCATCGCTAACATAGGAACATCAACTTTCATTTCAGAAATTTGTCTGATTGCAGTTAACGCACCTTTTGTGTGACCTGATACAACAAGTACATCTGGCTTAGTAGCTTTTACTTTTGCTAGTGTAGCTGCCATATCGTTAAGTTCTTTTGGTAGTTTGTCATCGATGATGATCTCAGATCCAGTTCTTTTTGCTGCATCTAAAATACCAAGTCTCACGTCTTGTGAAAAAGCATCTTGTTCAAACGCTTGAGCAATTCTTACTCCTTTACCACCGTTTTTCTCTACCGCTAAATCGATAGCTACTTCAAGGTATTGGTTTGCTGGTGATAACACCGCGAACAAATATTTGTATCCTTTTGTAAATAAAGATCTAGATGCACCATTTGCTTCAACCATAGGAATTTTATATTTCTCGGTTACTGGTGCAATGGCTTTCGTTAAACCTGAACTGTATGGTCCAAGCATGTAATGAACGCCATCTTGTTTAATTAGTCTTTCAGCTAACTGAGCGGCTCTTTTTGGGTTTGACTCATCATCGTAATAGATAATTTCAAACTTATATTTCTTACCTTGTACTTCAACTCCACCCATTTTGTTTATTCTGTCAACAGCCATGTTATAACCGTTTTGAGTATGAACCCCATTTGAAGAGTATTTACCTGTAAGAGATATTGCAGAACCTAACACAATGTAATCACCTTCTACTTTTGCAAAAGAAGAAGAGAAAGATACAAGTGCTAAAGTTATAGCTGAAATAGATGTAATAAATAGTTTTACTAGTTTATTCATTATTTCCCTCTTTGTTGTTAATTAATTAATTAAAAATTAAATAATTAAAACAAGAAAAGAAGTTTTTGACAACCGTTAGAATTAACTAAAATTCTGTGTCGCAGCAACGTATAGCGCGATTATAAGTAATACACACGCTGAGATTGTATTTAAAACTTTTGGCTTACCTTTTAACCAAATAGAAATTTTTTCTGCTGCCATTCCGTAAATCATTAAGGTCAAAAAATCGAGAACAACATAAGTGATCATTAAAATTATAAATTGCGAAAAAACATTACTCTCAAAATTAATGAATGAAGAAAAAATAGTTCCAAAAAAAATTATGGCTTTTGGACTTAATCCTGCAACCATAAAACCATCTTTGTAAAAAGATAAAATTGATTTTGTGCTTTGATCTCTTGAATTTATAGAACTAATTTTTGCAGTGAAAGTATCATAAGCAAGATAAACTATGTAAAGAATTCCAGCCCATTTGAGATAATATAAAATTTCAGGATTATCACTTAAAAAAGAGCCAATAAGAAATACGACTAAAATTCCTTGTATTATATTGGCACTAACATCGCCAACGGCAGTCCAAACGGATTTTTTTAATCCGTAATTTAAAGTGTGAGAAACAATAACAACTCTTGGAAGACCTGGAGTTATAAATAAAAACAATATAATTTGAAGAAAGATTAAATAGTCACTTGGAAACATATTATTAAAGACTATATAGAATTATATGAAGAAAAAAAGTTCTTTCCCACAAACTAAAGTTAAAAACCCAGAGCCAAAAAAAAAAGATGAAAATTGGATCATTTGGGCCGCATGGGCAGATAGAATTACGTTTGAAGAAATTAAAGAGAAAACAGGTAAGTCTGAGTCTGATGTAATAAAAATTATGAGAAAGAATTTAAAGCCTGGATCTTTTAGGCTTTGGCGTAAAAGAGTCCACAATACAAGCATCAAACATAGAAAAAAATTTAAGTTAGAAAGAAAAAAACTTAGAGAAAAAATTAAAATAACTGATATATATTAATTATGAAAAAAGTAACAATCTACTCTGGTGATCCTTGCCCATACTGTTCAGCCGCAAAAGCTTTATTAAAAACAAAAAATGTTGAAATTGAAGAATTTGATATATGGAAAGATCCAGCTAAAGCAAAAGAAATGTTGCAAAGAACTAATGGTGCAAGAACAATTCCCCAAATTTTTATAGGTGATCATTACGTAGGTGGTAACGATAAACTTCAAGAAGCTAATAAAAACGGTGAGCTTGATAAGTTATTAGCTTAATTAATATCTTTCAAAAAAGGCATTGCGTCTCCTGCCCCAAGTTTTGTTGTTGACAAACCAGCTACTTTATTAGCAAGTTCTAGACAATCTTTTATCGGTTTTTCTTTAGATAAACCAAAAGCCAAAGCTCCATTAAAAGCATCACCTGCCCCGGTAGTATCGATAGCTTTTATAGAAGTAGCTTTTAAATAAATTTCCTCTTTTCCATCAGAGTAGAACAGTCCTTTCTCTCCAAGCGTGACTATTACTTTTTTTATTCCTAAATTAATTAATTTATCTGCAGCTTGTTTTGCCTCTTTTTCATTTGTAATTTTTATACCAGTATAAAATTCTGCTTCAGTTTCATTAGGCGTAAAGTAGTCAATATTGCTATAAAACTCTTTTGTAATTTCTGATGCAGGTGCAGGATTTAATATTGTTAAACACCCATTCTCCTTAGCAGTTTTAAGACAGTGTAAAGTAACATCTTTAGGGACTTCAAGTTGAGTTAAAAAGATCTTTGAACTCTTTATAATATCAATGTGTTCATCTATTTCAGCAACTTTTAAAGTCGAAGGTGCTCCAACGATAACATTAATTGCATTTTTTCCTGAGTTTTTATCAACTAAAATTCCAGCCACACCAGTTTGTAAATCTTTATCTTGAATAATACTTTTAGTATTAATGTTATCTTTTTTTAACGTATTTAAAGCTAATTCACCGTAAAAGTCTTTTCCAATTTTGCTAATGAAATTTACTTTTCCACCCAATCTTGCGATCGCTACTGCTTGATTGCATCCTTTTCCACCGGGTCCAACATTATATTTATATCCTAATATAGTTTCTCCAATGGCAGGAATCTTTGGTCCTAAAAAACTTATATCAGCTACAAATATACCTAAGACAGAAATATCGCTCATTAGCCAAGCGTAGTAAGGAAAGGAAAGATTGTCAAAATATAAAAACTTATAACCTGAATTTGATTAGTAGCTATTAATGTACCTGTAAGTAATAAAATTACTCCACCTGTTTTAGTAACTCTTCCATAATATTTACCAAAACCTTTTCTAGTTGTTAAAAATTTATTCATGTAATAGCCAGATAAAATAAACGGAACTGCCAAACCTAAAGAGTAAAATGATAGCAATAATACTCCGGTGCTAATAGATGCCTCTGTTGCAGATAAAGCTAATATTGATCCTAATACAGGCCCAATACATGGTGTCCATCCAAAAGCAAACGCTGCACCAACTAATAATGGAAAAGCATAATTATTTTTATAGCTTTGAGTTTCTATTCTTTTTTCTTTATTTAAAAAACTAAAATTAAAAATACCTAACATTTGAAGAGAAAAGAGAATGATTAAAATTCCTGCTGCAATCCTTAATTCATTAGATAAAAATAATAATATATTTCCTACAGCCGAAGCAGTGGCGCCTAAAACAATAAATACAAGTGAAAATCCTATAGAAAATAAAATAGTTTTTATAAGAACATTTCGTTTATCTTGTTCTATTTCATCTAAATTTTTTCCAGTAATATAAGAAATATAGCCTGGAATAATAGGTAAAACACAAGGAGTTAAAAAACTAATAAATCCAGCGCCAAAAGCAAAAGTTAACTTCATGATCATATAAACTTTATATTTGCCTTTAATCTCGACTGCAATTACATTATTAACTCATGATAATAAAATACTTTGGCTTTTTATTTACTCTTCTTTGGTCTTATACTTTTATTAAAACACAAAGTTTGTTTAAAAAAGGATCAGGACTATTAATTAAATTATTTGTTTCAAACATATCATGGCTCACGTTTATAGCAGCTTGCTTTTATGGTTTTAAGAACTTTGAATTTTATTACGTTGTTATTGGAATAGTATTCGCGATAGCGATAGTACAACTATCTTTTGGACGATTAAGCTTATTTATAAATTCAAAGTTTGAAAATAAACAAAATCTTGTGAGAATAAAAACAGCTATTGAATATTTAATAATAATTAGTATTACCTATTTTATATTAAACTAAAAAGTATTAATTGATGATAAAACATTGAAATTTTTATCAGTTATTACTAATTCGCCAGAGCTAGGCGCTTGACCTGTCATTGCTAGAATGACCACATAGTGGGTTACTAAAATCAAATTTCCCCCTTTACCATCCCATTTTTGAACAAAGTTTCTTAGTTCTCTAATTTGTTGCTTTTCTTTCTTGTCATAAGGCGGGCTAAAAGTTGAATTTAACGCTGAAAACTCATTGTAATCTTTAAATGCGTATTTAGCTGTGTCTTTGCATCTGCACCATTGACTAGACAAAACTTGATCAATTTTTATTTTTTTTTCTTTGAATAGTTTACCTATTTTTTTCGATTGATTAATTCCTATCTCATCTAGATTTCTTTGCGTTGTGCAATCATCAATTTGAAATCCTTTAGGGTCTCCTCTACCAGGTGCCAGAGCGTGTCTGATCATTATAATTTTATCTCCGTCCCGAGCGGGTTGCCATGAATCTTCATTTGCTTGAAGTTTTAAAGAGAGTAATAAAAAAAATATTGTGAGTAGGGAAATAATTTTATTCTTCATGGCGGATGAAAAGTTAATCTTACAAATTTATGTAGCCTTGGTCTAGAGGACATGGCGAGATACACATTAAATTGATACTTGGTTGTATTAAAACACTTAATTGGTTTGTTAATAACTATTCAACTTTTAGGTTTAAAAACTAAGCACACGCCGTTGTTGCAATAGCGTTTTCCTGTAGGTTTTGGCCCATCTTCAAATACATGGCCGTGATGGCCACCACATTTTTTACAATGATATTCTGTTCTAGGATAACCAATATGCATGTCTGTTTTTTCCTCAAAAACATTCGGTAAAGATTTGTAAAAAGAAGGCCAGCCGGATCCGCTTTCAAATTTTGTACTCGAGTCAAAAAGTTTAGTTCCGCATCCTACGCAGTGGTAAGCACCTTCTCTCTTTTCATTATTTAATGGGCTGCTACCGGGAGACTCTGTTCCTTCTTGTCTTAAAACATAATTTTGTTCCGGAGTTAAATTTAAATCCCAGTCTTTATTACTCATCTTTAACTTTATCATCTACGCCGTAAGGTCTAAACTTACCTTTGTTTTCTAACTTAACTGCTTTAGCGGGTATGCCGACCATTGTTGCACTTTCAGGAACATCTTTTACAACAACAGCGTTAGCTGCAATTCTTGCACACTTTCCAACTATAACTGGACCAATAATTTGTGCTCCAGATCCAATAACAACATCGTCGCCTATTGTTGGATGTCTTTTTTCATGTCTTTGTCTTTCACTATCAACACTTGGCGAGCTTCCACCTAAAGTAACAGCATGATAAATTGTAACATTATTCCCAATCTCTGAGGTTTCCCCAATTACGACTCCCATACCATGATCAATAAACAAATTTTTACCAATCTTCGCGCCAGGATGGATTTCTATTCCAGTAAAAAATCTAGAGGTTTGAGATATAATTCTTGCTATTAGGTAAAATCCAGCGATGTAAAAAAAGTTAGCAATTCTATGAAGTAATACTGCTTTTACTCCTGGGTAAGTTATAATTATGCTCAAAATTGATTTTGCAGCCGGGTCTCTTGCTTTTATTGAATTTAAATAATCGTTCATTATGTAAGTATATAGTGACTACTTGCAAAATTTAAAGAATTATCTATATAGACCTCATGAGTAATCCGTTTCATTTAGCAATACCTGCAGGAGATTTAAATATTGCAACTAGATTTTATACTGATGTTTTAGGTTGTAAATTAGGTAATGGAGAGAAAGGGAAATGGATTGATGTTGATTTTTGGGGCAATGAGCTAACGCTCCATAAGACAAATATGAAGCTTCCTAATGAGAGGCATGACGTTGATATGGGTAATGTTGCTGTTCCTCACTTTGGGGTACATTTAGACCCCGAAGTATTTGATAAAATTAAAGAAAATCTAAAAGCTAATAATATTAAATACTTAGATGAGCCGTATACAAGATTTAAAAATAAGAAAGAACAGCAAGAGACTTTCTTTATTAAAGATCCTCATGGCAATATATTAGAGCTAAAAACCCTTAAAAATTTATAGTTGACATCAGCTTCCTTTAATTGATATAAGGCTTTCAGCGCCGAGTTAAGACAACTTGCGGGCGCTTAATAAATCCAGCTAAAGCGTTCAAGTCTCATGACCACCGCTTTAGTCGGTGGTTTTTTTTTGGAATAATCTAAAATCAAACCAGGTATTTGAACCGTATTGTACACCTGGCATATGCCGAAGTACTAAAAAGGAGAAGTAGATGAGATCATTAGAACCCCTCAAAAGATTTCATCTCTCTCCGGTTAATTGGAGAGAATATGAGTAATATTTTATTAGATACGTTAAAGAAGCAACCTTTGATTTGTGCTGAAGGTTATTTATTTGAAATGGAACGAAGAGGTTATTTAACTTCTGGTGAGTTTGTTCCAGAAGTGGCTTTAGAGCATCCAGAAGTTTTAGAGAATCTTCATAAAGAATTTCAACATGCTGGTTCTAACATTGTTCAAGCATTCACTTACAATGGTCATAGAGAAAAAATGAGAGTGATCGATAAAGAGCATTTGCTTGAGCCTTTAAATAGAGCTGCTTTAAGAATCGCAAGAAAATGTGCTGACAACCCGCCTAAAGGTTTAGATGTGAGTTTAATGGCTGGTAACATTTCTAACAGTAATATTTGGGAAGATAATAATCCAAAAATTCAAGCTCAAGTAAAAAGTATGTTTGCTGAAATGGTTAAATGGGCAAAAGAAGAAAAAGCTGATTTTATTATTGGTGAAACTTTTTATTACGCAGAAGAAGCATTTGCAGCGCTTGAAGAAATTAAAAAATCTGGTCTTCCATCAGTAATTACAATTTCCCCAATGGGTGAAAATAAAATGAGAGATGGTTATACCATTCTTGAAACTTGTAAGAAGTTAGAAGAGCTTGGAGCTGATGTTGTGGGTTTAAATTGTTTTAGAGGTCCTTCTACAATGCTTCCTTATATTAAAGAAATAAGAAAAGAAATTAAATGTCATGTTGCTGCTTTACCTGTTCCTTACAGAACAACAGAAGAGCATCCAACATTTTTTAATCTTCCAGATAATAATGGATGTAATTGTCCATCTCCTCATGGCAGAACTTTCCCTACTGCTATGGATCCATTGCAGTGCAATAGATATGAGATTGGAAATTTTGCAAAAGAAGTATTTGATTTAGGAGTCAAATACATCGGTGTTTGTTGTGGAGCAAGCCCAATGCATATACGTGAGGTTGCAGAGTCAATTGGTTTAAGAGTTCCAGCAAGCAGATTTAGGGAAAATATGAGCAAACATTTCATGTATGGTTCGGATAAAAAAATACCGAAACACATGAAAGAGTATGGAAACGTAGCGTAAGGAGGCTATAATAATGAAAAAAGAAACGACAAGAGAAACAGTAAGGGGGGAAATCAATGGCTGATTTTAAACATCCGGAAACTATTGGCTTACATGGTAGCGATTACAGAAGTGATCCCGCAACTACAGCAGTAGCAGTTCCAATTTACCAAACTACATCATACCAATTTAAAAATGCAGAAACCGCTGCAAATTTATTTGGTTTAAAAGAGTTCGGTAATATTTACACAAGAATAATGAATCCAACATGTGATGTGTTAGAAAAAAGAGTTGCAGCACTAGAAGGTGGTGTAGCAGCACTTGCGGTTGGCTCAGGTCAGGCAGCATCAGCAATGTGTATACAAAATTTAGCACAAGCTGGAGATAATATCGTTGCTTCAACTGACTTGTACGGAGGTACAGTAAACTTATTCAAAAATACCCTTAGACAACAAGGTATTGAAGTTAGATTTGCAGATCCTGCAGATCCTAAAAACTTTGAAAAAGTTACTGATGATAAAACAAGAGCTTACTATGGTGAGTCTTGTCCAAATCCTTATCTTCGTGTGTTCCCAATCAAGGAAGTTTCAGATATTGGTAGAAAAAAGGGTATTCCTTTAATTATCGATAACACAGCTTCACCAGTAATTTGTAAACCTTTAGCTCACGGTGCTGCAATCGTAATGCACTCATTGACGAAGTATATTGGTGGTCACGGAACTTCAATTGGTGGAATAATTGTTGATGGTGGAAACTTTGACTGGATTAAAGACAGAAAAAGACAACCATTAATAAACGAACCTGATCAAAGTTATGGTGGTGCAATATGGGCAGATGCGGTTCCTCAATTAACAGGAGCTAATATTCCTTTTGTAATTAGAGCAAGAGTGGTTTTATTGAGAGACTTAGGCGCTCCTTTAAGTCCATTTAATGCTTTCCAAATTATTCAAGGCTTGGAAACAGTTGCTCTTAGAATGAAACAACACTGTAGTAATGCAGAAAAAGTTGTTTCTTTCTTAGAAACACAAAAGAAAGTAAAGAATGTAATCTACCCTACTAATCACCAAGGTGAGATTAAAGAAAGAGCTAAAAAATATATGCAAGGTGGATACGGATCTTTAGTTGGTATGGACTTAGGCACTAAGGAAGCTGGTGCAAAGTTTATTGATAACTTAAAAATGCTTTACCACGTTGCTAACATTGGTGATGCTAGAAGTTTAGCAATTCACCCAGCTACTACAACGCATAGTCAATTAGATGATGCAGCGTTAGCAGCAGCAGGTGTAACACCAGGCTATGTAAGACTTTCTATTGGTATCGAACATCCAGATGATATCATTGCAGATATTAAACAAGCTTTAGCCGCTTAATAATTGATTTAGTGGTCCTGATTATTTATATTAGGACCACTCAATGATTAAACAAATCAAATCCTCAGGCATAAAAAAATTTATAGAAAATAATCCAAACACTGTTTTGCTAGATGTTAGAACAGAAAATGAATGGAAAAAAATTGGTAAACCCGATACAAAAGATCTTAATATTAAATCTTTCTTTATTACAATTTCTCAAGACCCAAGTTTTTTAGAAACTGTTAAAAAAAATATTGATAAAAAAAATCAAGTGCTTGTAATGTGTGCTGCGGGAGGAAGATCAATTATAGCTGCAAATCTTTTATCAAGTGAGGGGTATAATACTTTTAATATCTCTGATGGTTTTAGTGGAAATGATCAAGATCCCGGCTGGAAAAACTTAGGATTACCTTCTGTTATAAATAACTGACTCTCTTGCTAAATTTTCTATTTTAGATCTTACAAATATTCTATTTTTGTTTTTGAAATATTCTTTTGTTTCAAGGATATTTTTCTTTACAGCTTCACAAACTTCTGACTCTGTTGATTTTAAAAAAGCTACGCAGTTTGTTTTTTTTTTTTAAGGATTATGTTTTTCAGCATATGCCATTGCATGCTCCATGGGACTTTTTCCTGTTTGCTTCTTTATTCCATAACTTACTGAAGAAGTTAATGCTGATTGAGCAATGTTTCCTCCCGTAACAGAGGTAGAAGCTGGTCCTAGCAGCGCAACGGAATTAGCACAACTGCTAAGAATAAGTAGACAGATTGATAATAAAGATATTTTTTTTATATTTCCCACCCAATCCTCTTAACCATTATTTAAAGAAAAAAAACAAATCACTTGCTCAATTTGAGTTTATCATAAAAAGAAAAGAATAAATATGTTAATTAATTAAGTTACGCTTAAGTTTTCCATCTAGACAAAATTCAAGATTTTCAATCATTTGTTTATAGAAAATTGTATAATTTTCAGCAGTCACGTAACCAATGTGAGGAAGCAATAATGCATTAGGAAGAAATCTTAACTTATGGTCTTGGGGAAGTGGTTCTTTTTCATAAACATCTAACCCAGCCCCAGCAATTTTTTCATCTTTTAATGCTTTTACTAAATCATCCTCTTTAATTATTGGGCCTCTAGAGGTGTTTATTAAGAAAGATGTTTTTTTCATCATGTTGAGTTCTTTTATTGTTATAAGATTTTTATATTTTTCACTCAAAACTAAATGTATTGAAATTATATCTGAATTTCTCAACAGATCTTCTTTGCTCATTGGTAAAACTCCTAGTTCATTTGCATGAGAAAGATTTAAATTTTCACTCCAGGCGCAAACTTCCATTCCAAATGCTTTTGCAACTTTGGCAACTTGTGTTCCAATTTTTCCAAGACCAATTAAACCCAACATTTTACCTTTTAGTTCAAAGCCAATTGTTGTTTGCCAATAACCTTGGAACATATTGTCAATTTCTTGCTTCATGTTTCGATAAAGCCCCAAAATCAAAGCCCAAGTTACCTCAGCTGCAGGATTAGAATTAATTTCTGTACCACAAACGATAATATTTTTTTTCTTTGTTGTTTCTAAATCAATTGCATTGTTTCTCATTCCAGAAGTCATGATATATTTTAATTTTGGTAAGCCTTCGATTAAAGTCTTTGTCATTGGAGTTCTTTCTCTCATGATAAATAAGGCTTCGAAATCTTCTAATTCAACAATAGCTTCTCTTTCATCTGCGAAAGGTTCGTTAAAAACTTTGAAACTAAATTTATTTTTATACTTTTCTGTTTCAACAATTTGTTGAAAAGCATCTTGATAATCATCTAAAACTGCAACTTTAATCATTGATTTTTTTATTCGATAAATAAATACCAGATACTATAAAAACTGCTCCGGCAAAATGATATAATTCAAATTTTTCATTAAAAATAATTATAGCCATCACTGCGCTGAATAAAGGCATTAGCTGAATAAACATAGATGATCTATTGGGTCCTATAAGTTCTATTGCTTTCTGCCAACAATAATATGCTGCGATTGCAGGAAAGATAACTACATAAGTTAAAATAAAAATAAAAGCTTTATTTATTTTTAAATCTAGTCCTATTGATTTTTCGTATAAAAATTGTGGAAACAAAAATATTAATCCTACAGTGACCATTATTTGAATTAAGGAAAATTGAGATAATTCAAGCTTACTTTTTTTTAGCAAAGTTGAATATAATGACCAACTTAAAACACAAACTAACATCCATATATCGCCAATATTAAAAGTTAAAGAAATTATTTTTTGAATATCTGCATTTGAAATAATTGTTCCTACTCCAAATATAGATAAAATTAATCCTGAAATTTGAAACATGTTCGTTTTTTCAATTTTCATAATCGATGAAAAAATTATTATCATTGGAGGGATAGCAGCTAACATTAAAACTGCATTTATTACTTGAGTATAGTTTAAAGCAAAATAAACAACTGAATTAAAAGTGCTAATTGTTAATATACCCATAAAACTTATTACTAAAAAGTTTTCTTTAATATAGTTTCTCTTTGATAAAATTTCTTTAATTGTGAAAGGTATCAATATAAACCATACCATGACCCATCTTAAAAAATTTAAAGTTAGTGGTGGAACCTCGAATAAAGTTGCAAATTTGCCAATAATAAAATTTCCTGACCAAAATAAAGCTGCTAAAGTTAGAAAAGTATAAGCTAAATAATTTTTTGACAAAAATTTCCTAATTAAATCTTTTTGAGCTGTATGGAGTTAAATCTAAATTTGTTTTTTCTCCTGCAACTATTTTAGAAATAATTTTGCCTGTAATAGCACCTAATGTCCAGCCTAAATGCTGATGTCCAAAAGCATAAATAATATTTTTATTTTTTAATGAAGGGCCTAAAATTGGAAGAAAATCAGGAAGCGTGGGTCTAAAACCTAGCCATTCGTCCTCATGTTTACCAAGATCAGGTAAAAGTTCTTTGGCACACTTAATAATATAATCAATCCTTTTTTTAGAAGGAGGGTTTTTTAAACCTCCTAATTCGACGGTTCCTACAGCTCTCAAACCTTGATTCATCGGTGTCATACCAAATCCTCTATCTAAGAATATTACAGGTCGACTTATCAGATGATCTTTTCCTTTAAAATGAACATGATAACCCCTTTCCGTATCAAGAGGTATATTCTCTCCTAATTGATCAGTTAATAATTTAGAAAATGCTCCAGAAGCCACTACGGTTTTTTCAAATTTATACTCCTCATTTTCTGATCTAATTGCTGTTTCGTTTAAATTTATTTGTTCTAAATTTTTAATGTTTGTTTGTACAAACTTTCCACCACGCTCTAAATATAATTTAAATATCTTTTTAAGAATTCCATGTGGATCTCTTGCATGCATAGCGCTTTCATAAATTACCCCTGAATCAAAAACAGGTTGCAAATTTGGCTCTAAGTCTAAAACCTCTTTTTGAGAAAGAAGTTTTTGTTCAATACCTAGTTCCTTACGAACTTTTATTTCTAGATTTCTGCTTTTCATGTTTTTATTAGTCCATATATAAATAATACCTTTTTTTTCAACTAATCCTGAGGTGTCAATCTCTTGAAAAATTTCCTCATAAGCATCATTTGAAAGGCTTAAAATTTGATGCATATTTTTTGCAGTATGCATCATCGAATTATGATTACAGTTTTTAAAATAATGTAAAAACCAATTAAACATTTTTGGAATATAGTTCCATTTAAGAGCAAGTGGACCGTAAGAACTAATTAACATTTTAGGAACGTCGTATAAAACATCTGGACGATTAAACTGTAAAACAGCATATGGTGAAAAGTGACCAGCGTTTCCGTAAGATGCGGCTTTGAATTCATTTGATAAAGGATCGTGTCTATCAAATATAGTCACTGGTATACCCTTTTTAATTAATTGTAATCCAGTACACACACCTTGTATTCCGGATCCTACAATGCCAACGGATTTACACTTATAATTTTCCATTTGAAAATTATATTGCAATGTATCGAAAATTAGTAGTGCGGTAGATTAGGCTATAGCCTCTTTATTAACTACTTCTGGTCTTTCTTCTGTTTCAGATGTCTCCTTCTTATCTTTTTTCTTGAATAAGAAGTCACCTGTTAACTTAGATTTTGAGCTATTAGTTTTTTTGATGTAACCATCGATATCAGCACCATTCTCAGTTCTTAAATTATTTCCAAATTCTATATCGCCTTTAACTGTTCCAGTTGCTCCAATAACAATATTTTGAGCAGAAACCTTTCCATCTAGATGACCGTGTATTTCAACATCATCAGCTTCAATTGATCCTGTTATTGACCCTGTATCTCTAACAATCAATTCTTTTGAATATACTGGACCTTTAACTAAACCAGCAACATCAATAGCACCTGAACTATTTATAGTCCCTTCTATGCTAACAGTTTCACTTATAAGTGATCTTTCTGAATCTTTGATTTTTATTTTTTTATCACCAAACATAAATTTTTAGTTAACTAATCATCAATTTGAAAAATATACAAGTTTTAATTTTAATAAAAATCGATCATTTTAGGCTTTGAATTAATTAACTGGAACGTCTTTATATATCTTACAAGACATTACTATTCCAAGCCCAAACATGATTGCCATCATAGATGATCCACCATATGACATTATAGGTAAAGGTGACCCTACAATAGGTAGCAATCCTAAAACCATCATCATATTTACTGCCACATAAATAAAAAAAGCTGTAGCAAAACTATAGCAATATAACTTTCCAAAATTACTTCTTGTCATGTGACCAATTCGAATAATTCTCGATAAAATCAAAGCATAAAGCAGCAAAATAAACAGTGACCCAAAAAAACCAAATTCTTCGGAAAAGAGTGTAAAAATAAAGTCTGTATGTTTCTCTGGTAAATAATCTAAGTAGCTTTGAGATCCATTTAAAAAACCCTTGCCAAATAGCCCTCCAGAACCAATAGCAATTTTAGATTGGATAATCTGATATCCGGCTCCAAGTGGATCCCTTTCAGGGTTTAGAAAAGTTAAAATTCGGGACTTTTGATAAGGTTTTAAAAATGAGATAGCTATTGGCAATAACGCAATCATCGCTAATCCAGAAATTGTAAAAAATTTTGCTCTTACGCCTGCTAGCCAAGCTACGATTATACCTCCTGATGCTATTAAGATTGATGTTCCAAGATCGGGTTGTGTTGCAACCAATATAATTGGCGCCACAAGAACTGTAATTGGCAAAATTAAATATCTAAAACTATTGATACTCTCAATTGAAATACGATGATAATATTTAGCAAGAAATAGTATTAATCCAATTTTCATCAATTCAGAAGGTTGTAAGTTCATAAAATAAAGATCTAACCATCTTTTAGAACCTGACGATGTTAAGCCAAAATACTTTACCCCTAAGAGTAAAATAAATATTCCAATATAAATTAGATAACTTGTCTCATGCCAAAATCTAATAGAAATTAATGAAACGACAAAAAACATGCCAAAGAATACAAAAAATCTTAAAATATGACTGTTTGTATGATATTTAAATTCCCCACCATCTGTTGAATACATTGCAAACATACTTATTATCCCTAAAAGTAAAATTGAAATAACTAGGATAAAGTCAAAAGATTGAATTTTATCTCTAATACCAAGTGAAGATTGAATAGATCTTGGTTGTAACATTAGACAGACTCTCCAGTTTGATTATTGACGTTTCTTCTCAACTCGTGTCTTTCAAGAACTTTTTTGATAACTTTTTTCGCAATTGGTGCAGCTGCCTTACCTCCTGATCCACCATGCTCAACTAGAACACTAATTGCATATTGTGGATTTTTATAGGGAGCAAACGCAACAAATAAAGCATGATCCCTATCTTTGTAAGGTAGACTCTCTTGTTTTACTTCCGCTTCTCGCTGAGCCTCGGTAAATCTTTTAACCTGCGATGATCCAGTTTTTCCCGCAAAAGTATATTTTGGATCTTCTAATCTATGTCTATATGAAGTTCCGCCAGGTTCATTTGATGATGAGAACATGGCATCTTTAATAAGATTTATGTGTTCCTGATTCTTAAATAAAGGTTCTAAACTAAAATTTGATACTAGTAAATCTGTTGGAAGAGGTTCATTTGGATTTTCGTTTTTATATTTTAAATAGTCTCTTAAATTGTCATTTTTTTTATCAAATACTATTCTCGGCTTAATTTTAAATCCACCATTAGCTATTTGTGCAGTCATTAAACATAATTGTATTGGTGTGCTTTGAAAGTAACCTTGTCCAATTCCTGAGTGCAAAGTTTCTCCAAGGTACCAATTTTGTCCAATAAATTTTTTCTTCCATTTTGTATTAGGTACTACTCCTGACCTTTCTTCTATAAAGTCACTTAAAACTTTTTTTCCTAAACCAAATCTTTTTGCAGTTTCTGATAATCGGTCTACGCCAAGTTTTCTAGCAACTTCATAAAAATAAACGTCACAAGATCTTTGAATTCCTTTTCTAAGATTTACTATGCCGTGCCCATCTTTTTCCCAACAATGAAATTTCTCACCGTATAATTCTATTTTTCCCTTACATCTAAAAGTATCTAAAGGTCTAATAATATTATTTTCTAAAGCACTCAATGCTACTAAGGTTTTTATAGTAGATCCTGGCGGATATAATCCTGATAATGCTTTATTTGCCAAGGGTTTCTTGTCGTTTTTTATTAAACTATTCCAATAAGCTTTGTCTAATCCATGAACAAATTCATTGGGTTCAAATGTTGGAGACGATACTAAAGAGACTATATCTCCGTTATATACATCCATCACACACACTGCGGCTGCTTTGTCTTTTAAGAGTTCATTAGTATATTTTTGTACTTCGTAATCTAAAGTTGTTTTAAAACTTTTTCCTGCTTGACCTTCATCAATTTTAATTTCTCTTATTCTTTTTCCATAAGCATTAACCTCATAACGTTGATAACCGACTTTACCAATAATTTTTTCATCTAGTTTTCTTTCTAAACCAGTTTTTCCTATAGCCATGCCTGGTACAGCTAATTCCTGAAGATATTCTTTTGTTTGTAAATCTTTTGTACTAATTTGAGAAACATATCCTAAAATGTGAGCAGAGGAATTATCAGGATAAGTTCTCGCAACAGAGACTATAGGTTCTACTCCTTCAAGTTCATGTAAAAACAAATTTATTTTTGAAAAATCTGACCAATCTAAATTTTCAGAGACTATTACTGGCTCCCAAGGTTTTTGTTTTTTAATAACTCTTTTTAAATAAGAAACTTTTCGATCAGTTATATTTAAAATTGCTTTTAATCTTACAAATAAATTGTCTAAATCTTTAGTATTTTCTGGAACTAAATGTAATTGGTAAAGAGGTTCACTCGATGCAATTTTTGTATTAAAGAAATCTTTTATTGATCCTCTTTCGGGTGCTAACTTCCATTCTCTAAATCTATTTTTATCTGACAAAGATTTGTATTTTGTAGCTTGATTTATTTGTAGTGATATAAGTCTGCCTACTAATCCGACCATAACTACAGCTTTTGCAGCAGTAATTAAAAACATTCTCCTGCTTATAAGCTTTGATTTAATGACAGTACTTCCTGAACCAGGGCTAAGCATCTTGCGATCCTATAAAACTAATTTGGTAAAGATGAAATAAAAACCAAAAAACGGGAAATAAAAATAAAGTGAAAAAAGTGTTATAACCAATTTTTGTGTATGAAATAGCAACTTCTGAAAAATTATTTAATAATGAAAAGAAGAGTAAATTAGCTAACAACAAAGCTATAAAAAAAGTAAACCAGTCAGATGCAATAGTTGTATTAACACTTTTGTTTCTAACGTAATTTCCAACAAAACAAACAACAAGGTAAGACAACGAGCTTATGCCTAATGGAAATCCCATAACTACATCATTAATTAATCCAACAAAAAAAATATGTCCCGTACCCATTAAATTAGGACGTTTTATTATCCAAAAGTAAATTATTATAATTTGTAAATTTAAAGAAAAAACTTCAAATAATTTTTCTAAATTAGTATCTACTTCACTTATTGATAGGTAATATAATAAAATTAAAGGGCCTGAAGCAAATAATTTATTTATAATATTGGACTTAACCACTAGAAGACTTCCTTGGTTTGTTTAATCAAATTTACTGTTACAAAAGATAATTGGTTAGGATCAACAAATAGCTCGACTTCTCCGTTCTCTTTAGTTTTTCCGATAGGTGTTCCTGCATTAAAAATCCCGTCTTTACCAGAGGCAAATACTGTTATATCTTCAACAATTTGATAATCTTCAGGCAAGTATGATAGAGAAGGCTTACGTGTGCCGCCACCAGTTAATATCGCTTGAGTACTTTTTTCATCAAAGGTTACTGGAATCCTGCTGTTTAAGTCATTTAATAGTAATACTCTTGATGATAAATAATTTGTCTCAACTATACGCCCAACTAAGTATTTATTTTGTGTAACAGGCATTCCTTTTATAATGCCTTCTTTACTTCCTTTATTAATAATTATTGATTTTAAAAATGGACTATTTCTATCTACCAAAACTTTAGCTAAAACCACATTAGAAACACTTTGTACATCTTCTGTATCTAGAACTTTTTTCAAATTTTTATTTTCATTAGATATATACTCTAAATTTAAATCTTGTGCTTTATAGCGCTCTATGACTTGTCTTAATTGCTCATTTTCTTTTTTTAAATTAAAATGACTTGTTATACCTTGATTGATGCCTGGAAATAATCTAGTTGGGGCAGAAGCTAAATAAGTTACTCTATAAACAATATCATTTATAAAACTTCTTGCTGTTTTTACTAAAGTAAAACCGTAAACGTCTAAAAAGAAAACCACTAAAGCCACAATTATAAGTGAGAAAATTGAAAATTTCTGGCTAGCTCCTCTTTGTAAAAGAGCTGAACGAAAAGCTATACTAAAATCATCTCTACTGACTGACATTTATTTATTCAAAAATAAATTAATATTCTGATAACATAGTAGAAAATAATTCTTCATTTTCTAAGGCTCTTCCAGTTCCGATAGCTACACATGATAAAGGATCATCAGCTATTGTTACGGGTAAGCCCGTATCTTGAGAAATTAATTTATCAATATTTTTTAATAAAGCACCACCACCTGTTAACACTAATCCCATATCAATTAAGTCTGCTGATAATTCTGGAGGTGTATTCTCTAAAGCTTCTTTAATACCCCCTAAAATTTGATTTAAAATGGGCATAATAGCTTCACAAGCATCTTTTTCTGTAAGTTCAATTTCTTTCGGTGTTCCAGATCTTATATCTCTGCCTTTCATCAAGAAGGTGTTGTTTGAAGAAGGGATAGCAGTTCCTATCTCTTTTTTTATTTTTTCAGCAGTAGAGTCTCCTATCATTAAATTCATTTTTTTTCTCATGTAGGCAATAATTGATCCGTCTAATGCGTCTCCCGCAACTCTGAGAGATTTTGAGTAAACTACACCACCCAGAGACATTACTGCTATCTCTGTAGTACCGCCGCCAATATCTACAACCATCGACCCTGTTGCCTCTGATATTGGCAAACCTGCTCCAATCGCAGCAGCAATTGGTTCTTCAATAAGTTGTACTTTCCTTGCTCCCGCAGCTAATGCAGAGTCTTGAATGGCTTTTCTTTCTACTGGAGTAGATCCAGTTGGTACACATATTAAAATTCTAGGATTTGCAAATGCATTTTTTTTATGAACTTTCTTAATAAAATGTTTAATCATTTCCTCAGTAACAACGAAGTCAGCAATTACACCATCTTTTAAAGGTCTAATAGCTGATATGTTACCAGGAGTTCTACCTAACATTGTTTTTGCTTCATCTCCCACGGCTAAAACAGATTTTCTTCCGCCATCCTCGATTACAGCAACTACAGAGGGTTCATTTAAAACAACACCTTGCTCTTTTAATACTACCAAAGTATTGGCTGTACCCAAATCAATAGCCATATCCTGTGACCATAATGATGATAACCCTGTTAAACCTTTAAACATATTTTCCCCTTTTAGTTTTGAGCACTGATCTCTTGATCTGGTGCAGTTTTTGTTCTTTTAATAATTAATTTATTTAACGCATTCAAGTAAGCATTTGCAGATGCGACTAACGTATCCGTATCAGCTGCTTGACCCACTGTTGATTTTCCTTTTTCCTCAATTCTCACACTTACTGTAGCCTGAGCATCTGTGCCTTCGGTTACTGCATGCACATTATACAATTGAAGGTTAACGTCGTGAGGATAAAGATTTTTTATACATTTAAATATTGCATCAACTGGGCCATCACCTGTTTCAGTGGCACTTTTAACTTCTCCATACACTTCTAAAGTCATCTCGGCTTTTTGAGGTTCTCCAGTTCCAGCAAATACTTTTAATGATTTTAATTTTATTGCATTATCTTCTGTTACAAGACTATCATCAATAATTGCAGCTATATCTTCATCGTAAATGTGTTTCTTTTTATCTGCTAAAATTTTAAATTTTCCAAACGCTGTATCGATAATGTCATCTGTTACATCTACGTAGCCCATATCAGATAATTTGTCTCTAAAAGCATGGCGGCCAGAATGTTTTCCCATTACCAATGAAGTTTTTTTAACTCCTACACTTTCTGGGGTCATTATTTCATAAGTGTTTCTATTTTTTAACATTCCGTCTTGGTGAATGCCCGACTCATGCGCAAAAGCATTCTTTCCAACAATTGCTTTGTTGAACTGAACAGGAAAACCAGTTGCGTTGGAAACAACTTTAGATGCCTTGCTTAAAAGTTTTGTATTAATGTTTGTCGTGTAAGGCATTAAATCATGTCTTGTTCTCATTGCCATCACTACTTCTTCAAGGGCTGCGTTACCAGCTCTTTCACCTATTCCATTAATTGTACATTCAATCTGTCTTGCTCCAGCCATTACTCCGGCTAATGAATTTGCTACTGCTAATCCTAAATCGTTATGACAGTGTGTTGAAATAATTGCTTTATCTATGTTTGGAACTTTGTTTATTAAGGTTTCAATAATTTTTTTAAATTCGGAAGGAACTGTGTAGCCAACTGTGTCCGGAATATTTATAGTTTTTGCTCCACATTTAATTGCTAGTTCTACGGTCTTACACATATAATCCATGTCTGTTCGCGTTCCGTCTTCACAAGACCATTCCACATCATCAGTAAATTTTCTAGCGTAAGTTACGCTTTCTTTAATTGACCCTAAAACTTCCTCAGGAGTTTTATTTAACTTATGTTTCATATGGAGTGGGCTTGTAGAAATAAAAGTATGTATTCTAAAATTTTTTGCATGCTTTAAAGCTTCATGGCATGCGTCAATATCTTTTTTTGTTGCACGAGCTAAACCGGCTGGAATAGATTTTTTTAAAGTTTTGCTAATTTCTGTGACAGCTTCATAATCTCCTGGTGAAGCTATAGGAAAGCCAGCTTCGATAACATCAACGCCAAGCTCATCAAATACTCTTGATATTTGTAATTTTTCTTCCAGACTCATCGATGCACCAGGTGACTGTTCACCGTCTCGCATTGTGGTATCGAAAATTATAATTCTATTTTTATCACTCATGCTTAAACTTTTGTTCATTCAAAAGTTTCTCATAATACAATCAAAGATAGAATTTGCAAATTATTATGTATTCAATAAGAGCTATTCTAGAGTCAGATTGGGCTAATTCTTGTCTTTATCGACTAATTTATTTTTACCAATCCAAGGCATCATCGCACGAAGCTCTTTACCCACTTTTTCTATGGGATGTTTGGCTAAATCTTCCCTCATTTTAAGGAAGTTTTTCTGGCCCGATTTATGTTCATCCATCCACTGTTTAGTAAATTTACCAGACTGAATATCTTTTAGCACTTCTTTCATTTTCTCTTTTGTTTTGCTATCAACAACTCTCTTGCCTGAAACATACTCCCCATACTCTGCTGTGTTTGAAATGGAATAATTCATATTTGCAATTCCACCCTCATATATTAAATCAACAATCAATTTCACTTCGTGAAGAGTTTCAAAGTAAGCCATCTCAGGTGGGTAACCAGCTTCTGTTAAGGTTTCAAAACCATTTTTAATTAATTCTACTAAGCCTCCACAAAGAACAGTTTGTTCTCCAAATAAATCTGTTTCACATTCATCTTTAAAAGTAGTTTCTATAATTCCAGATTTACCACCCCCTATTGCAGATGCATATGACAATGCAAGATCTCTAGCTTTACCTGAACTATCTTTATGGACTGCCATTAAACATGGAACACCGCCACCCTTTTGGTATTCACTTCTTACTGTGTGACCTGGTCCTTTTGGTGCTACCATGAATACATCTAAATCTTTTCTTGCATTTATTAAATCAAAATGAATATTTAAACCGTGAGCAAAGGCCAAACTTGTTCCCTCTTTCATTCTTTGTTCGATATGATTTTTGTAAATTTCTGATTGAAGTTCGTCAGGAGTTAACATCATTACAACGTCTGCCCAAGCAGCAGCATCTGATAACGACATAACTTTTAAACCCTCACTCTCTGCTTTCTTTACGCTTGAAGATCCTTCTCTTAAAGCAACAACGACTTCTTTAACACCGCTGTCTTTTAAGTTTAGTGCATGTGCATGTCCTTGGCTTCCATAGCCAAAAATTGCAACTTTTTTATTTTTAATTAAATTTACGTCTGCGTCTTTTTCATAAAATGTTTTCATTGTTTAACTCCTATTGTGTAAAAATTTCTTCACCTTTTGTCATTGCAACTGCGCCGGTCCTAGAAACACTCATAAGTCCCAGAGGCTTTAGGCTTACAACTAATTTATCAATTTCTCTTCTTAAAGCAGTTACTTGAATAACAAAAGACTTTTTTGTTTTATCCAAAATTAATCCGTTGTATTTTTTACATAATTTCTTTGCTTTATCTAGTTTTTTTGTAGCTCCGACTACTTTAAGTAAAGCTAGTTCCTTAAATAAAATTTTAGGATCATTTCTAGAAAAATCGGCTACTTTATGAACTGGAATTAATTTTCCAAGCTGAAGTTTAATTTGCTGAATTACTTCAGGTGTTCCTTTAGTAACGATCGTAATTCTTGATAAATGTTTTTTCTTATCGATTTCAGCTACTGCTAGAGACTCAATATTATAACCTCTCCCAGAAAACAGTCCGATAACTCTAGCTAAAACTCCAGCTTCGTTATCTACCCAAACAACAATTATATGATGATCCTCTTTTCCAAATTTAGTTGGTTGGCTATAAGCTGATTTTGGTTTTGGCATTAGACTAAAGTTTTTCCTTCATCTGAAACTTCTTCTTTTTCGTCCTCTGGTCCAAGAAGCATTTGATTATGAGGTTTTCCAGATGGTATCATCGGATAACAGTTTTCTACTTTATCAACCACACAATCAAAAATTACGGGTTTGTCTGTATTAATCATTTCTTTTATCTTTTCATCTAATTCATCAGGAGTTTTAGCTCTGATTCCAACGGCGCCATAAGCCTCGGCTAATTTCACAAAATCTGGTAAAGCTTCCGTGTAACTTTCAGAATAATTTTTATCGTGCAACAATTCTTGCCATTGTCGAACCATTCCCATGTATTCATTATTTAAAATAAAAATCTTAACTGGTAATCTATATTGTATTGCAGTCGACATTTCTTGAATGTTCATTAATATTGAAGCTTCACCAGCTATATCTACAACTAGTTTTTTAGGATGAGCAATTTGAACACCGATAGCTGCAGGTAAACCATACCCCATAGTTCCAAGACCTCCAGATGTCATCCATCTGTTAGGCTTATTGAACTTATAATGTTGAGCAGCCCACATCTGATGTTGTCCAACTTCCGTTGTAATAAAAGTGTCTTGGTGTTTTGTTAATTCATATAATCTTTGTACAGCATGCTGTGGTTTAATAGTCTCCTTGCTATTGATAAAATTTAAAGATTTTTTTTCTCTCCATTTATCAATTTGGCTCCACCACTTAGCAGTTTTTTGTTTATTCGACTCAATAAAATTTTTATTTTTTTCTTTAAATCTTTTTATAACTGCTTGTAATAATTCTGTAACATCACTTGTAATGGCTAAATCAACTTTTACATTTTTTCCAATTGAAGATGGGTCTATATCAATATGAATTTTTTTTGATTTTGGAGAAAATTCGTCAATTTTTCCTGTTATTCTGTCATCAAATCTTGCTCCAATATTAATCATTAAGTCACAATCATGCATAGCATTATTAGCTTCATAAGTACCATGCATGCCAAGCATTCCTAAAAACTGTGGATCGTCACCCGGAAAAGCTCCTAACCCTTGTAGAGTAGAAGTGATAGGAAAACCAGTTAATGAAACTAGTTCTCTTAAAAGTTCACTTGCTTTTGGACCTGAGTTAATGACTCCACCGCCTGTGTAAAAAATAGGTTTAGATGATTTTTTTATCATCTCAATAAAATTATCTACGTCTTTTAAATTAATTTTATTAGAAAGAGCGCCATTCAATTTTTTTTCTAATTTATTTTTACTTATTTTATAAACACCTTTGTTAAATTGAATATCTTTTGGAATATCTACTAAAACTGGTCCCGGTCGACCTGTTGTTGCGATTTTAAAAGCTTGATTCATAATGTCTGCTAAATCATTTACATCTTTTACCAACCAATTATGCTTTGTACACGGTCGTGTTATTCCCGTTGTGTCACATTCTTGAAATGCATCTGTTCCAATTAAATGTGTTGGAACTTGTCCAGAAATACAAACTACAGGAATTGAGTCCATGTAAGCATCGGTTAACGCTGTAACTGCATTCGTTGCTCCTGGACCTGATGTAACTAATAAAACTCCAGGCTTGCCGCTTGATCTTGCATAACCTTCTGCGGCATGACCCGCGCCTTGTTCATGTCTCGCTAAAATATGTTTGATTGATTTATGATTTTTTAATTCATCATAAATTGGGAGCACAGCTCCTCCTGGATAACCAAAAATATATTCAACTTTTTGGTCTTCCAATGCTTTAAATACTATTTCCGCTCCACTGAATAATTTTGGCATTCATACAATCTAGCCTAGAAATACCAACCGTCAAGTTTTAGCTGATGACTTTTAATGTTTTTTTTAAAAGAATAGAGAAATTTTTGGAATATAGCTTGTTCCAATTCTTCATATGTCCCCGAGCCCATGTATTTTGTCTTTTAGCGTACTGTCTTGTCTTAATATTGATAAGCTCTTTACATTCGTCTAGTGAGATACTGTCTTTAATAAATTGATTAATTTCTTGAACTCCTATCAATTTATTGGCTGATAGACTTTTATTTAACCTCATTGAATTAAATTTTTTAACCTCTTTTAAGCAATCTTCTTTAAACATAAGTTCTGTTCTTTTTGAAATATTCGGAAGTAGATCCATCCTTGGGATATCAATAAAAACTTTTCTTAAATCGAAATCCAAAAAATCTGATTTCGTTTTAGCAAACCAGTCAAACAAAGACTTTTTTGTTTTAAGTTTTACTTCATAGGCTCTTTGAATCCTTTGGGAATCTTTTGGATTAATTCTATTTTTAACTTTAGGATCTAGCACTAAAAGTTTTTCATAAAATTTTTTAGCGCCGAGTTTTTTAAATAAAACTCTCACATTTTTTCTTGTTTTAATGTCAATATCTGGAATTTTACTAATTCCCTTTGTAATAATGTTAAAATATAAACCAGTACCCCCAACAATAATTGGAACTTTATTATTTTTTAAACATAAATTTACTTTTTTTTTCGCTTGTTTTAGCCAGTCGCCTGCTGAGAAATATCTTTTAACTGACACTATGCCGTACAAATGATGTTTAATTTTTTTTGTTTCAGATCTTTTCGGTCTAGAGGATAAAATAGAGAATTCTTTATAAATTTGCATACTATCTGCATTTATAATTTCTCCATTTATTTTTTTTGCTAGATAAATAGCTAGTTTTGATTTTCCTGAAGCTGTAGGTCCTGCTAAAAGGATTATTTTTTTTGACAAATTAATTTATCTTTACACCAAGGTATCTTCTTCGATTGTTATTATTTATAATAGTCAATAATAAAGTTTTTTCGCCTTTTTTGAAAATGCTATCTACAATTTTATTCAAGTCTGAAGAATTTTTTACAGAAGTTTTTTGAACCTCTATGATTATGTCGTTCACATTCAAAAGATTCGCTAGAGGACTCCGATTAGAAATTTCAGTTATTACAACTCCTTTAGTTTTTTTGTTTAAATTTCTATTAGAGATATCTCTATCATTTAATTCTCTTACTGCAATTTTTAAACTTTGAATGTCTACATCTTTTTTAACAATTTTTGGTTTTGTTTCTTTAAATTCCTCTGATGTTTCAAGTCTTCCTAAAGTTAATCTTTTTGAGATTAATTTTTTATTTCTCCAAATTTTAAGTTCAACACTTTTTCCTACTTCTGTACTTGCAACAACATTAGGAAGTTTTTTCATTGTATTTATTTTTTTTCCATCAAATTCTAAAATAATATCACCTGCTTTAATTCCTGCTTTTTCTGCCGGACTACCTTGTCCAACACTTGCTACTAGAGCTCCCTCTGGTTTTTTTAGTTTTTCAACGTCTGCAATTTCTTTTGTTACTTCTTGAATTCTTACTCCCAACCATCCTCTTTTTGTTTCACCAAATTTTATTAATTGATCTATTACATTAGATGCTGCGTTGGATGGAATTGCAAAACCGATTCCAATTGATCCAGACTGACCTGGGGCGATGATTGCGGTGTTAACTCCAATTACTTCTCCTTTAAGGTTAAATAACGGTCCACCAGAATTACCTTGGTTGATTGATGCATCAGTTTGAATAAAATCTTCATATCGCGTTAAACCAATTTGCCTGTTTCTTGCCGAGATTATTCCGGACGTTACTGTTCCACCTAAACCAAATGGGTTACCAATAGCAACAACCCAGTCGCCTACTCTTGCTTTATTTGAGTCTCCAAAACTTACAGGTTTAAATTTATCTTTCGTTTTCATTTTTAAAACTGCAAGATCCATATAAGGATCTGCACCTATAACCTCTGCATTATATTCTTTGTCACCAACTCTTATTAAAATATCCTCAGCATTGGCAATGACATGGTTGTTCGTAATTACGATACCTTCCTCTTTAATTATAAAACCAGAACCTAAAGATGAGGCTTTTCTCTCCGTTGGTCTATCAAAATCTTTAAACATTTCACCAAAAGGTGAACCTGGAGGAAATTGAAAAGGAAATTGATTAGTCGTTGTTCTCACTGTTTGAGTAGTTGAAATATTAACAACTGACGGCATTAGTTTTTCTGCCAAATCGGCAAAAGAATTTGGAACTGCTTTGGCTTGAATAGATGAAAAATTTAAAAATAATAATACAAAAAATATTTTCTTTAGAATATTCATGTTAATTTTTTATATACCAAATTATTAAAAAACCGATAATCAAAAAAAACAAACCAAATGATCTCAGCTTATTTTCTGGTGTATTTTTGATCATCTCTAACATATTTTTTATTCTTGACGGGAAAATGGCAAGGAAAAGACCTTCTATAAAGAAAAGCAATCCGATTGCAGTAATAAGCTCTTTCACAAAGTGACTAGTTTATCTTTTAATATTTGGCTTTATAGATTTACCAAAAAATTTAAAGAATTCGCTGTCAGGAGATAATACAAGTGAAGTTTCTCCACCGATTAGCGCTTTTTCATAAGCCTGCATTGCTCGATAGAAAGCAAAAAACTGCGGATCTCTTCCGAAGGCATTAGCAAAAATTTTATTTCTTTCACCATCGCCTTCTCCTTTCATGATTTCTGACTTCTTATTAGCTTCTGCTAAAATTACTGTTACATCTTTATCTGCTGTTGATCTAATTTTTTGTGCTATCTCAGCTCCTTGTGCTCTAAACTCTTTAGCTTCTCTCTCCCTTTCAGTTTGCATTCTTTTGTAAATAGCTTCACTGTTTGCTGGGGGTAAATCAGCTCTTTTAATTCTAACATCTACAATTTGAATTCCAAAATTCTGTGCCTCCTGATTAACTTGAGATTGAATGTCTTGCATTTGTCTTGCTCTATCAGTTGATAATAAAGTCGCTAATTCTTGTGTGCCCAATACACCTCTTATTCTAGAGTTTATAATTGTAGAAAGTCTTGATCTAGCAACTCTTTCATTGCCAACCGAAATATAGAATTTTAATGGATCAACAATTTTAAATCTTGCAAAAGCATCAACGATTAATCTCTTTTGGTCTGCAGCAATTACTTCTTCTGGATCGTTATCTAAGTTCAAAATTCTTTTATCTAGATAAACTACGTTTTGAATAAATGGTAATTTAAAGTTTAATCCTGCTTTAGTTATAATTTTTTTAGGGTCACCAAATTGAAGAACTATTGCTTGGCTAATCTCTTGAACTATAAACAAAGATTGAAATACTACTACCGCTATTAAAACTATTGCAGGAATAATAAGTTTAACGCCTCTCATTAATTATTACTCCCTGATTTTTTTAGTTCTGGTAATGGTAAATAAGGAACTACGCCTGAGCCTGACTCTTTATCTATGATCACTTTATCTATATCAGCTAAAACTTTTTCCATAGTTTCTAAGTACATTCTCTCTTGGGTTACTTGTTTTGCATTTTTATACTCATTATATATTGCTAAAAACCTGCTTGCTTCACCTTCTGCCTTTGCAACAACTTCTTTTTTATAGGCTTCAGCTTGTTGTAAAACTTGTTCTGCTTCACCTCGTGCTCTTGGTATCACATCATTAGCATAAGCTTCTGCTTCATTCTTTGATCTTTCTCTATCAGCTCTTGCAGCCTGCACATCACGGAATGCATCGATAACTTGCTCAGGTGGATCGGCTTGTTGGGTTTGAACTTGTGTGACTTGTATTCCTGAACCATATTCATCTAAAATTATCTGTGTAATTTCCTGAACTTCTACTTCGATTTTTGATCTACCTTCTGTTAGAATATTTTGAATTCTATTTTTTGCTATTACTTCTCTCATAGCTGTTTCTGAAGCTGCTTTAACAGTTTCGATTGGACTTTGAATATTAAATAAAAATTTCTGAGCATCCTTTATTACCCAGAATACAGAATAGTTTATGTCTACAATATTTTCATCACCTGTTAACATTAAACTTTCTTCAGGAACATTTCCAACTCCAGAAGATCTTCCAGTGTCACTTGCAGGTCTAAAACCAACATCAACTCTGTTAACCTTAGTAACTTTAGGAGTTAGTACTCTCTCGAATGGTGTTGGAAAGTGATAATGTAATCCTGGTTGAGTAGTATTCACATATTTTCCAAATCTTAGAACAACACCTTGTTCATCCGGCAAGACTCTATAAAGTCCACTTGCAACATACAATAACGCTAAAATTAGCAAACCAATTATAATAGGACGCGAACCGCCAGATTTACCTCCAGAAAACTTATTAATTGTTTTTTGAAAATTTTTAATTATATCATCTAGGTTTGGAGGATCTTGTCTTGAACCTGATCCGTTTCCACCTGGCATACGTCCTCCGCCACCAGGAGGGGGCGATCCCCAAGGGGATTGGTTTTTGAAAATCTTATCTTTGAAGCTCATGACACTTTATATAGTGACTTTTACTCCAAAAACAAGTTATGTAAGAGCGATATTATGTCTGAAAAAAAAGTAGAAATGAGCAAAACAATGAGAGAAAATCTTGCTCCTAAGCAATTTACCAAAACTCCAATAAATGGGACTAAAAATACAATATTAGTTTCAAGTGCTAAAGGCGGCGTTGGTAAATCTACCGTCGCAATTAACCTTGCTTTCGCTTTACAAAATTTAGGATTAAAAATTGGTATTTTAGACGCTGATGTCTATGGCCCTTCTCTTCCAAAATTAATAAACTTAAATGAAAAACCAAAAAGTGAAGATGGGAAAGCAATGTCCCCTTTAGAAAAATATGATGCTCAATTTATGTCCATGGGATTTTTGGTTGATGAACAAACTCCAATGATTTGGAGAGGTCCAATGGTAATTAGTGCAATTAAAACAATGACACAAAAAGTTTTATGGAAAGATCGTGATGTAATTATAATTGATATGCCTCCTGGAACTGGGGATACCCAATTAACATTTGCACAAGAAGTAAAAGTTGATGGAGCTATAATTATTTCTACACCGCAAGATCTTGCTTTACTTGATGTAAAAAGAGGAATTCAAATGTTTGATAAAACAGGTGTTAAAATTTTAGGATTAATTGATAACATGAGTTATTTTAAGGGCGATGACGGAAAAGAGTATAAAATTTTTGGAGAAAGTGGTGTAGAAAAAACCGCTAAAGAATTTAATAAGGAATTTTTAGGTCGCCTTCCTATTCATCAGGATTTAAGAAGTTCAGCTGATAAGGGCGATCCGTTAACACATTCTGATCCTAATCATGAGATTTCAAAATTATTTAAAAATATAGCTGAAAAAATTAAACAATCTTTTCTTTAAAATCAAAAGAGGTCATTAATTCGTTCCATTCTCTTTTTGAAAGACCGGAACTTTCATGACTTACCTTCTCACCTTTTACCATTTGTTGAATTACCTTTTTACCTTTAGCTGAAACATGAACCGCTCCAACTCTATAATCTAAAAATGCAGCATGAGTAATCGGCACCCATTTTTTAACAGTATCAAGCATTGCTTCGGCATATACTCTTATTTCATATTGAGCGTGACTATCAGCTCTTAAAAATAAAAAATTAAGTAAGTTTAATAAATCTGTTTTCCAATACCATTGCGTATAAGAGTTTAAAGTAAGATTCATCCTGGCAAGTTCTCTTGCTAGACCAGCTTTGTTTTCGTCTATAGTAGTTCCATCAAATCTTTCATTTAGCATTTTTTCGTAATTATCATAGGTTCTTGTAGCGTCATCTTTTAAAATTTTTAAAACTTCATCAGCTTGCTCACCTGTAATTAAATCTCCTCTTCCTTGTCTATTCGAAGTTGATTGAGCTGAAAGCTGATCCTTAGCTGGAATGTAAAACTCTTTATCTAAAATAGAATATCTAGCTGAATACTCGTTTACATTTGCTGTTCTATGTCTAATCCACTGTCGTGCAATAAATATTGGAAGCTTTACATGGTATTTTATTTCACACATTTCGAAAGGAGTAGAGTGCCAATGTCTCATTAAATATTTAATTAAACCCTCATCTGTTGAAACTTTCTTTGTTCCTTTTCCATAAGATACCCTCGCAGACTGAACGATAGAGCTATCATCTCCCATATAATCAATTACTCTTACAAAGCCATGGTCTAAAACAGGTAGGGCCTCGTACAAAATTTTTTCCAATTCAGGAGAGGTAACTCTTTTAGTTGAGTTTTTTTGTGCTTGTTGGTCTGCAATTTCTTGCTTTTGTTCTGGTGTAAGTTTCATTTGAATAAATTTATTGAATCTCTGCTTAAGAGTTTTATATTAATAGTGTTGGTTTTCCAACTATGACGATAAACGAATTTCGTAATAAACATTACGGACGTGGGGGCAGTACCCACCACCTCCACCATTTACAACTTATGGGGGTGAATTAGGATCGACGGATGTCTAAAGGCTATTCTTTCGTACGAGATGGTTCCGACGTAACGGGCCAATTTACAAATGCTAACGAAAGTTACGCACTTGCAGCTTAATTAACTTTGTTAATTAGGTAACGGGGTCCGGGGCACCTGGCAACAGAACGCCCCTTAAATATGAAAAAAATTCTTTTAGAAAATTTTAATACGTCATTATCTGCTTTAAAACAAAAAAATGAAAATCCATTTCATAAAAAAGTACTTAAATATATCAGAAATCCTTTGAAAATCTTTCCGAGAATTATGTGGGAGTTTAAGAAACATTCAAAAGAAATAGACTGGAGTGAAAGATCAGAGATAATGGGCAACTCATCAGTATTTGGAAATCAAATTTCTACTTCTGAACAGGAGAAAATTACAAATATTCATGAAAAAATTTTGAGTAAATTTCTTGATAATAATTTAAATTCAGGATCTAAAATTTTAGACTTCGGATGTGGTTATGGAAGATTTTCAGACTTTTTTGTTAAAAAATTTGATTGTGATTATACAGGAGTTGAGGATAACGAATATTTTATTAAAAATTTTAAAAATAAAGAAAATAAAAAATTCATTAGTTTTGAAATATTAAAAAAAAACACCGAACTAGATAATTATTTTGATTTACTTTTTGTTTTTGCTGTATTTGGTGGTTTTAAGAAAAAAAAAGCGTTAGATATAATACAATTATTGGAAAAAAAAATTAAACCAAAAGGTAAGATATTAATAGTAGAGGCTATTTCTGAAAAAGAAGTTGAGGATGAATGGAGTTTTAGGACAGAAAAATACTATACTAATCTTTTTAAAAATTTTAATGTTTCTACCGAATACTATTTTTTAGAGGATAAAAAATTTAATCAGATTTTTTACGGAACAAAAATCTAAAATATATATTTATCGGCTAAGTAAATTAGAATTCCAACAGCAACACCCAACAAAATCCAATAATAGTTATCTTTGATCATGTAATAAACTTATCTAAATTAGGTTTAAAATAATTTGGTCCCTTCATCACTTTTCCTTTATCGTTAAATATCGGCTTTCCATCTAAACCTAATTTACTCATATTTGAATTTTGAACTTCATTAAAACATTTATCTAAATTTATACCAAATGCGTGTCCTGCTCCATATGTCACATACAAGATGTCAGTTAAGGCATCTGCAACTTCTTTTATATCTCTATTTTCTAAAGCTTCTTTTAGCTCGTTGAGTTCTTCTTTAATCAACTCGTATCTTAGAGAGGTAATTTGTTCATTCGGAAACTTAGCTTTTTCTTTAATTTCTTGACCAAAAGTTTCCATAAACTTTCTTACCCTTTCAAAATTAGTCATTTATTTCCTTTATATTTTATAATTATTAAATAAGAGTGTATTATATCAATGATTCAAATATGAAATACAGAATAGAATTTGATAGTATTGGAAAAATTAAAGTGCCTGGTGATAAGTATTGGGGCGCCTCAACTGAAAGATCAAATAAATATTTCAATATTGGGGATTTTTTAGTGAGACCTTTAGTAATTCACTCTATAGCAATAATTAAAAAAGCTGCAGCTATAGTAAATACTAAAAATAAAGATCTAGATCCAAAAATAAGTAGATTTATTATCAGGGCAGCGGAAGAAGTTATTAAAGGAAAACATGATGAGCATTTTCCCTTAAAAGTTTGGCAAACGGGCTCGGGCACTCAAACTAATATGAATGTAAACGAGGTGATAGCTAATAGAGCTATCCAGATGATGGGCGGTAAATTGGGAACAAAAAAACCAGTTCATCCCAATGATCATGTAAATAAATCTCAGTCTACTAATGATGTTTTTCCTACAGCTATGCACATTGCTATAGCGATAAAGGCTAAAGAAAAACTTTTACCTTCATTAAAATTACTTGAGAAAGAATTAGCGAAAAAGTCTAAGGAATTTAAAAATATTGTCAAAGTAGGTAGAACGCACTTACAAGATGCGACACCTTTGACTTTAGGGCAGGAATTTTCAGGTTATCACGCTCAATTAAAAAAATGTATTTTTAGAATAGAAAATGCACTTAAAGAGATCCATTATCTAGCTCAAGGAGGAACTGCAGTTGGAACCGGACTTAATACTAGAAAAAATTTTGATAAAAACATTATAAAAGAGATTTGCAAAATAACTAAAATTCCATTTAAGCCAGCCTCAAATAAATTTGCAGCTCTAGCAGCACATGATGAAATTGTGAATTTTTCAGGGACTTTGAACACGACTGCGGTATGTTTGATGAAAATTGCAAATGACATAAGATTTTTAGGTTCTGGCCCAAGAGCAGGTTACGGGGAACTTATTCTTCCCTCAAATGAACCGGGTTCATCAATAATGCCTGGAAAAGTAAATCCAACTCAATCGGAGGCAGTTACTATGGTTTGCGTGAAAGTAATTGGGAATCATAATGGTATTACTATGGCTGGCTCTCATGGTCATTTTGAATTAAATGTTTTTAAACCACTTATCATTCATAATATTTTGCAATCAATTGAAATTATGAGTGACTCTTCCAAAACATTCGCAATGTATTGCGTAAAAGGTATTAAGGCAGATAAGAAAAGAATAAAACATTTGTTAGATAACTCCTTAATGCTTGTCACAGCTTTGGCTCCTAAAATTGGTTATGACAAAGCAGCGCTCATAGCAAAAACTGCACATAAAAATGGAACTACTTTAAAACATGAGGTGGTTAAAGCTGGTCTAATTAAAGAAAGAGACTATGATAAAATTATGAGCCCTCTTAAAATGACAAAACCAAAATAACTAAGAAATTTCCATTATAAATTCTTTTATCTTTTTTAAATTAAAAATTTCTGAAAAATTTTTATCAAAAAGAATATTTTCAAACGCATTTTTAAAATATTTTAGATCTTCTTTTGAAGCATTATAATTATTATTCATAGAAATATTTTTAAAATTTACTTTTTTACTTAGAACATTTATATTACCTTTAACTTTTAGTTCTAAAGTTTCTTTTTTGTTTTTTGTTTTAATAGAGAATTTTTTAAGAAATTCTCTTTTATTTTCTGCTTTTAAATAACAATCAAAAAACAAAAGAGGATATTCCTCTAAAAAATTTATACTACCATTACATTTTATTGAAGTGTTTGCGATCAATAACTTTTTTGAATAATTCAATCTTCCATAAGCTAGGTTTATTTTTAAATAAATGTCTTCAAAAAAATTTCGATTAAATTTTTTTGGTATAAATTTTATTTCACTTTTATTATTTATTTTTCTTAATAAGTCTTTAACTTTAAAAAGTTTTATAAATTTTGGATTTGTTAAAATTTGGGTATTTAATTCCTCAATAATAAAGTTGGAATTAATATCTAAAAATGGATTTAGAATAATTTCACTATTATGTTTGAAAGATAGATCTTTGCTTCTAAAGTAAGCATTAAAAATTTTAATATTTTTACCATCATACTCAAAACTAGATTTAAAGTTAGTATTAAGTATTTTTGCTCTAAAAACACCAAGCTTGAAATTAGTTTTTTGTTTTTTATCAAAATTAATCTCTGCATTTATTCCTGAATTGAGTAATTTAAAATTAATATTCTTATAATTGTCATCTATCTTAATTTGAAAATTTTTACCAAAAACTCTTCCTCTTATTAAGTTTTCTTTATACCCAAAATTTGCAAATTTTATATTTTCTAATGTAACAACAGGAATTTTTTCATCGAATATATTAATTTTCAAATTTAAAAAAGATAATTTATTTTTTTTATGAAATAATTCTCTGACTAAAAATTTTAAATCTGAAGTTTGTATCTCTGCATTAATCTTTCTAAGATTTATTCTTTTCGATGAAAAATTTTTGTAATTATAAATGCTTAAAATATCTGGATATATTTTAATTTTTTCAACGTTTAAACCTTTAATAAATTTTAAATTCATTTTAACGCCAATAATTTCTAAATTAGGTAATGGAAAAATATTGTATTTTATTTCTTCATAATTTTTTATTTCAAAATTATAATTATTTAAAAGATTGAGTTTAATAGCTTCGGCTTTTCTCTCGTAATTGAAAAAGGCAGGGATTGTTAGAAATAGAGATATTGAAATTAAGAATATCAGTAACAAATATCTTAAAAAAAAGACAAACTTAAAAAATCTCGAGTACTTAATGTGAATAGTTTTTTTAAATTTATTAAACATTTTTTTATTTTATATGTAGTATATAAATGAAAATTCCATCTTATGAATAACATTGATAACTTAATTAAAAACCTAAACAAGGAACAAAAAGAGGCAGTGCTTAGCACTGAAGGACCAAACTTAATTGTTGCTGGAGCTGGTTCTGGAAAAACTAGAGTTTTAACTACAAGACTTATTCATATTATTAACCAAAAAAAAGCTTGGGCAAATCAAATTCTTTGTGTGACTTTCACAAATAAAGCAGCAAAAGAAATGCAAAATAGAGTTATGCAATATGTAAAAGGAAGCGCTAATGCTGTGCCATGGTTAGGAACTTTTCACTCTATTAGTGTTAAATTTTTAAGGAGGCACGCTGAAGCTTTAGAATACAAAAGTAATTTTACAATTTTAGATACTGACGATCAAAAAAAATTAATAAGAAATATTGTTAAAGGAGAGGATTTAGATGCTAAAAAATTTTCTCCTCAATTAATAATGTATCATATCGACCAGTGGAAAAACAAAGGTCTTCTTCCTCAAAATGTAAAACTAGAAAAATCAAGCTCAATATTAAAATCTATTTTAAAAGTTTATGATATTTATCAAAATAAAACTAAAGACCTAAATGCATTTGATTTTGGAGATTTAATTTTATTCTGTGTGAAACTTTTTGAAGAACATGAAGATATAAGAGAAATTTATCAAAAAAATTTCAAATATATTTTAGTAGATGAGTTTCAAGATACTAACTTTATACAAAATAAATGGTTAAATTTGTTAGTTAATAAAAATGAAAATATTTGTTGTGTCGGTGATGATGACCAGTCTATTTATAGCTGGCGAGGTGCAGAAATTAAAAACTTTCTAACTTTTGATCAAATTTATAAAAATTGTAAAGTATTCAAGCTTGAACAAAATTATCGATCTACAAAAAATATTTTAGAAACAGCATCGAGCTTGATTTCAAATAATACAAGTAGAGTTGGAAAAAAATTATGGTCATCATCAAATCAAGGGGAATTAGTAAAACTAAATTGTTACAGGACCGGTAAAGAAGAGGCCCAAGGCATAAGTGATATTATTGAACAAAAAATTAAAAAAAAATATTCTTTTAACGATGTTTCAATATTAGTGAGGGCTATATATCAAACACGGGAATTTGAGGAAAGATTTCTTCAGGTCGGAATAGGATATCGAGTTCTAGGAGGAATAAAGTTTTATGAAAGAGCAGAAATTAAAGATGCTGTTGCATATCTTAGAATTATAAATCAAAAATTCGATGATTTAGCTTTAGAAAGAGTTATTGGTACACCAAAAAAAGGAGTTGGTGATAGCACGCTTAACCTAATTTATACCTACGGTAAAACTAATAAACTTTGTCTAGAAGACTCTATAATAAAGTTAATAGAGAAAGGAGATTTTAAACCCAAGATAAAAACTACGCTTAGTCAATTAATAAATATGATCCAAAAATGGCGGAATGATTCATTGAAAATGAAACATTTTGATTTATTAAAATTAGTTTTGGATGAGTCGGGTTATTCCTCGATGTTAAAAAACAAAAAAGATTTAGAAAATGAGAATAGATTAGAAAACTTAAAAGAATTACTGAGAGCCATGCAGGATTATGACAACTTGCAGGGTTTTCTGGAACATGTAGCTTTGGCAACCTCAATTGATCAAGAATGGGAGGGAGCAAAAATAAATTTGATGACAATGCATGCCGCTAAAGGTTTAGAGTTTGACGTTGTATTTTTACCTGGATGGGAAGAGGGCTTATTTCCTCATCAAAAATCATTAGAGGAAAAAGGTGATTTTGCTTTGGAGGAAGAAAGAAGACTTGCATACGTTGGAATTACAAGAGCAAAAAAAGAGGCTTATTTATCATTTGCAATGAAAAGAGCTTACCATGGAGACTGGATGGATGCTTTACCATCAAGATTTATAAATGAAATACCAGAAGAAAGCGTAGAAAAAAATGAAATTGGATTAGGTGAAAATGAAGACTTTGAATTCAACCAAGATAATTCAATTGAATTTGATGAAGAATACAGAAGTCCTGGTTGGGATCGATACAAAAAAAATAAGATGTTAAAATGGAAAAAATAGAAAAATTAAGAAAAATTTTATATAGAGAAAAAATAGATGGATATATTGTTCCAAAAAATGATGAATTTTTTGCAGAATATATTCCAGCTCATAATGATAGATTAAAATTTATTTCAGGCTTTTCTGGTTCTTTCGGTTTTGCCTTAATATTAAAGGAAAAAAATTATTTATTTGTTGATGGAAGATACACCGTACAAGCAAGTAACCAAAGTGGGAATGAATTCAAAATTTTTACAATTCCAGATAAAATGCCAAGTGACGTTCTTAAAGGAAAAAAGTTACAAATTGGATTCGATCCAAATTTATTTACTAAAAATTCTTTATCTATTTTTTTTGGAAAAAATGAACTTAAGTTTAAACCGCTAATCAAAAATTTAATAGATGAAATTTGGAAAAGAAAAATAAAAATTAAGGAAAGTAAATTTTTCAAATTACCAAATAGATCTGGAAGTGAAAAATATCAATCAAAAATATATAAAGTTACAAATTTTTTGAAAAGAAGAAAATCTGATTTTTTATTTATTACAGCGAGTGAAAATAATGCTTGGTTACTAAATATAAGAGGCCGCGATACAAAATATACACCAATACCGTATAGCTATGTTTTAATCGATAAAAATAAAAATATAAAATTTTTTTGTAATAAAAAAAAAATAACACCTTCTTTAAGGAAATACTTAAAAAAAGTTGAATTTTTAGATATTGAGATCTGTACACAAATACTCTCAAAAATAAAAAATAAAAAATTTATAATCGATAAGAATTCCTGCTCATATTTTTTTGAAAACATTATTCAAAAAAACAACAAAGTACTAAATTATCATGATCCTATCTATTTTTTGAAAGCAATTAAGGGTAAGAAAGAAATAGAAAATATTAAAAAAGCACACATTTATGATGGGGCCGCCCTAACAAAATATTTATTTTGGCTTAAGAAAAATTTTCATAAAAAAAATATAACCGAGATAAGTGCGTCACAAAAATTATTAAAGTTCAGAAAAGAAAATAAAAAATTTAAATTTTCAAGTTTTCCAACAATTTCTGGTACAGGGTCGAACGGAGCAATTATTCATTATAACGCAAACAAAGAAACAAATAAAAAATTAAAAAAAGGAGATATTTACTTAGTTGACTCTGGTGGACAATATGAATTTGGAACAACAGATGTGACTCGTACTATTTCTTTAAAAAATAATAACATAAGAATTAGAGATATTTTTACTAGAGTTCTTAAAGGCCATATTGCTGTTGCAGATTTCAAACTTAAAAAAAACACTTCTGGATCAAACATTGATAACATTGCAAGAAAATATCTTAAACAAATTGGTTTAAATTACGCACATGGTACAGGCCATGGAGTAGGATATTTTTTGAATGTACATGAAGGACCGCATGCAATATCAAAAAGAAATAAAGTTAATTTCCGAAAAGGTATGATTGTCTCAAATGAACCAGGATACTATGAAAAAAATAACTTTGGTATCAGAATTGAAAATCTTATTTATGTTAAAGAAAAGAGAAATAAACTGAGTTTTGAAAATCTAACAATGGCGCCTATAGAAAAGGATTTAATTATTCGAGAAAGACTGAATGCTAACGAAATTAAATGGCTTAACAATTATCATAAAACTGTTTTTAAAAATCTAAATAAATCTATGAATAAAATTGAAAAACTAGAACTTAAAAAAGCTTGTTCAGCTATTTAAAATTTTATTCCATTCTTTTTCCAGGACAATTTTTATATTTAACTTTTTTGCTTCATCTATTTTCTTTTTTGTTGGCTTAGAATTCCCAACCACAAGAAAGTCAAGTTTCTTAGAAATTGATCCTAAAACCTTTCCTCCGTTATTTTCAGCAATTGCTTTTGCCTCTGATCTACTCATGTTCTCAAAACCACCTGTAAACATAATTTTTTTATTCGAAAACTTTCCATCTTTATTTTGAATAGAAAATTTTTTTACACTTAGTTTTTCAATTAATTCTTTTATTATAGAGACATTTGTCTTATTAAGAAAAAAATTGTTTATAGACTCAATTTGAGTATCCCCTATTCCATCAAGATCAATTAGATTTAATAAAATTTTTTTTCTCTCGTCATGCTCAAATAATTTGGAAAATTCTTCAATTGATGCAAAAAAACCTGCCAATATTTTCGCATTTTCTTGTCCAATATGTCTAATGCCAATTGAAAAAATAAACCTATCCAATGTAATTATTTTTGATTTTTCGATAGCTTTTTTAAGATTATTTATTGAGAGAATTCCCCATCCCTCGAGTTTTACAATTTTTTCATAATCTAAATCAAAAATATCTGACGGTTTTTTAACTAATTTTAAATCCCAAAATTGATCAATAACCTTTTTTCCAAGTCCATCAATATTAAAAGCTTCTTTTGAGACTATATGTTTAAGTTTTTCTTTTGCTGTAAAAATACAATCATACCCTTTTGTACATCTTCTAACCGCGTCTAGTTTTTGTGTAGTTTTACTTAATTCTTTTTTTGTCAAAGCTCCACATAGACAATTTTTTGGAAAAATGAATCTTTTAGAATTATTTTTTCTTTTTGAAAAATCAACAGAAACTACTTGGGGTATAACATCACCTGCTCGTTGTATCGTAATTGTATCGTTAATTCGAATATCTTTCCTCTCGATTTCATCCTCGTTATGAAGAGTTGCATTAGATACTACCACTCCTCCAACTGTAACTGGCTGAACTTTAGCTACAGGTGTAATTGCGCCTGTGCGTCCTACTTGAATGACTATATCATTAATTTTGGTGATAGCTTTTTCAGCTGAAAACTTATATGCAATTGCCCAACGAGGTGAATTGGAAGTATTTCCTAATCTTTTTTGTAAATTTATATCATTTACTTTATATACTAGCCCATCAATATCATAATCAAGGGAAGATCTAATGCTGTCAATTTTTTTATGCTGCAACTCTATTTTATCTAATCCATTAACTATTTCTGATAAAGGGTTTGTTGAGAATTTCCAATTTTTTATTTTTTGAAGAAATTCTGATTGTTTTTTAAATATCATTGGTTCTACAGATCCAAAACCATATGCAAAATATTTCAAGGGAATTTTTGATGTTTCTCTTGGATTTTTTTGTCTGAGCGACCCGCCTGCAGCATTTCTAGGATTTGCAAAATTTTTTTTTATTTTTAAAAAATCTCTTTTGCTTATAAATATTTCACATCGCACTTCTAGTAAATTTGGAACGTTGTTTGAAGCAATTTTTTTAGGAATGTTTTTAATTGTTTTTAAATTCGCTAAAATATCCTCCCCTGTAATACCGTCACCTCTTGATAAACCTTTTGTTAAAATTCCCTTTTCATAAATTAATGTTGCAGAAATTCCATCAATTTTAGGTTCAACAAACAACTCTAAATTCTTGTCATTGATATTAACAAAATTATTTACTTTTTTGATAAAATCATCCATATCTTTGCCATTAAAAGCATTTGCTAAAGATAGCATTGGTTTTAAATGTTTTATTTTTCCAAATTTATTTGTTGGGGTAGCTCCAACAGTTTTATTTATTAAATTTAAATTTTTTAAATAAACATGTTTTTTCTCCAAAGTTAGAATTTTATTTTTTAAATTATCATAGTCTGCATCAGATAATTTTGGATCATCATAATTATAATAAAGATCATTATGTTTTTTTAAGATTTGGATTAAATCTTTATATTTTTTTATTATAATTTTTTTTTCATTCATTATTAATTTTAATAATGTTTATGATCTTGTTTATTAAACTCTTTTCTTTTTTTGGTTTTTTTTTCTGCACAATTTTATAATTTTTATTTAAGATTTGATATGATTTTTCAAACCACAGACTTGAATTATAGTTATAGCCTAAAATGCTTGCAAATTTTTTTGCTTCATTTTCAAGACCTAAATGATAATGGATTTCTACTAGTCTATGAAGTGCTTCTTCGATAAAAATTGTTTTATTGTACTTTTCCACAATTAGTTTTAGTCTATTTATTGCGGGAACCCATTTTTGAACTTTAATATAATATTTAGCTATGTACATTTCTCTTGCAGCGAATTGATTTTTAACTAAATCTTTTTTAAAAGTTAAATCAATAGCGTAATCAGTTTTCGGATATCTTTTTAAAAAATAATCAATTTTTTCCTCTGCCTGAAGTAAAGGATTTAAGTCATTTTTTTCGTCACCAATTTGCTCAAAATGAATAATGGCTGAAAGATAATGGGCATAAATTATATTTTCATCCGCAGGATAATTTTTCATAAATCTTTTTAAGTTTTCATCAGCTTCTTCATAAAAATTAATTGAATACAGAGCATAAGATGACATTATTGACGATTTAGCTGCTAGCTTTGGTTGTTCAAAGTTAAGCTCTGCTTCAGAAAATTTTTTACTTGCAAAAAAGAAATCGTTTTTTTCAAAAGCATCTAAACCTTCTTTGTAGGCTTTGTAGGGATCTATACTAGATGAAGGTTCGTAGATTATTTTTTTTTTATCAGATGAACATGAGACAGTGAAAAAAATTAGTGCAAGAAACAATAAAAATCTTAAATACATTATTAAATTATTATCAGATTAAAATCTAATTAGAATAATAAATTTTTTTGGTATTTTAGCCGTTAACTGCGACCCTATCAGAATGTAATAAATTTGATTTTTTAGAAATAATTTTAAAATCTAACTCTAAAGTTGTGTAACTATTTTTTGTGCTCATTAGTTTTCTCAAGAACATGTTGCTTAACTCATGACCGCCTTGAAAGCACGTTACTTTTCCAATTATTCTATAACCAGATAAAAGAAAATCTCCAGCTAAGTCCAATATCTTGTGATTTACAAATTCTTTTTGATTTCTCAGCCCATCTCCGTTTAATACTTTTTCTTGGTCAACAACGATTGCATTTTCAAGTGATCCCCCTTTTGCTAGTCCAAGTTTTTTGATCTTTTCTATATCTTCAAAGAGACAAAATGTTCTGGAATTATAAACGTCCTCTAAATCATCAGTCAAAAAATTAATAACGTTTCTTTGATTGCCGATAAGTTTGTTTTTGTAATCTAGCTGAAAGTCAACCTCTAAGGAATTTTTATTAGGTTCTATTGATATTTTTCTAGTACCATCAACTAAATGCACGGCCTCCAATACTTTTAAATATTTCCTTTTAGAGTCCAACTTTTTTGTTCCAGTTTCGTTAATTTTTTTTAAGAACTCTTTTGCTGAACCATCCATTATAGGAACTTCCTCACTATTTACTTCTATTACAGCGTTATCTATTTCAGAAATATATAGTGCAGCCAACAAATGTTCTACAGTTGAAACTTTTGTTCCATAAGCGTTTTCAAGTGTAGTGCACAACTTCGCTGATGAAACGTTCTTGTAACTCGCGATTATTAAGTTATTACTTTTTAAATCTTTTCTTTTAAAGACTACCCCTTGATTAGCTTCACCTGGAAAAATAGTAATTTCTGATTTTTTCCCTGTATGCAGACCAACACCTACAAATTTTACTGGTTTATTGATAGTTTTTTGAAAAATTTCTAACATTCCCAACGGTTATACACTAAGAATTACATGGTCCTTTAAACAACTAATGTTTCTAAAAATAACAAATTAACCGAAGATCGCCTCAAAAAACTTACTTATTAAGGATTTTTTTGATTGGGCGATAGGTATCGCCTCTTTTTTCCAACCAAAATGAACTAATTTATGGGCAGTATTCAACATCATGTCAGAATTTAAATTGAATAAAAAATTAACGTCTAAATCTTCTCTAGTTGAGAGATAATATCTAAAAATATCTACAATGTTTTTTGACAAACTCTTAGAGTCAAACTCTATAAAAATGTCTTTTTTAAACCTATTGTAGTGTCCAAAGTTTACATTTTTTGTAACAATAATCTCAAAAAATTCATTTATTCTAGCAAATGCTATATCATAGATTAGTTTTTTTTTGATTTTTCTATATGGCTCACCATTAAAAAACTTCTTGTCAATTAATTCTGTTGGAATCAAATTTGGAGTAAATTCAACATTATCAATAATATTTTCAATAGTTGAAATTTTCAAGGATGTGATTTTAGATATATCTCTTTTTATTATTTCATAACCAAATTTAAAGTTTTGTTCATACTTAAGCGAGTTATTTTCAAAATAAAAAATTTTTGATTTTTCTTTTTGAATATTAATTTTAAAAAATGTTTCTGTTTTGTGAATTTCACTTATCAATGCGCCAGCAACATAACTTTTAAGTAAAATTTTTTTAATCTTTAAATTACAGTTTGTAAAAATCTTCTCTAAATTTTTATAATCATTTGTGTTTATTAGTGCAAATGAAAGTTCGTGCGAATAAAAATCTCCAAATAATCCAATAGGAAGATTTTCAATTTTCTTATAATCTAAATTATATTTAGAGTTAAAAATATGTATTATTGTTTTTTTTGACTCGATTTTATCTACATAAGATTTTAATGAATTTATAATATAAGTAATATTTTCTCTTAATATCTGTGATCCATTTAGTTTTTGGTAACCTGATAAGTTTAAAAAACTCAAATTAAAATTTTCCAAAATTATTATTATTTCTTTAAAAGTAAACTCATATTTTTTTTCGATTAAGTATATATTTTCTTTTATTAAATTAAAAATTTCATCAAAGTTAGAAATGCTATTATCTTTTAATCCCATAATTGGAACAGCTAGTTTATATAAAATCTTAAAATCATTTATGTCACTGCTTTTTCCTGCAAAAAAAACCAAATCTAAATTATTTATTTCAATATAAAGATTTAATGAAGACTTGCTCATAATTTATTTTAAGATTAGCTGATTCTCAATTCTGAAATCAAATACCTTGTATTTTTTAAAACTTTTTTTATCAATTAATTTTAAAAAATTTTCTAAATTTTTTTTATAATTTTTTGATGGAAGTTTTATTATCACATTATTTTTTGTTTCTAAATCCCATCTTTTTGACTCGAAAAAGGTATATTTTTTTATAGTCTCTAATGGAAAGTCAATTTTTTTTAAATTTAAATATAATTTCTTAAATTCTTGTTGTCTTCCAAAAACATAAGGCAAATTTTGAAAATTTTTGAGATTATTAAATTCTATTAAATCAGCCTTATCACTGAGATAAAATTTTTTTTTATTATGAAATAAAATTGCAATCGGTTTTTTTTCAAAAACTTTTATTTTTAGTGTATTTGGATATTTTTTTTTTACATTAAAACTTTCAATAAATGTATTTTTCAATAAAGCTTTTTTTATATCTTCATTTTTAATAAATATAAGATTTTCATCATAAAACTTGCTTAATAAATTTTTTATGTCTCGCTCCTTGAGAATAAAATTATTTTCAATTTTTATTTCTTTGATATTAAATTTTAATATTTGAATTTTTTTTTCTGGAACTATCGTTGTCAGAAGTATTAGTAATGCAAACGCAATTACAGTACGTTTTTTCATCTATTTATGCTTGCGTCTAACAAAATTTTTTCAACTAAATTTTCAAAGGATATACCCACATAATTGGCTATCTCAGGTACAAGAGATAAGCTAGTCATTCCTGGCTGCGTATTGATCTCGAGTAAATAAAAATTATTTTTAAAGAACTTAAAGTCTGATCTTGTTACTCCTCTACATTCTAAAATATTGTGAGTTTTTTTTCCTATCATTAAAACTTCCTTATATTTTTTTTTTTTTAATTTTGCTGGCATTATATGTTTAGTTTTAGCTTTTTTTGTATATTTAGCTTTGTAATCGTAAAACAATCTTTTTGGAATAAGCTCAATAGCTCCTATTGGTTTTCCATTAATTACTGCTACTTGGATTTCCTGGCCTGCTATGTATTCTTCAATTAAAAGTTCATCATACTTTTTAAATAAATTTTTAGAAAATTTATTAAATTTATCTAAATCCTTGCAAACTTTAACTCCAAGACTAGATCCTTCATTAGTTGGCTTAACAACAACCGGAAAGTTAAATTTTTTTTTTTTTAAAAGTTTTTTAATTTTGTTTTGTTTGAACTCAAATTTATCAATTGAAATATATTTTGGAGTTTTAATTTTATTTTTAATAAATAGCTCTTTAGAAATAATTTTATTCATTGCGTTATACGAACTGATAACTCCTGAGTGAGTGTAAGGAATTTTTAAATATTCAAAATAACTTTGTGCTACTCCATCCTCTCCATCTTTACCATGTAACGCATTAAAAATAACATCTGTGTTTTTTCTATTAATTAAATTGAAATTATGGAATTTCGGATCAAAAGATTTTACGTTATACCCTTTTATTTTCAAAGCTTTGATGCATGCCTTACCGCTCTCTAAACTGATAGTTCTCTCACCAGAAATACCACCTAAGACAACCAGAACATTTTTAAATTTTCTTTTAATCACCAATAATTTTTATCTCTAGCTCTAAATTTACTCCGGTTTTTGTATATACTTGCTTTTGTACTTTTTTTATTAAATTTTCAATATCAGAAGATTTAGCGTTACCATTATTTACAAAAAAGTTACAATGTTTTCGAGATATTATTGCATCTCCTTCTTTAAAATCCTCGCAACCTGCTTCTTTTATTAACATCCAAGCTTTTTTTTCTTTGCTTAAATTTTTAAAGGTGCTTCCGCATGTTTTTACTTGGCTTGGTTGAGACAGTTTTTTTCTTTGAATTAACTCATTTTGTTTTTTTTCTATTTCTTCACTGTTTCCAATTAATCCTTTGAATCTAGCTGAGGTTATAATCAAATCATGAGATAAATTTGTCCCTCTGTATAAAAATTTAATATCTTTGTTTTTAATTTCTATTTCAGATAAATTTTTTTTATCAATGGCTTTTATTGATAATAAGACCTTTGATATTTCATTATCGTAACAGCCACTATTCATTATAATTGCACCTCCAATTGATCCAGGTATGCACGATAAAAATTCTAAGTTAGCCAGATTATTTTCTTTCGCAAAATTTGCTACTTTTCGATCTAGTGTCGCTGCTCCTGCTTCAATTATATTCTTATCAATTAGTTTGGTGTAAGAAAAATCTTGAACCAATTTGAATACTACTCCTTGAACGCCACTATCTCTGAAAAGAGTATTTGAGCCAGCGCCCAAAACAGTAGTTTTTAAATTTTTTCTTTTTACTTCAGTAAGAAATTCAATGAGTGACTTCTTGTCTCTCGCTTTATAAAAATATTCTGCATTTCCACCTAGATTGTACCAGCTGTAATTCGATAAATTTACATTTTTACTAAAGCTACCCTTAAATTTTTTTAACAATTCGTTTTCTAAGTTCATAACAAAAATTTGAGCTCTGAAATCCATTTTGATATAACGCCAGCTCCCATTCCTATAATTATTTCATCATGTATTAAATTTTTTTTCAAATATAGGCCTAATTCTTTTTCATTTTTTACTATTATAACTTGAACTTTAGAATTTTTTGAAATCAAATTAGCAAATTTAATTTCATTATATTTAAGATTTTTTTTCTCTCCAGCTGCGTATAAAGGACATAAAATCACTATATTGGACCTTGAAAAACATTTAGTAAATTCTTTTTTAAGAGACAATACTCTTGAATATCTATGGGGTTCAAAAACACTTATAATTTTTCTTTTTGGATTAACGTTGTGAACACCCTCTAAAATTGATCTTATCTCAGTTGGATGATGAGCATAATCATCATAAAAATCATTTTTATTTTTAGAAAAAACCTTTGTCATTCTTCTCTGAACTCCAGAAAAATTTTTTAAAGATTTCTTAGCTTTATTCAAATTCGCACCAAGATACAAACAAACAATCAGAGAAGCGGTAGCATTTAGAACGTTATGTTTTCCCAATAATTTTACACTTATATTCTTTATATTTTTGTTCTTATTATCTTTTTCTTTAAAATATAAATCAAAAGTAGTATTATCAAATTTATACCTTATTTTTTTAATTTGATAATCAGCTCTTTTATTCAATCCGTAAGTTATCAAATTTTTTTTTTTAATTTTACTTAAAATTTTCTTTACATTATTATTATCTGAACAAATTATCGATTTTCCCATTGGTGGAGTTTTATTAATAAATTCAATAAATGAATTTTCTAGATTCTTATAGTTTCTATAATAATCTAAATGTTCATAATCAATATTTGTAACAATAGAGTAATTAATCGGTAATTTTAAAAAACTACCATCAGACTCGTCTGCTTCCAATATAGCCCAATCTCCTTTTCCAAGTTTTGCATTACTTTTCAATGAATTAATTACTCCCCCATTGATAATCGTAGGATCTAATTTTTGATCTGTTAATATTTTTGCTACTAAAGATGTTGTGGTTGTTTTGCCATGTGAACCAGTAATTATTATATTTTTTTTTAAGGAAACAGCGTCCGCTAATATCTCAGCACGTGAATAAATTGGTATCTTATTTTTTTTTGCAATTTTAATTTCAATATTATTTTTTTTAATTGCTGAAGATTTTACCAATATAGTGGCCTTTTTTACATTTTTTGAGGAATGACCAATAAATATTTTTATTCCAGATTTTGAGCAATTTATTGTATTCTTATTTTTATTTTGGTCGCTTCCTTGAATGTTAAATCCCATATTTTTCATAATTTGAGCTAGACCGCTCATTCCGATGCCGCCTATTCCTACAAAATGAATTATATCTTTTTGACCTAAATTAATTTTTTTCATCAATAATTTCTTTAATTTGTTTATTTAAATTACTAAAAATATCTTTGTCCGAATATTGACTTTGATTAAACAAAATATTTTTAGTAAGAGATTTATCATTAAAAATCCTTATAATTAAGTCAAACAATTTTGTCTTGATATCTTTTTCCTCTAAAAAAAATCCATAACCTTTTCTTTTATAAAACTCGGCATTTTTGTATTGATGATTATCTGCAGATGACGGTAAGGGTATGGAAATAAAAGGTATTTTTGAATTAAGTAACTCTCCTAAAACTGAGGCACCCGCCCTTGTTATTACGAGATTTGCTTTCAAATAATATTTACTAATTTTATCAGTAAAATTAAAAGCCTCAAAGTCTATTTCTTTATCTTTATAAAAGTGGGATAAATTATCTAATTGTTTTTTTTGACACTGCTGGAAGACTTCAATCGGTATTTCAGATTTTTTTATCTTATAAAAAATTTGTGGCAATTCATCTGCAAAGATTTTAGCTGCTTGGCTCCCGCCTAAAACTAAAACTTTTATTTTATTTAAATCTTCGTATTTTTTTTTATCAAAATCTGTTTTTATTATCTCTTCCCTAATTATATTTCCAATAACAATAATTTTATTGGTATATTTTTTTGAAATACCAGCTATATCTTCGTAAGAAACAAATATTTTTTTTGCAAAAGGTAATAAATATTTATTTGCTTTTCCAATGATAAGATTATTTTCATAAATGATAAATTTTATCCTTAAAATTGATGCAGCAACACAAATCGGAAATGAAGAATAGCCGCCCATACCAAAAATAATTGCAGGCCTATTAAATGCTAAAAAAGATAAAGACCTTAATATTGAAAAAAAAATTGTTAATAATGAGATTATAAATTTAAAAATATTTTTTTTAATTAACGGAGAAGATTGGATATTATACAATTTTAAATTTTTATAATCTTTTAAATAATTATAGCCTCTTTTATCTGTCGTTAATTCTACGGTATAATTTTCTTTGGTTAGGTAAGTAGCCAAACTATATGCTGGAAAAGTGTGTCCACCTGTTCCACCTGTAGCAATTAGTATTTTTTTAATCATACAGATACGATTTATTTTTGGTATAATTTAAAATTAATCCAGCTAAGATTGCACTTCCAATTAAAGATGACCCGCCATAACTTAAAAAAGGTAATGTCATTCCTGTAGTTGGAAGTAAATTGGTATTTACGCCTGCGTGAATAAAGGTTTGAAAGACTAAAAGTGTAGCTAGACCGCTTAAAGATATTTTCAAAAATTGATCATCTTGATTAAAACAATTTTTTACAATTCTAAAAGAAATGTATAAAAAAATTACTAATATCATTATTGAAACTATTGAGCCGTATTCTTCGGAGATCACAGCAATGACATAATCTGTATGAGCCTCTGGCACACTTTCTTTCAATATTCCTTCTCCCATACCTTGTCCAGTTAATCCTCCAAGTTTAATTGCATCTAATGCAGAAGATGATTGAAACTTATCCCCTTGGTTTGGATCGAAGAAGGTAATCAATCGATTAGTTATATAGCCAAATTTTTCTGGCAAAATAAAAAGTAAAGAAGTTAAGGTCATAAAAAAAAGTGATATAAAAAGTATTATATAAATTAAACTTACTCCAGAAATAAAAACTGTTGAAATCCAACTTGCTATTAATAAAATAGATTGTCCTAAATCAGGTTGGTCAATTAATAAAACAATTACTGAACTTAATAATAAAAAACTTACAAAATATTTTATTTGAGAATTTTTAAATTTTTCTAAAGTTAAAATTTTTACCGTAATTAATACAAATAACGGCTTCAATATTTCAATTGGTTGAAGCCTAAAAAAATAAAAGTCCAGCCATCTTTTGGCACCTTTTGCTTCTACGCCAATAATTGGAACTAATGCTAAAAGGGTAAATGAAACTATAAAAAGAGGCACAACCAATTTTACTAAGACTTCCGTTTTTATTATTGAAATAAGAAACATAATTGTTAATGCGAAAATTGTAAAAAAAAAGTGTTTTGTAAAAAAAAAATAATAATCTTTATTTAGTCTTTCGCCAGCAAGAGAAGATGTGGAAGAGAACGAGAAAAATAATCCTAAAAAAAATAAAATAAAAAAACAAATTAAAATTTTTTTATCTATGCTTCTCCAATAGTTAATGAAAAAAAACTTAGGCGAATTTTCTGGCATATTTTTTACACAATTTTTTAAACTCATTACCTCTTTCTTCAAAATTTAAAAACTGGTCGAATGAGGCAGAAGCAGGACTTAATAAAACGATTTTTTTATTACGTTTTATTTTAGACATATCATTAGAAATTTGAATTATTGAATTTTGAAGATTTTTTGTAACAGCGTAATCAATTTTTCCTTTAATTTGCTTTATAAAAAAATTTGTATTTTTACCAATAAGATAACATTTTATAATTTTATCTTTTAGATCTAATAAGTTTATTTTATCACCTTTCTTTGGTAGCCCACCTAAAATCCAAAAAATGTTTTTCAGGCTTGATAAAGCGAATTTTGTTGAAGTAAACGATGTAGCTTTCGAGTCGTTGATAAATGTTACATTTTTTTTTTTCATAAATAATTCGAAACGATGCGGTAAGCCCTTGAAAGAAATCATTGACTGTAGAAAATTTTTATTACTTATTTTCATAATTTTTGCTAGTGTGAAAACAAAGCTCATATTTTCTTCATTAATTTCAGATCTAAGATATTCGTTATTGATTTTATTTTTTATTTTTTTATATTTTGTAAGCTTAGGTAAAATAATTTTACTCTTAAAATTTCTTTTTAAAAATTTGCCTCTAAACTTTTTATTGACAATTGCGTATTGATTTTTATTTTGGAGATTAAATATTTTAAATTTTGCATTTAAATAATTTTCCATACTTCTGTGCCAATCAAGATGATCATTGGTAAAATTTAAAAATAAAGCAAAATCTGGATTAATAAATTGAGAGTGAGAAAGCTGAAAAGATGAGGCTTCTATAATAACATAACTATTTTTGAAATTCTTTAAATTCAAAATTGGGACGCCAATATTACCACCAAGTGAATATTTTAATCTATTCATTTTAAAAAGGTGCGCTATTAAATTACAAGTAGTCGATTTACCATTAGTTCCAGTAACTACTATGCTTTTTATATTTTTTTGAGATAAGTAAAATAAATCAATGTCTGTAATGATTTTCTTTTTAAATTTTTTAAGAAATCTTTTTTTAGTTAAGCTGATACCAGGTGATAAAATAATAAAATCTACTTCTTTCAAAGTTTTTTTTAAATCTTTAGTTCTAAAATTTTTAAATAAATTTTTATTTCTATCATCCCATACTTTAAAATTATTAACCCCATTCTTTTTAAAAAATTTAATTACAGATATCCCAGATAAACCCAAACCATACACAAGGAACGATCGTTCTTTGAGTATTGTTGTGTGTAGCATTATTTACCTTAATTTTAATGTTGCTAAGCCAACTAGTGCTAGGATGATGGCAATAATCCAAAATCTAATTACGATTGTTGACTCTGGCCATCCTTTTTTCTCAAAGTGATGATGGATAGGTGCCATTTTAAAAATTCTTTTACCAGTCAATTTAAATGAAGCCACTTGTATTATAACTGAAACTGTTTCTAAAACAAACAATCCTCCTATAATAGCTAAAACGATTTCATGTTTAACGATAATTGCTATTGCTGCTAAGGAGCCTCCAAGAGATAGTGAGCCGGTATCACCCATAAAAATTTTTGCAGGTGGTGCGTTGTACCAAAGAAAACCAAGGCATGCTCCAACGACTGATCCGCAAAAAATAGATAGTTCACCAACGTCAGGAATATATTGTATCTGTAAATATTCAGAGAAAATTGTATTACCCACTACGTAAGAAATTAAGGTAAATGAGAGTGCCACCAACATTACTGGCACTGTTGCCAGGCCGTCTAAACCATCAGTTAAATTAACGGCATTTGAAGCACCTATAATTACAAATAACCCGAAAAGTAAAAAAAACAAACCCAAATCTAATATTAAATTTTTAAAAAATGGAAAATATAAATTATATAAAAATTCATGATTAGAATATTTAATTAAAATTAATAAAGTGATTGCACTTATAATAATTTGTCCTAAAAATTTGTATTTTGATTTCAGACCTCTTGAATTTTTATATTTAATTTTTAAAGCATCATCCAAAAAGCCTAGGCCACCTAAAGATAGTGATACAAAAATTAAAGTCCAAACATATATATTAGTCAAATCAGCCCACAAAATTGTACTTGAGATAATTCCTATTATAATAATAACTCCGCCCATTGTCGGAGTGCCAGATTTTTTGATTATATGATCTAAAGGACCATCTTGTCTTATTGGTCCAGTTATCATTTTTTCTGAAAATAATTTTATAAGTGGTCCGCCAATTAAAAATACTATAATTAGCGAGGTAACAACTGATAAACCGGTTCTAAAGGTTAAATATTTAAATACATTTAAAAAAGTATATTGATCAATTAAAGAAGTAAGTAAATTAAATAACATTTATAATCCCATTATCAATTTTTTGCTAAATTTATTAAGCCCAGTTGCGTTTGAACCTTTTATCATCAAATAATCATTGTTAGATAACATTTGGCTTAAACTCGTGTCTATATCTTCGTTATTTTGTAAAATGTTTCCTCTTTTATCTTTGTTTAAATGTTTATATGTGAAAATTGTTTTTTTTCCTTTAATGAAAACTTTATCAATATCAGAATTGTTAATAACTTTGGACAAATCTTCATGAAATTTTTGCGATTTAGATCCTAATTCAAGCATATCACCTAAAATCAGGTATTTTTTGAATTTTACTTTCTTAATTAAGCTGAGTTTTTTTATTGCATTTTTAACTGATGTCGGACTAGCATTATAGCTTTCATCAATCAAACGAAACTTTTTTTTATATCTTGAAATGAAATATTCTCTACCTCTTCCTTGGGGTGGTTTAAAATGTATAAATTTATCTTTAATTTCATAAATATTGACTTTAAGTTGATGTAAAACTGCTATTGAGGATAATATATTTTGAATATTTAAATCTTTAAATTTTAAATCCAATAAGCGATTATCAATTTTTAGAATTATTTTTGTCACATCACTTTTTTTTATGATCTTTTTAAGACAAATATCTGAATTTTTATGTATTCCAAATGTTGAAATTTTTAAATTATATGATTTAGCTTTTTTATATAAATAGTTATAAAATTTGTCATCTCTATTTAAAATAATTGTTCCGCCAGATTCAATATTTTCGATAATTTCAGACTTAGCTTTTGCAATTCCACTTATATTTTTGAAATTCTCAAGGTGTGCTTCACCAATGTTTGTAATTACGCCAATATGAGGTTTAATTAAACCTGTTAAAGCTTTAATTTCTCCCGCTCGGCTCATACCAACCTCAAAAATTCCAAATTTATCTTCGCAACTTAAATTAGATAAACTTATAGGAACTCCTAAATAGTTATTAAAAGACAAAGGCGAAGCATGAGTCTTGCCAAAATTTTGAAGTAAGGCTTTTAGTAAATTTTTAAAAGATGTTTTTCCTACACTTCCTGTCACTGCTATTATCTTAGCTGGGGTATGAAATCTTTTTAAATTTGCAAATCGGTTTAAAAAAGCAATAGGGTTATTTATCTTAATTATCTTTTTATTGTTTTTTTTAAAAATTAAAGAGGATGCTACACATCCTGCTCTTTTTTTAAGGGCTTCTTGGATGAAGTCGTTTCCATCTTTTTTTTTTCCTTTAATCGCTAAAAATAAATTATCTTTTTTGATTGATCTCGTATCAATAGAAAGCCCGTTAAAATTAATAGGTTTTATTTTTCCTAAAATTTTACTTAGTAAAAATTGATTATGAATATAATTTTTTTTTTTTATATCAATAATTTTTTTTTTAAATCTGATCTTTTTAACAATTTTTTTATCAGAAATATTTATTGTTTTATTTTTATAAATTTGTTTTTCTTCATGGCCCTTACCGGCAATTAGAATAATTTCATGATCAACTGCATCATGTATGGCTTTTTTAATTGCAACTTCTCTGTTACCTATATTAAAAACTTTTTCTTTTTTAATATATTTTATTAATTTATCTCTAATTTTTTTTGGATTTTCATTTCTTGGGTTATCGTCTGTTATATAAACTTTGTTGCAATATTTATTAGCTATCTTAGCCATCAAAGGTCTTTTTTTTTTATCTCTATCACCTCCACAACCAAAAATAATTGATATTTTTTTTTCATAATTATCTTTTAAAGCTTTGAGTGTTTTAATTAATGCGTCAGGTGTGTGTGCATAATCAACAAAAACTTTTATTTCATTTGGGTATTTTTTTACTAACTCAAGTCTACCGTTTACATCACCAATTTTACTTATCTTTTTAAAAATATTGTTTTCTTTTAATCCGCATATTTTGGCAGCTTTAATTGCCATTGCTAAATTCTTAAACTTAAAGTCACTTTGAAACTTTAAAGAAACATATTTTATCTTTTCTAATTCTTTAGTTATGTCCAAGATTTTTAAATTTCTTTTTTTAGCTATTTTTTTTAATAATGAGAATGGTTCAATTTTTTTATCTGTGATTATTTTAGAATTTTTATTTAAAATTTTCCTAAATAAAATTAGTTTTGCGTTTAAATAGGATTTCATAGTTTTATGATAATCTAGGTGATCTTGGCTAAAATTTGTAAAAATCGCTCCAACAAAATTTAAATGATGTAATCTTTTTTGCTCTAAACCATGGCTGGAGGTTTCTATAATCACATTATTAATTTTTTTCTTTTTTAAAAAATTTAGCGTTTTATGAATTGTAATTGTGTCAGGCGAAGTAAGATTTGTTTTTATTATTTTGTTTTCATATTTTACTCCCAAGGTGCCGATAGATGCTGTTGGTACATTGTTTGCTTTTAGTATTTGATAAAATATGTCTGCTACAGACGTTTTTCCGTTTGTTCCTGTGACAGCAATTATATTTTTTGGCTTTAATTTATAAAATTTTGAAGCTATTTCACTTAAAAGATATCTAACATCATTTGTTTTTATGATTAAAATTCTATTATCTTTTATTTTACATTTTTTAGAACATACTATTACAGATGCCCCATTTTTAATTGCGGCTGGTATGTATTTTTCACCGTTTTGTTTGTTTCCTTTGATTGCAAAAAAAATATAATTTTTTTTAACTTCCCAGCTTTTTATAGAAAGGCCTGAAATGATAATATTCTTTTTATCTTTTGGAATATTTTTAATTAGTTTTTTCAGCAACATGCAAATTAGTAAACTCACTATTATTTATGGCTAAAATTGGTCCTATTTTCTCTATTATTTTGCCAGCCACATAAACAGAATTCCAGCCTGAAGTGTTATATGGCGCCTTTGTTTCAATACCCCTATAATTATAAATTAGATCTTTGTTGATTTTAGGATTTTCTAACATTACAAAAAGTGTGTAACTAGGTTTATTGGTAGGAAAAATAGAAATAAAAGTATTAATTCTATTTCTTTTATCTCCATAACTTTCAGCGGTTCCAGTTTTGCCACCAACATAATAACCGTCTTTGTCAGCTAAACTTGCAGTACCGATCTTACTGTTAACAACTTTCCTTAAGATTTTGCTTAGTTTGATGCTAGTTTCTTTAGATATTATTGATCCTGAGTATTTAATTGTTCTATCTTTAATCAAACTAGGTGTGATCAATTTTCCACCATTAGTCATAGCAGCATATAGCGCTGTAGCTTGTAGAGGTGTAGTAGTGATACCATGTCCATACGAAATTGTTTCTAACTTACATTTGTTCCACTTAAGTTGATGGGGCATCCCTACCTCTTCTAATTCAATATCAGGATTATTAGTAAGTTTAGCTTTTTTAATAAACTCCTTATATTTTTTTTCCCCAACCTTCTTTGCAAGAATTACTGAACCCACGTTAGATGATCTTATTAAAATTTCTTCGACAGATAAATTCTTTGGATGCTCTTTCATATCTGTAATTTCATGAATTGAGCATTTAATTTTTTTTGGAATGTTTTCAAGAAGTGTTCCAGTCTCAACTAAATTATGATCAAGTGCTAATGCCACAGTAAATGTTTTAAAAATTGAACCAAGTTCATAGACACCTTTGGTAATTTTATTTATAAATTTTTTATCCTTAATTGTTGATCTTTGATTAATATTAAAATTTGGTAAAGAGACTAAAGATAAAATATCTCCATTATTTACATCCATCAATAAGGCCGCCCCTCCAGTAGCATCAAAAATTTTAATGGCACTACTTACCTCTTTGTTGATAATATATTGAATGTTGCTATCTAAAGTTAATTTAAGAGGCTTATTTAAATGACTCTTTTTTTTTAATTCTTTATCAAAAAATTTTTCTATGCCTGAAATACCGTAGTTATCATAATCAACTTGTCCAATTATATGACTAAACAAATTTCCATGGGTATACATTCTTGCCTGGAAAGGTTCAAATTTTATTGCTTTCTCCCCCAGAGCCCAAAATTTTTCTTTATCATTTTGATCAATTCTCTTCTTTAATCTAAAATATTTGTCCTTACTTAATTTTTTTTCGATTTTATTTATATCGATTTCGGGAAAATTTAATCTTAATTTAATTAAAAAATTTTTTTTATCTTTTACCAAACTAGGATTAATTGCTACATGAAAAGTATTTACATTTCTTGAAATAATTACTCCTTTTCTGTCAACAATGTCTCTTCTCAATAATGAAAATTTTGACTTTTCTTTCTCAAAATTAAAATTATCTTTTTTATCAAGAGCAATGTGAGTAATTCTAATTGAAAATATTAATATTAAAGAAAAAAATAAAAAAAATAATATATAGATTCTATCTTGGAAATTATTATATCTTTTTAACCTTTTATTTTTTTTATCAGTTTCTAGATAGTCTTCAAAATAAAAACTTCTTTGATTTATATTATTATCCTTTTTATATTTTTTCTTCATTTATATTTTTTAATATTTGTAATTTTATTTTCAATTTCATTAAAATCTGAAATATCGAAAAATATATTTGAGAGGGAAATAGGTTTATAATTTAAAAATCCTATTGTATTTAATTTTTTTTCTATTTCAGCGGGTGAAGTAAGATAATGAAGGTCTAGTTGAGCTTCATTAATATTTTTTTTCTTTAAAAAAATTTTTGAGTTGAGAAATCTAATGTTCTTCTCGATTAAGCGAGTTTTATTTTTTATTGTAGAGGTTAATGCTAGAAAAATTATGAATATGGAGGCGGAAATTAAAAATTTCATTTTAAACATGCACAGACTCCAAATCTAAATACTTTTTAAATTTTATAATTAATTTATTTGGGTATTGAAATTTATTTTTGCTCCTTGTTGCGTATCTCAATTTTGCTGATCTTGATCTTCTATTCTCTAAAATTTCTTTGTTTGTGGGAATCAAAAAATCATTTTTATAAGCTTCAAATAAAGACGTATCTTTTTCTTTGAAATCTGGAAAATATCTTGATGATCTGGATTTATTTTTAGAAAAGTTAGTAAAAAAATATTTTATGATTCTGTCCTCTATTGAATGAAAACTTACAACTAAAATTTTACCTCCTGGTTTTAACTTTTTAGCTGCAGATATCACCCCATTAATTAATTCTGTAATTTCTTTGTTCACAAAAATTCTGAGTGCCTGAAAAGTTTTTGTACATGGGTTAATTTTTTTTGAGTAATTATTTTTTTTACTTCTTTCAATAATTTTTACTAAATCTGTTGTGCTAGTAATCTTTTTAATTTCTCTGTGTTTTATAATATTTTTTGCAATTTTAAATGCTTCTTTTTCATCTCCTAGAATTTTGATGATTGATTTTAATTCTTGTTCACTCAAATTATTAATTGCATCTAAAGCGGACATCTCATTAAGCCCCATTCTCATATCTAGATTTTTTTTTGATTTAAAAGAAAAACCTCTGCTTAAATCATCCAATTGAATGGAAGACAATCCTAGGTCAAAAATTATAATATCTACCTTTTCTTTGGAAGCAGTCTCTAATTGGCTAAACTTAATTTGGAAGAATTTAAATCGATCAGGAAATTGTTTTTCTAGTTCTTTGGCTAGCGGTAAAGTTCTTTGGTCTCTATCCAGAGCTATTACGCTTGATTTAGATGTCTTTAAAATCTTTCTTGAATAACCGCCACCACCAAAAGTGCAGTCAATAATTTTTTTTCCTTTGGCAAGTGCAGATAAATTTAATATTTCATTCAACATCACTGGAAAATGGGAGTATTCCAGTGATGAAGTTTGATTGTTCATGAATCCAAAATTTGCTCATTAAAACTTTTGTTTTCTTAAAAAAGCGGGAATTTCAAAGTCTTCGTCTTCGTTTACGTCTTGATCAAATAATTGTTCAGTATCTTGATCAACTTGATCTTTAATTTCTTTACTTTCCTCATTCTGATAGTTTTGCTCTTCAGAAAATAACTTTGGAGTGTATTCATCACTACTGTTCTCACTTTCATCTAGGTTATTGTTCTCTATGTAAGATGCGCTTTCAATAGAAACTCCTGCTGGTATGTTGTTAACAACATTTTCTGGGCCAATAGATGAAACAATTGAACTTTCATTTTCTAAATTTTGTTCAATATTATTAAAGGAATTGCTTTGCTCCTCATCAATTTGATACGTTTCATCAAGTTTAAGCGCCGTTGCTCCATCAATAGAACCTAAAGTATTATTTTCCAGTCTTTGATTTTGTGAAAATAAATTTTCAGAGTAACCTGTATTTCGATTATGAATACGTGAGACCATGTTTAAAACTGTTTTATTTTCAGTTTGTTGTCCGTCTAATGCAGTTGCAACTATTGATACTCTAATTTTACCAGTCATGTTCTCGTCTTTAATTGCTCCAAAAATTAATTCTGCTTCTGGATCAACCTCCGCTCTAATTTTATTTACAGACTGATCTACTTCAAAAAGAGTAAGATCATTTCCACCAGTAATATTTATTAACAATCCTTTTGCTCCTTGAAGAGAATACTCATCTATCAAAGGATTGTTTAAAGCCATCTCTGTTGCCACCATTGCTCTATTATCTCCATCTGCTTCACCTGTTCCCATCATAGCTTTGCCCATAGCGCTCATTACAGTTTCAACATCAGCGAAATCTAAATTTATCATTCCGGGTCTTACCATCAAGTCGGTCACGCTCTGCACTCCATGTTTTAAAACATTGTTAGATAGATTAAATGACTCTTCAAAAGTAGTTGTTTCACTAGCAATTTTAAAAAGATTTTGGTTAGGCACCACTATTACAGTGTCTAAATGTTTTTTAAATTCTTCTAATCCTTCAACAGCTCTTCTCATCCTTTTAGGGCCTTCATAAGAAAAAGGTAATGTTGTTACACCAACTGTAAGAATATTTAATTCTCTTGCCGCTTTAGCTATAACATGCGATGCACCAGTCCCTGTTCCTCCGCCCATTCCAGAAGTAATAAAAACCATATTAGCGCCTTGCATATAATTTATTATTTCATTCAATGACTCATCTGCAGCAGCTTGTCCAATATCGTGTTTTGCTCCAGCTCCTAAACCTTTTGTTAAATTCATTCCAATTTGGATTTTAGCTTGAGCTTTGCTCATTTTTAAATCTTGCGCATCAGTGTTCACTGCAACAAATTCGACGCCTTCCATACCTGACTCGATCATTGCATTTATTGCATTTCCTCCAGCTCCGCCAACACCTAAAACTAATATTCTAGGTTTCAATTCTTTAAGTTCTCCTCCTCCTATATTTATACTCATGACAGTTCTCCCTTCTGTTTATTTTCCCATTTTAAGCTAGATCTATTTTGATAAGCTTTTTTTCTTGCTATAGTTTTAAATTTTTCAAAAAGTTTTGGTTCCCAAATTTGGAAGGTCTTACCAAGACCAACGAATAAAATTTTATTATCTATTTTTGCATGATTTAATAATTTGATAGATAGAGAAATTCTCCCTTCGGTATCAAACTGTAAGTTTTCACTTTCTGATAGAACAGAAGTAGCAAAAAAATCCCTTTTTTCTTCAAAAGGATTTAAAGAGTCTATAGTATTAGAAAGTTTTTCTATTCTATCTTGTGAGCAGGCTTCTAACGCTGAATGATTAAATGACGGGTAAGTTATAAATCCGTTGTAACCCATAGAGTTCAAATAAGATCTAAAAGTAGCAGGCACTGAAACACGACCTTTCTTGTCTATCTTGTTCTCGTAACTTGATAAAAACATTTTCTTTGCAAAACCTTTTAATATTTAACTTTTTCAATATACCCTCCATAATGGGATTTGATGGGATAGTATGGGTTTTTATAGATTAGTCAATAAGTTAATACATAGCTAAAAAAGCACAAATATAGAACATTTTTTTATCAGGAAAAAAGCCAGATAATCTGTAAGCCGGGTTCTGTCATTGAAGATGTCATTTCTCTAGGCTTAAATTCACACTTAAGCTCAAGCGGTTAACCCAGAGGACTAACTAAAGACTGTTTTTCGTGTATTACACACTATGTCCTCTCTATTTAACCTTGCTCCCAGTGGGGTTTGCCGTGCGTTTTTTGTTACCAAAAAACCGGTGAGCTCTTACCTCGCCGTTTCACCCTTGCCTTGATAAGGCGGTTTATTTTCTGTGGCACTATCCCTGAAGTCACCTTCGCCAGTTATTAGCTGGCACTGTGTCTTTACGGAGCCCGGACTTTCCTCTATTAAATTAATAATAGCGACTATCCAATTATCTGGCATTATGCTTTTAATGAATTGCAGAATGTTAATCAAGATGTTTGAGTTATTTCGTTAAAAAATGGCTAATTTCGAAGGTTTTTCTATCTAATTTTCCGGTAACATGCTTTGGCAAATAATGCCTTTGGAAGGATATAATAACTTTTTTATCTTTAATATTTCGTTTTTTTAAACTGAAATATCTAAACCCCAGTTTATGCAAATTTTTAAAAAATTTTATTTCCATTTCTTCTTTGCTCATTTTTGCAAGATTTCGTTCTTTTTTGTACCATTTGCCTACATTGTGAAAATTTAGTTTTTTCCAAGGGAATTTTTCACCTGGGTCTTTTTTTCTTAACGGTGCAACATCAGAATGGCCTAGAAAATTTTCTTTCTTAATTCCATATTTTTTTTTTAGAATTTTACACAGTAAAATTAAACTATTAATTTGTTTTGCTCTAAAGCTCTCATACCCGTATTGATGCCCTTTATTTACCAATTCAATACCAATAGAGTTATAATTAAGGTTATTAAACTTTTTCCACTTAGATTTCCCGGCATGCCAAGAAATATTGGTGTCTTTTACCAGCCGAGTCACTGCACCATTTCTATTTATTAAATAATGACAACTAACTTTAAATTTAGGATCTTTGAGCCTTTGAACAGATTCAATTTCTGATTGCATGCCTGTATAATGTATGATCACAAATTTAATTTTCTCTTTAGTTCTGGTTTTTTTTGTAAAATTTGGAGAAAAATTTTCGAATATTTTCATTACTTATTGGGGTAGATTCCCTTTATTCATAACTTTGACTAAATTTTAACTAAATTTATTATAGAATATAAGTTAAATATATATATATAGCCATTATGAAATTTATAATTAATTTAAAAAAATTAGCATTCGCCCTCGTAATTATTTTGGTTTTTGTACCTAATGCTAACTCAACTGAAGAATGTTTTGAAAGCACTAGCAGAGCAATTTTTAAATTTAATATGGCATTAGATGATATAATTTTAGAACCTTTGGCAAAAGGATACAATAAATTGCCCGATCCATTGAAAACAGGCACGAGTAATTTTACTTCAAATATAGGAACTTTATTATCAATTCCTAACAATGTAATGCAAGGCAACTTTAAACAATTAGGTCACTCTGTTGGAAGTTTTGCAATAAATTCGACTGTGGGAATTTTAGGCTTTTTAAATCCTGCTGAAAGGATTGGACTTAAACCGAGCAAAGAAGATGTGGGTCAAACTTTAGGAACATATGGATTTGGTGCAGGGTGTTATTTTGTCCTTCCATTATTTGGTCCTACAACAGTTAGGGACTCGATAGGTATGGTCGCGGATACTTTTGTAGATCCTTTTGCGCATGTTACTATTAGAGAGAAAGAACTTTTAGGTGCATCAGGTAACAACTTGGATTATTACTCTGTCAAAGCTACAGGTACAATTGACTTTAGGGCTGACAATGATAGAAATTTTGAAAGTTTAGAGAAAAATTCTATAGATTTATATTCCTCTTTAAAAAGCATTTATCTTCAAGATAGAGAGAATAAAATAAAAAATTCTGTTAATAATCAAGATGAATGGGGAAATTTAGATAATTAAAATTCTCATGAAAAAATTAAGTGTTTATTTAATTTCAATATTTCTTTTATTTCAAACTTCTTTATTTGCTTACAGCTCTATTCCAAAAGATTTTATTAATGAATTGGTTGTCGAGGTGATTGACAAACTATCTGATAAAAATATTGATAAAGATCAAAAAAAAGATTTTATATCAAAAGTAGCCTTAGAAAATGTTGATATCAATGCTCTTGGACTTTATACTTTAGGAGAATTAAGAAAATCATCAAGCGAGAGTGATATTGCTGATTATCAGACTTCATTTAAAAAGTATTTTTTAAAAAGTCTTACTTCAAGATTAAGTGACTATGCGTCTAGTAAGTTTGAGGTAGTGGGCGCTGACAAAAAAAGTGCAAACTATACAATAGTTAATACAAAAGTTATTCCAAGTGATGGTGGAGTTGATATAAAAATTGATTGGAGGGTTTACACTAAAAATCCTGAAAAACCTTTAATAAGAGATTTAATTGTTGAAGGCTTGAGTCTTGCCAGAACTCAAAAAGAGGAGTTTGCTTCAATCTTAAACTCAAATAACAATGATATTAGAATTTTAATTGATAAATTAAACGAATTTACAAACAATTAGTTTGGTGGGCCCGCCAGGACTCGAACCTGGGACCAATACATTATGAGTGTACTGCTCTAACCAACTGAGCTACAGGCCCTTTAGATTTAATATTTACAAGTCTTTTGTAATTTCTTCAAGTATTACTTCTAGAGATTTTTTGGGAAAATTTTTTTTTCCAAATTTCTGTTATTGCAATTTCATCTTTAAAAATTTCTTTTTCTAAGAAATAACCTTTTTCTTTTAAGAAATTATCAATCTGATCAACAGATATATCTTTGGGTAATAAACCAGGGTGTTTTTCAAGCATTATTGTTGGATTGTTTATCATTAGTAATTTTTTCATACCTTCTAAAATATCTAATTCTGCCCCCTCTACATCAATTTTGATAAACTTAGGATTATAGTGGTTTTGAGAGATCAAATCATCCAATGAAGTTGACTTGATTATTTCAATTTGAGAATTAATTTCTGAGGTTTGATTTTTTTGATATATAAAAACTGGATGACCATATTCTGTCAGTTTTTTAACTACACTTTTCCCGTTACCAATTGGGTTTGAATAACTTATAAAATTTATATTTTTGAATATTCTTTTAAGCGTCTTAAGATTTTCCCCTAAACTTTTTTTTAAATCTAAATTTGGTTCACATGAGATAAAAACATCACCAGGTTTTGCTTTAGGGGCTAAAATGATAGAATAAATTCCTTCAAAGGCTCCAACATCAATAAAATCACCGCCTTTGTATTCTTTGTATACTACTTCTGCCTCGGCTTTTAATCTTGGGTAATGTCTCCAATAACGAATGATAGATATAATCTTTAAATTAACGAAATATTTTTTTTTATCCCAAAACAGAGTCCAAGCAGGGACAAATCTTTCATATTTTTTCAAAAATGAGTAAATTTTGGGGAGTTTTCTTTTTAATGCAAGAGACATTTAAAAAACCAGTAGTTTTTACTATTTCTCTAAAAAACTTTTTAATTGCTTTGATCTGCTAGGATGTTTGAGTTTTCTTAAAGCTTTGGCTTCAATCTGCCTTATTCGTTCTCTTGTGACCGAAAATTGAAGACCCACTTCTTCAAGTGTATGGTCGGTGTTCATTCCTATACCAAATCTCATTCTTAAAACTCTTTCCTCTCTTGGAGTCAAGGAAGCTAGAATTTTTGTAGTTGACTCACTTAAGTTAGATTGAATAGCTGTATCCAAAGGTTGTAAAGCGTTCTTATCCTCTATAAAATCTCCAAGACTGCTATCCTCCTCATCTCCAACAGGTGTTTCCAATGAAACTGGCTCTTTAGCAATTTTTAAAACTTTTCTAACTTTTTCTAGTGGCATCGCCAATTTCTTAGCAAGTTCTTCGGGAGTAGGCTCTCTACCAAATTCGCTCATAATCTGTCTTTGGGTTCTTACAATTTTGTTAATTGTTTCTATCATATGGACTGGGATTCTAATTGTTCTAGCTTGATCTGCAATTGATCTTGTTATTGCTTGCCTTATCCACCATGTTGCATATGTTGAAAATTTATATCCTCTTCTATATTCAAATTTATCTACTGCTTTCATTAAACCAATGTTTCCTTCTTGAATAAGGTCTAGAAACTGAAGGCCTCGATTTGTATATTTTTTTGCTATAGAAATTACTAATCTCAAGTTAGCTTCAACCATTTCCTTTTTTGCTACTCTAGACTCTCTTTCTCCTTTTTGAATTCTACTTACCAATTTTTTAAATTCACCTACGGATAATCCTATCTTTTTACTAAATTCCACAAGTCTATCTCTTATTTCCGTAAAATCTTTTTTAAATTTTTTAAAAAAAGCTTTCCATGTAGGGTTTTCTTTTAAAAATGTCTCAAATTTAGGGTTAATTTCATTTCCTAAATAATATTTTAAAAACTCCTCTCTTGATATTTTGTTATCTAAAGCAAGCCTTAATAAAACGCCCTCTAAAGATACTATGCGTTTATTTTCTTTATAGTGAGATTGAACTAGCTCTTCCACAACACTCGGTGCAAGTTGTAAATTTTTGAAGTTATCAACTAAAATTTCTTGTATTTTCTTAAAATTTTTATTTTTTGATATAGACAGCTCTTTGGAGTTAAGTAAACATTCAAGTTTTTCTAGTTGATATTTTTTAAGTTTAGAGTAATTTTTTGTTAAAGACTCTAAGATATTTAAAATTTTCGGTTTTATTTCCTCTTCCATTTTAGCGAGTGATACATTGAATTCATCATCTTCATTTGGAATATTTTCATCCTTTTTTTCCTTATCATCTATTTTATCTTTTTCATTATTTTTTTTAGATTTAACTTTTTTATTAATCTTTAATTCATCATCATCTTCTAGAGACTCAAAATCTTCGTAGGTTGAGTCAATATCAATGATTTCTCTCACCAACATCTGCTGGTTCTCTATCAAATCTTTCCATTCTGAAATTTTTTTTCCAACTATTGGGCTTTGGGTCAAAGCATTTATCATAACATCTTTCCCTGCCTCAATTCTTTTAGCTATAGCAATTTCTCCCTCTCTTGAAAGTAGTTCAACTCCACCCATTTCTCTCAAATACATTCTTATTGGATCGTCACTTTTATCAGAGGTTTTTTCTTCAGCTTGAGTGGCGTTTTCTTTTTTCTTGTTAGATTGATATTGAGATTTTTTTTCTACTACTGTAATTTTTTCATCTACTAATATTATTAGAGCACGTTCTATATTATCAATTGTGCTATTTCTTTTTCCTAGAGACTTTCCAAGCTCCTCATAGGTTATAAAGCCTCTATGCTTTCCTTTGTCTAAGAGTCTTTCAAATGATTTGGTTATTAGTTTTTCAGCCATAGTGAGAATAGAGGATTATATATAATAGCTAAGTTCAAAAAATCTATACTTTTTTAATCCCTATTTAGCTGACTTTTTAGCTTAATTAGCTCTGAATACGAGCTTTCATCCAAGTTGTTAATTAATTTTTGCTCGAGAGATTCTATCTTTCTTAAGTTGCTTTGTTCTTTGTGGTCTTTGAGTAATTCATCAAGAAGATTTGCAACCTCTTCATCATTTTTATTTTTTATTATTATTTGAATATTTGAATTTTCGTTAATTTCTCTAATTATTTTTTCGTAGCTATTGTTTATTTTTTTATTTATTACCTCTTTGTCATTTCCCTCTACTAAATAAGTTGTAATTTCTTTTTTTAAACCCTCATTTTTTTCAGCAAGAAACTCTATTTCTGATAAATCCTCTAATTTTTCTGATGCTATTTCGAAATAATTCAAAATTATAAATAGAATAGAAAATTCAATTATTTGAATTCTAGATAAATCTTTTCTTTTTTGATGCAAAAGTTTTGTCTCTTTGAGAACTTGAAAATCTTGTTTCTTTTTATATGGGGAATATTTATAATCTCTCCTTGAAGATTGTATTGGAGTCAATTTTTTTAATTTTTCTAAAAAATCTTCTAAAACATATTTTTTAAGTGTTTCATCTTGAATTGAGTATGATAGGCTTTTAATCTCTTTTTCAAATTTTGAAATTTCATAAGGATTGCTCATGTTAATTTTACTAAGGTGGTAGTTCCAAATAAAAGATTGTATTATTTGTTTTTCTTTTAACAAATTTATTAATCCATCTTTACCTTTTTGTTTAATATATTCATCTGGATCAGTACCATCAGGCATAATTGAAAAATAAATTTTATTTTTTTCGTTTATTAATGAAAATAATTTTTCTGCGATTCTTAGGGCAGCTTTTTGACCGCTTTCATCGCCATCTAAACAAATAATGGGGTTTGAAAAAAATTTCCATATCAAACTAATTTGTCTTTCCGTCAGAGCTGTACCAGAGTTTGCAATTACATTTCTTATTCCAGAAGAGTAAACGCTCACAACATCCATATAACCTTCAACAATTAAAACCTCATCTGTTTCCGACCTTGAGTCTTTTGCTTTATCTAAATTGAAAATTATATTACCTTTTTTATAAAATTCTGTTTCTGGTGAATTTATATATTTAGCTAATTTACTTTCACGAATAATTCTTCCACCAAAGGCAATTGTTTCACCAGTTATATTGTTAACAGGAAAAATTACTCTTGAATTAAATCTGTCCGTAAATTTTCCAGTTTTATCATTTTTATAATACAGGCCGGTTAAGTTAATTTCTTCCTCAGAGTATTTTTTTAATAGCTCTTCATAAAAATTATTTTGCCAAGGCACATATCCTAATTGAAACTCTTCAATTATATTTTTCTTTAAGTCTCTTTTTAAAAGATATTCTAAAGCCTCTTTATTATTTGAATTGAATAACTGCTGGTGAAAATAATTTGAATATTCTTTAAAAATATTTTTATAAGTCTGAAATCTTAAGTCCTTCTTTTTATCAAAATTGGAAAATCTATGAGGTTGCATTCCTGCTTCTGCTGCTAAAGTCCTAACTGCTTCTCCAAATCCTACAGATTTTGTTTTCATCAAAAAATCAAAAATATTTCCATGTTCACCACTACTAAAACAATGATAAAATTCTTTTTCATCATTTACTGTGAATGATGGACTTTTTTCATTCTTAAAAGGTGAGAGTCCAATAAATTCTTTTCCTCTTTTTTTTAGCTGAACTGTTTTTCCTACAACTTGAGATACTTTTAATCTTAATTTTATTTCATCAAGATATTCTTTAGGATATTTCATTTAATTCAAAAGTGTTTTTATAATTGAGCTAACTTTTGAAAAATCAAGAGTGTCTGCATGCTTTGATTTTAAGACTCCCATAACTTTTCCCATATCTTTCATAGAAGATGCGCCAGAAGATTTTATAGCTTCCTCACATATTTTTTTTGTCTCTTCTTCACTAAGTTGTTTTGGTAAAAAAGCACTTATCACCTCAATTTCTTTAGTTTCATTTTCTAAGAGTTCATTCCGTCCAGCCTTTTTATACACTTCGCAGGACTCATTTCTCTGTTTAATCATTTTTTTTAAAATAGAGGTCAAATCGCTATCAGACATTTCCTTTTGATCTTTGGTTCGTTTTGCTATCTCAGCGTCTTTAATAGCTGATACTACTAATCTGAGGGTTGGATAAATGCTCTTGTCCTTTGCCTTAAGTGCTTCATTAAGTTTTTGTTCAATTTGCTTTTTTAAAGACATGTTTAAAAATTATTTTAATCACAATTCTTATATAAAATAAAAAGAACTTTCTTGACGATTTTATTACTATTTCATATGTTGCGCAAAATCATGTTTATAAGTTTTTTACTTTAACTCATGAGTTGTATTTGAAACCTTTTATTCAAAATATAAACTCAATTAAAAATCTTAATAAGATCGATTCCAATGCTATTTTAATTCTACAAAATGGTAAATTTTTTAAAGGTTTAGGTCTAGGGCACCAAGGAACCGCTACTGGTGAAGTATGTTTCAATACATCTATCACTGGTTATCAAGAAATAATATCAGACCCATCTTACGCTGAACAAATTATAAATTTTACATTCCCCCATGTTGGAAATGTAGGAACTAATCAAGAAGATCATGAATCTGATAAAATTTGGACTAAAGGAGTTATTATAAACTCTGAAATTACAAGTCCTTCAAACTATAGGGCACTTAAACACTTAGAGGAGTGGTTAAAAAAAAATAAAATTGTAGGCATTACTGGTATAGACACAAGAAATCTTACGAATTTTATAAGAGATAAAGGAGCTCCAAAGGGAACAATATCCTACTCTAAGAATAATAAACTAAATATAAAAAAACTTCTTAGAAAAACACAAAAATGGAGTGGCCTAAGAAATTTAGATTTGGCTCAAAAAGTTTCTACAAAAAAGAATTATACTTGGAAGGGTTTTAAAACATGGAAAAAAGAAACAGGTTTTGTAAAAAATAATAAAAAAAACTTTCATATTGTTGCAATTGATTATGGGGTAAAAAAAAACATTTTAAGATATTTTTCAGATTTTGATTGCAGGGTTACTGTGGTCTCTTGTAAAACATCAGCGCCAGATATAATTAAACTAAAACCAAACGGAATCTTTTTATCCAACGGTCCAGGTGATCCAGCTGCTACAGGAAAATATGCAATACCAATTATCAAAGAACTAATTAGTAAAAATTTACCTATATTCGGTATTTGTCTAGGCCACCAAATTCTTGCTTTAGCATTAGGTGCAAAAACAAAAAAAATGAACTTAGGCCATAGGGGCGCTAATCATCCGGTAAAAAATTTATTGAATGGTAAAGTTGAAATAACAAGTCAAAATCATGGATTTGAAGTTATTAAAAGCAGTCTTAAAAAAAATATTCAAATCACACATCAATCTCTTTTTGATAAAAGTATTGAGGGAATAAGATTAAAAAATAAACCTGTTTATTCTGTGCAATATCACCCTGAGTCTAATCCTGGGCCACAGGATAGCGTTTATTTATTTCAAGAATTTATAAAAAGTATGAAAAAATATGCCAAAAAGAAAAGATATTAAAAAAATTTTAGTTGTTGGTGCTGGTCCTATAATTATCGGGCAAGCTTGTGAATTTGATTACTCAGGAACACAAGCGTGTAAAGCATTAAAAGATGAAGGGTTTAAAGTAATTTTAGTTAATTCTAATCCAGCAACCATAATGACCGATCCAAATGTTGCAGATAAAACTTACATCGAGCCTATTACGATAGAAGTTCTAGAGAAAATTCTTATTAAAGAAAAACCCGATGCAATTTTACCGACCATGGGAGGTCAAACTGCATTAAATTTAGCAATGGAGGCTGAAAAAAAAGGAATTCTTAAAAAATATAAAATTGAACTAATAGGCGCTAATTCAAAAGCAATATCTAATGCTGAAGACAGAAAAAAGTTTAGAAAAAACATGATTGAGATCGGTTTAGATCTTCCTAAATCAAAAATTGTAAATAATTTTAGTCAGTCCACCCAAGCATTAAAGCAGATTGGATTACCTGCAATCATTAGACCAGCTTTCACTCTTGGTGGGTTAGGCGGTGGTATTGCTAAAAATAAGAAAGAGTTTTTTAAAATAATAAAGAATGGACTACATGAGTCGCCTGTAAGTCAAGTTTTAGTAGAGGAATGTCTAGAAGGTTGGAAAGAATTTGAGATGGAAGTAGTAAGAGATAAAAATGATAATTGCATTATTATCTGTTCAATAGAAAATGTAGATCCTATGGGCATACATACTGGTGACTCCGTTACTATTGCACCTGCACTTACTTTATCCGACAAAGAGTACCAAATAATGAGAAATGCCTCTATAGCTTGCTTAAGAAAAATTGGAGTAGAAACAGGTGGATCTAATGTTCAATTTGCGATCAATCCTAAAAATGGAAGGATGGTAATTATTGAGATGAACCCTAGAGTTTCAAGGTCATCTGCTTTAGCTTCTAAAGCAACTGGGTTTCCAATAGCAAAAGTAGCTGCAAAGCTAGCGGTTGGATATACTTTAGATGAGTTAAAAAATGAAATTACGAAAGTAACTCCTGCCTCCTTTGAGCCTACAATAGATTATGTAGTGACAAAAATTCCAAGATTTACCTTTGAAAAATTCTCAACTTCTGCCGCAGTTTTAGGAACTTCAATGAAGTCTGTGGGTGAAGCTATGGCAATAGGCAGAAACTTTAAAGAGTCTTTACAAAAAGCTTTGGTTTCTTTGGAGACAGATTTCTCAGGTTTAGATCAAATATTTAATCTTAGCAAAGAAAAAATAGAAAAGAAGCTAAAAGAAAATATTCCTAATAAAATTTTACTCGTTGCAGAAGCTATTAGAAAAAAAATCAATTTAAATAAAATACATAATCTTTCAAAAATAGACCCTTGGTTTTTAAGTCAAATTAAAGAGATCATAGATAGTGAAATCAAAATAAAGAAAAAAGGTCTTCCAAAAACTTTCAATGAATTCAATTATATAAAGTCAATAGGATTTTCTGATAAAAAATTATCGGAACTCACTAACACCTCGGAGTCATTAATTAGAAAAAAAAGAACTGCGTTAAAAGTTTTACCAGTTTATAAAAAAGTAGATACTTGTGCTGCGGAATTTAAATCTTTTACTCCATACATGTATTCTACCTATCAAAGACATTTCTCATCTTATGTAGAATGTGAGTCTGGCCCTTCTAGTAAAAATAAAATTATTATATTGGGTGGAGGTCCAAATAGAATTGGTCAAGGAATCGAGTTTGATTATTGCTGTTGCCAAGCTAGTTTTGCTCTCAAAGAGGCTAAATTTGAAACAATTATGGTTAATTGTAATCCAGAAACTGTATCAACAGATTACGATACAAGTGATAGATTGTATTTTGAACCCTTAATTGATGAATATGTTTTTAACATTATAAAAAAAGAGAAATCAAAAGGTAATGTAAAAGGAGTAATTACTCAATTTGGAGGTCAAACACCTATAAAGCTTGCAAAATTTTTACACGAAAACAAACTTCCGATTTTAGGTACACAGTATACTTCGATTGATCTTGCAGAAGATAGAGACAGATTTAGAAATCTTTTAAACAAGTTAAATTTAAATCAAGCTGAAAGCGGTATAGCAAAAACTTTTCCTCAAGCAATTAAGATAGCTGATAAAATAGGATTGCCATTAATGGTAAGGCCTTCATATGTGTTAGGAGGGAGAGCTATGGAAATAGTTCATGAAAAAAGCCAGCTTAAGAACTTTGTAAAAGAAGCATTTAAAGTAGCAGAAAAAAATCCAATCTTAATTGATAAATTTATTGATAATGCAATGGAAGTTGATGTTGACGCTATATCAGATGGAAAGAATGTTTTCGTAGCCGGTATTATGCAGCATATAGAAGAAGCTGGAGTCCACTCAGGTGACTCTGCTTGTAGTCTACCGCCAGTATCAATTAAATCTTTTTTAATAAAAGAAATTGAAAATCAAACAAAAAAATTAGCTCTAGCACTTAAGGTAAAAGGTTTCATGAATGTTCAATATGCAATTAAAAATGATAAAATTTATGTGATCGAGGTAAATCCAAGAGCCAGTAGAACTGTTCCATTTGTTTCAAAAGCAAAAAATTTACCACTTGCTAAGATAGCCTCAAGAGTTATGGCTGGAGAAAAATTAACTAAATTTAACTTAAAAAGTAAAACGAAAGATATGTTTGCAGTCAAAGAAGCAGTATTCCCATTTAATAAATTTCCAAATAGTGATCTTTTGCTCGGGCCAGAAATGAAATCTACAGGTGAAGTGATGGGTTTTGATAAAAATTTTGGGATGGCATTTGCTAAAAGTCAAATCGCAGCATCAAATTCTCTTCCTAAAAAAGGCCTAGCATTTATCTCTTTAAAAAATACTCATAAAAAAGAGGGGGTGCAATTAGCTAAACAATTAGTACAATTAAATTTTAAGCTTTGCGGGACTGGTGGAACTGCTGATTATATAAACCAACACGGAATTAAATGTAAGAAGATAAATAAAGTTAATCAGGGATCCCCACATATTGTCGATGTTCTTAATGCAAAAAAAATAGCTTTGGTCATTAATACTGGAGGTGGAAATAGCGAAGCTCAGTTGAGTGATGCTATAGCTTTGAGAAGAGCTACTTTAGCCAATAAAGTTCCGTATTGTACAAATATGTCAACGGCCAAGGTTTGTTTAGAAGGTATTAAATCTCTAAAATTGAGAAATATCAGTGTTACTTCCTTACAAGATATTTAACTTTTTACTTTCCAATCAGTTTCAAAAGTAACGTAATTTATTTGAATACAGCGTCTTTCTTTTTTAATTTCTTTTTTCTCCATGCCATGCCAAGTGTTTGGGCCACTTGTAAAGAAGTATCCGTAATTATGTTTGTAAGGAACAGTTTTGACTTTGTTTAATTTTTCATCATAAAAATCTGTACCCAAATTTTCTGACTCGTTATTTAAATTAACAAAAACAATCGAAGACATTAATTTTTCTTTTATATCACAATGAGGTTTTAACCAAAAACCTTCTCGATCGCTAATTACTTCTAATCTTACATAAGAATTACTTAGATCTTTTCCAATTAATGAACCTATCTTTTTATAAACTTGAGGTGATCTTAATTCTTCAATAAATTTTGTTAGATAAGGAAATTTACTCGAGTTTTCTTTAGAAATATAACATCTAAATTTTTTTGCCTTTCCTCCTTCTTTAATTCCGGCTCTAAAAGCTCCTTCTCCTCCATCAAGAGCTCTCGTTCCATCATATTTCAAATTTTGTTTCCTTGGATCAACTATTTCAGCATTGCTAATTTCATCAATTGCACTTTGTGTCAACGGCTCATTAATTTCAAAATGTTTAAAAGGATGGTCAAATAATTTTGTTTTTTTTTCTAAAGATTTAAATAATTCCATTTTTTTTCATTTTTGCTTTTACAATTGGCGCTATTCTGGTTACTTCGCTTAATTTATTGTAACTCCAATTTTCAACACTATTTCCTAATTCTCTTGTTATACCTAAATCTCTCAATTGTGAATAAAATTTTTTAAATCTTCCTGAAGGCTTAAAAGATGTCATCATTGCGATGTAAACTGGTTTGCCAGTAATTGCTGCCTCTGAAATCATAGACGTTGAGTCACATGTAACAACAATATAATTAGAAATTGCTAACGCAGAAAGATAAGCTTTTTTATCAATAGTTTTTACCACATAATGATCATCGTTGAAGGTATTAAAGGCCATTTTTAAAATATTTTCAGGTGTTCGATAAGAAGGAATGACAATAATTTTGAATTTATCTGGAGTGAATAAGGTTTTCACTTTATTAAAAAGTTCATGAATTTGTTTTTCAGAATATTTGTAATATTTATTCGGTCCACCAATTATAAAGGCTACTAATTCTTTCCTCTTGTCTTTTTCAATTGCTAAATATTGTGAGTTATCCATAATTTCTTTTTTAGTTAAATAATGAATAGCTCCAGTAGTATTAATTATATTTTCACCTTTTAGGTTGTCATGTTCTGGGCTTACAATAAGATCAAAATGTTTGAACGATATTTTTGGGTCTTGGATATGAATATTAAAAATTTCACTTCCGAGTCTTTTTTTTAAAGCTATTGATGGTATTACACTTTTTCTTCCACAAGATATAATTACTTTACAATCGCATACGAATTTATTCTTTACCAAATTTTCTGAAATTGGACTGATTCGCGGTGGGATATGACTCCAAAAAGATTTTAATTCTATTTTTTGGTGTTTATAATTTAAGCCCAAAGCTTTAGCTAATCCCTCTGCTTGACTTATCATGCCGTGCATACCTTGCGTTAAAAGAAGTGCTTTTAATTCTAACATTAGTTATTATATACCTTTACATAATGAATAATAAATCAACAAAACATACAAAAGTGTTAATTCTTGGATCTGGTCCCGCAGGTTACACAGCGGCTATTTATGCGGCTAGAGCTATGCTTAAGCCTATACTTGTTCACGGTTCTCAACCTGGAGGACAATTAACTACTACTACAGATGTCGAAAATTACCCAGGTTACTCAAAAGTGATTCAAGGCCCATGGCTTATGGATGAGATGAAGGGCCAAGCTGAAGCTGTTGGTACTGAAATGATTCAAGACCATATAAATAAAGTTGATTTTTCAAAAAAACCTTTTGAAGCAACAGGCGACAGTGGTCAGGTTTATACTGCAGACAGCTTTATTATTTCGACTGGAGCACAAGCAAGATGGTTAAATATAAAATCAGAACAAGAATTTAGAGGTTACGGTGTTTCTGCGTGTGCTACTTGTGATGGTTTTTTCTTTAAAGATAAAGAAGTAGCTGTTGTAGGTGGCGGTAATGCAGCAGTGGAAGAAGCTATGTTTTTAACTAAATTTGCCTCTAAAGTTAAACTTATTCATAGAAGAGATGAATTAAGAGCAGAAAAAATGCTTCAAGAAAAATTGAAAGCAAATAAAAAAATTGAAATAATTTGGGATAGTGTTGTTGATGAAGTTTTAGGAGACAATGAGCCTAAAGGAGTAAACGGAATAAAAATAAAAAATGTTAAAAATAATAAAATAACAGAACTTAAGGTACATGGATTATTCATTGCTATTGGTCATGATCCAGCAACTTCATTATTTAAAGACCAGCTAAAAATGGATAAAGAAGGATATTTAATTACTAAACCTGATTCTACTGAAACAAACATTCCAGGTGTATTTGCTGCTGGAGATGTTAAAGATAAAATATTTAGACAAGCTGTTACCGCAGCTGGAATGGGTTGTATGTCTGCTTTAGAAGCTGAGAAGTTTTTATCAAAAACTAATTAAGTCCTTCACAAAAATTCTTAATTCTATCCATGGCTTTTTTCAGATTTTCCATTGAAGTAGCATAAGAAATTCTAAAATAACCAGGCAGTCCAAATGCAGATCCTTGAACAACTGCAACATTCGCTTGTTCAAGTAATTTTTGAACAAAATCAGTATCTGATTTAAGTTTAGTTTTTTTATTCAAAAGATTTTTGCAACTTGGAAAAACATAAAAAGCTCCTTCAGGTTTAAGACAGCTTATACCTTTAATATTGTTTAAACTTTCAACAACAAAATCTCTTCTTTCTTTAAATGAATTTGCTCTCTCTAAGATAAAATCTTGTGTTCCATTCAAAGCCTCGACCGCTGCAGCTTGACTAATTGATGAAGGGTTGCTTGTAGATTGAGATTGAATTTTTGAAATAGCTTTAATAATTTCAACTGGACCGGCAGCGTATCCTATTCTCCAGCCTGTCATCGAATAAGACTTACTAACTCCGTTCATGGTAAGAGTTCTTCCTTTTAATTCATTTATTTCAGCAATCGTTGAAAATTCAAAATTATCATAAGTAATGTGCTCATAGATATCATCACTTAAAATATATATATTTTTAAATTTTTTTAGAACATCAGCTAAATTTTTTATTTCTGTTTTTGTATAACTAGATCCTGTTGGATTAGAGGGAGAATTTAAAATAATCCATTTTGTTTTTTTAGATATTGCCTTTTTAAGTTTTGAAGGTGTAAGTTTAAAATTATCTTTTTCCTCACATTTGACTATTTTTGGTTTTCCTCCAGCTAACAGTATTATGTCCGGGTAGGATACCCAATAAGGTGCTGGTATGATAACTTCATCACCTTTATTAACTGTTGCCATAAACGCATTGTAAAGAACTTGCTTTCCTCCCGTTCCCACAGTTATCTGGTTAAGATCATAAGAAAGATTATTCTCTCTTTTGAATTTTGATTGAATAGCTTTTTTTAAAGCAGGTGTTCCATCTACAGCTGTATATTTAGTGTCACCTTTGTTTATAGCTTCTATCGCGGCTTCTTTAATATTGTCTGGAGTGTCAAAATCAGGTTCTCCAGCACCTAATCCTATTACATCTTTACCAGCTGCACGTAATTCTCTAGCTTTTGAAGTAACAGCTATTGTGGGCGACGGTTTTATACGTTTTAAAGTATTGGAAACTATGCTCATTGAAATTTATAATAATTTATAAATACTATTAACATATAATGCAAAATACTTATCAAGAAAAATTAGCTGACCTGGAAGTTAATAACTCTAAAAAAATTAAGAAGTTAGAGGGAGGTATTAACTTTAAAATCAAAAGCGATTTTCAACCTAGCGGTGACCAACCAGAGGCTATTAAACAAATTTTAAAAAATTTAAAAGACAATAAACAAGAGCAAGTGCTTTTAGGAGTTACAGGTTCTGGCAAGACTTTTACTATGGCAAAAGTTATTGAAAAAGCAAATAGGCCAGCCTTAATCCTAGCTCCTAATAAAACCTTGGCCGCTCAATTATACGGTGAGTTTAAAAGTTTTTTCCCAGACAATGCTGTGGAATATTTTGTTTCATATTATGATTACTACACTCCAGAAGCATACGTGCCTAGATCAGATACTTACATAGAAAAAGAAGCTTCAATAAATGAACAAATAGATCGTATGAGGCACTCAGCAACTAGATCTTTACTGGAAAGAGATGATGTAATTATTGTAGCAAGCGTATCATGTATTTACGGTTTAGGTTCAGTAGAGGCGTACTCAAAAATGACAATTACTTTAAAAAAAAATTATGAGTATGAACGGGATGATTTAATCAGAGCTTTTATAAACTTACAGTACAAAAGAAATGATCAAAATTTTTTTAGAGGCACTTTTAGGGTAAGAGGAGAAAATTTAGAAATTTTTCCATCACATTTGGAAGATAGAGCTTGGAGAATAAGCTTTAATTTAAATAAATTAGAAAAAATTGAGGAATTTGATCCACTTACTGGTGATAAAACAAATGATTACTCCATTATAAAAATTTACGCTAACAGCCACTACATAACTCCAAAACCAACTATCGATCAGGCTATAAGACAAATAAAATCTGAATTAGCTGAAACTTTAAAAAAACACAGAGAAAATAATAAACTTTTGGAAGAGCAGCGCCTGAGGGAAAGAACTAAATTTGATTTAGAAATGATCGAAGCGACTGGAACTTGTGCTGGTATCGAAAATTATTCGAGGTTTTTGTCTGGAAGAAAAGCTGGAGAACCTCCACCTACTCTCTTTGAATATTTTCCAGATAACGCAATAATATTTGTGGATGAAAGTCATGTGACTGTCCCACAGTTAAACGGAATGTATAAAGGAGACCGTACAAGAAAGAGCACATTGGCTGAGTACGGATTTAGACTGCCATCCTGTATGGATAATAGACCTTTAAAGTTTGAAGAGTGGGATTTAATGAGAACACAAACTATATTCGTGTCTGCTACTCCTGGTCCATGGGAACTCAAACAAACTAGTAATAAACACATTGACCAAATTATTAGACCAACAGGTTTAATAGATCCACCAGTGGAAATAAGGCCAGCAAAAACTCAGGTAGATGATCTCATGCATGTAGCAAAAGAGATTGTAAAAAAAGGTTACAGAGTTCTTGCCACGACACTTACTAAAAAGATGGCAGAAGATCTTACTGAATACCTTCACGAAAATGGTCTTAAAGTAAGATACATGCACTCCGATATAGATACTTTAGAAAGAATTGAAATTATCAGAGATTTAAGAATGGGGGTATTTGATATTCTTGTTGGCATAAATTTATTGAGAGAGGGACTAGATATACCCGAGTGCGCTTTAGTAGCAATATTAGATGCAGATAAAGAAGGTTTTTTAAGATCTGAAACTTCCTTAATACAAACTATTGGAAGAGCTGCTCGTAACATAGACGGTAAAGTAATTTTGTATGCAGATAAAGTTACGAAAAGTATTGATAAAGCAATAAAGGAAACTGACAGAAGAAGAAATAAGCAATTAGAGTATAATAAAAAAAACGGAATAACCGCAGAGTCAGTAAAAAAAGAGATAAGTGACATTTTAGAGTCTGTTTATGAAAAAGATTACGTTAAAATAAGTGAGGGCTCAAATATTGGTGGAAACTTAAAAAAACATCTAAAAGCATTAAATAGAAAGATGAAAGAAGCAGCATCTAACTTGGAGTTTGAGGAAGCCGCAAAATTGAGGGATGAAATGAGAAAGTTGGAAGCAAGTGAACTTGAAATAACTTTAAATCCAAAAATTTCTCAATATAATTTAAAAAGCAAAGTTTACCCAAAGGGACGATCTACGATGGGTATGCCAGGCACTAAACCAAAAAAAGCAATAAAAAAATGGAAGCCAAAAAAATAATTATTACTGGAGGAGCTACAAGGATAGGTGCCGCAATTGCAAAAAGCTTGGTAAATTATGATGTGAAAATGGTTATTCATTTCAATAAGTCTAAAAGTAGTGCTTTAAAATTAAAAAAAGAGCTAGAGGAGCTTGGCGCTGAAACTTATCTATTAAAAGCAGATTTAAATAATTTTAAGCAAACTAACAATTTAGTTAAGACTGCACATAAAAAGATGAAAGGCTTAGATTGTCTGATTAATAATGCTTCTATTTTTGAAAATGATAATCTTGAGAATTTCTCTGAAAAATCATTTTCAAAACATATTAATATTAATTTAAAAGCACCTGCTATACTGACTCAAAACTTTCATAAATTATTGAAAAATAAAGAAGGATGTATTGTAAATATTATTGACCAAAGAGTTGAAAAATTAACTCCATTTTTTTTCTCATATACTTTAAGTAAATCTTCTTTAGCGGTTTTAACAAAAACTACAGCTATGAAATTGGCACCTAATGTCAGAGTGAATGGTATCTCACCCGGACCTACTTTGAAAAACAAAAGACAATCCGAGAAGCATTTTAAAAAACAATGGAAATCAATAATATTAAGAAAAAAAGTGGATTTAGAAAATATCTGTAATGGAGTAAAATTTCTAATTGAAAGTAAAAGCATAACTGGAGAAATAGTTAATATTGATGGTGGACAAAGGCTTGCATGGCAGACACCCGATATAATTAATACAAAAGAGTGAAAGTAATTAAATTTAAAAAAAAAGAAAAATTCAAATACAAAAGGAAAGTAATCATCACAGACCTTACTTTGAATATTTTTGTTGGAATACACAGTTTTGAGAAAAAGAAGAAGCAGAGAGTTAAATTCAATATTGAAATTTTAACAGATCCTTACGTGTCTCCAAATGGTAAAGATCTAAAGTCAATTTTAAATTATGAAGAGGTTGTAATGCAAATTGAAAAGCTCACAAATTTAAAACATCACGAATTACTAGAAGATTTAGCAGAAAATATTTTTAATATAATATTTAAAAATAAACTTGTAAAAAAAATAAATTTAAAATTAGAAAAACTAGATATCCTTAAAAAAACTAAATCAGTTGGTATTGAAGTATCAAAAACTAAAATATGATTAACAGTCTAGAGTTAGGTAAAAAAGTAATTAAAGATAAAATACCGCTTATTCCCAAAAATCCTGGGATATATAAGATGTTAAGTTCTACAGGTGAAATTCTTTATATCGGTAAAGCAAAAAATATTCCAAATAGGTTAAAGAGTTATGTTACAGATTCGAATCTTCCGATTAGAACTGAAAGAATGTTATCTCTCACTCATAACCTAGAAACAACTACTACAAGTAATGAAAGTGAGGCTTTATTGCTTGAAGCAAACTTAATTAAAAAACATAAACCTCGCTATAATATTTTATTAAGAGACGATAAATCCTTTCCTTATATCTATATTGGAAATAAAGATAAATGGCCTCAACTAACTAAGTTAAGAGGAAAAAAATCAAAATCAGGTTATTATTTTGGACCATTTGCATCAATAGGTTCTGCTAATTGGACAATCAAAATTCTACAAAAAATTTTTCAATTAAGAGTTTGTGACGATACAGTTTTCAAAAACAGAGAACGTCCATGCATTCTTTATCAAATCAAAAGATGCTCTGGCCCATGTGTTGGTCATATTCAAGAAAAAGATTATTTATCTACCGTGAATGATGCAATAGATTTTATTTCTGGTAAATCCAGAAGAATTCAAAAGAACCTGTCTAAAGAGATGGAAGCAGCGAGCAAAGAGCTCGATTATGAAAAAGCAGCTATTGCGAGAGATAGAATCAAAGCTTTAACTCAGATACAGACTTCACAAAAGATAAACCAAACAAATTTAAATGAAGCAGATGTTATAAGCATCCATAAAGAGACCGGAAAAACTTGTGTTCAAGTTTTCTTTTTTAGATCTAAACAGAATTGGGGCAATCAGGCGTTTTACCCAAAACATGATACGGATGATTCTGTTGAAGAAATTTTATCATCTTTTTTACCTCAATTTTATGAAAATAAAACTATCCCTGCTCTAATCCTTACAAATATAGAGGCAAATGAAAAAAAACTTCTTGAAAAAACATTCTCTACAAAAGAAAACAAACAAATAACAATTAAAAAAGCTAAAGCAAAAAATGAATTATCCATTTCAAAACTCGCAGAAAAGAATGCAAAACAAGCTTTAAAACAAAAACTCATTCAGTCTGATACAAATAATAATTTAATCGAAACACTTGCAGCTAAATTTCAACTTAATAGCAGTATAGATCTCATAGAAGTTTACGATAACAGTCATATTCAAGGAACGGATTCTATTGGAGCTCTAATATGCTTTAGTAACGAAGGTTTTGTAAAAAAAAGATACAGAAAATTTAATATAAGGGATGAAAAAGTAAAAAATGATGATTATGGAATGATGAAAGAGGTTTTATTTAGAAGATTTTCTAAAGCAGTGAAAGAGAAATCAGGATCTTTATCGCTTCCAGATTTAATTTTAATTGATGGAGGTAAAGGACAATATTCAGTAAGTAGAGAAGTTTTGAATGAACTTGGCTTGCATGATCTACCAATTTTAGCTGTAGCAAAAGGTAAGAGACGAAATGCTGGTGAAGAAAAAATTTATTACAAAAATAGAGAATTTATCTTGAATAAAAATGACCCTCTTCTATTTTTTATTCAAAGGCTGAGAGATGAGGCACATAGATTTGCAATAAGCACTCATAGAGCAAAAAGAAAGAAAAATTTGAGTAAATCTCTTTTAGATCAAATACAAGGTATTGGAAAACAAAGAAAGAGAGCTTTATTAAACCATTTTGGTTCAGCGAGAGCTGTGGAGTCAGCAAGTCTTGAAGATTTAAAAGCTATTGAAGGAATAGAAGACAGTATAGCAAATAAAATATATAATTATTTTCACGAATAAAAAAGTATGAAACTAAAAATACCAAATATTTTAACTATTGGTCGTATAATTATTGTTCCAATTTTCGTTCTGACTTTTTTTATACCAGGATTTTTTGGAGATTTAATTCCATTCTTTCTTTTCGCTTTAGCTAGTTTTACAGATTATCTTGATGGTTTATTAGCTAGAATGTTTAAAGAAGAATCAAAGTTAGGTGAACTTCTCGACCCTATTGCTGACAAAATTCTCGTTGCAGCTGCTCTGATCCTTTTAGTAATGAATGGTACTATAAAAAATTATGAAGTAATTGCTGCAATTATTATTCTTACAAGAGAAATTTTAGTATCTGGTTTAAGAGAATTTTTAGCTAAAGGCAGCATTACTATGGAGGTTACAAGTTTAACAAAGCTAAAAACATTTATTCAGATGGTTTCTATCGCTATATTGCTAACTGGGGAAAGCGGGAATAAAATAATAAACTTTCAGGACTATAATGCTCAAACTGTGGGAATAATTCTTTTATGGTTATCTGCTTTTTTAACCCTGTATACTGGATATGACTACTTAAGAAAAGGTATAGATCACGCAATAAATGAGGATAGTAAAGATTAAGCTGCTGATTTTTTTCTTACAACTGTTTGGTATGACTCATTTAAATCAGTAATTAATTCGCAAACTTTGAAAGTATAATCAGATATTTGAGACACTGGCGTAACCTCAGCGGCAGTCCCTGTTAAAAAACAACCTACAAAGTCTTTCATTTCCTCTGGCTTAATTTTTCTTTCAATAACTTTGACTCCTTTAGATTTTGCTATTTTAATAACTTCTCTTCTTGTGATTCCATCTAAAAATGAATCCGGAATGGGAGTATGTAGCTCTCCAGATTTATTTTTAAAAAATATGTTTGCTCCAGTTGCTTCGGCAATATTTCCTTCATGGTCTAACATAAGTGAGTCTGTGAATCCTTTTGCTTCTGCTTCATGTTTAGATAAAGTGCATATCATATATAATCCTGCTGCTTTGGTATCCCAAGGTATTGTGTTTGGTGCAGGTCTTCTCCAACTTGAAATATTTAATTTTATCCCATTTAATTTTAATTTGGGGTCAAAATATGAACCCCAATCCCATGTTGCAATAGCAACATGTATTTTATTTTTTTGGGCAGAGATAGCCATCATTTCACTACCTCGCCAAATTAAAGGTCTTACATATCCATTTTGAACTTTTTGAATGTTAACTATATTTTTACAGGCATCATTTATATCACCTTGTGAATAAGGAACTGTAATTCCCATTCTTTTTGCAGAATAAAAAAGTCTTTCTGTGTGTTCTTCTAGTTTAAATATCTCACCATCATATACTCTCTCTCCTTCAAATACGCAGCTTGCGTAATGCAATCCATGATTAAGAATGTGAATATTTGCGTCTGCCCAGTCAACAGTTTTACCGTTGAACCAAATTTTTCCTGATCGTTTATCGTATGGTATGCTTTCCATAGTAAGTAAATATATAGATTTTTTATTTATAAAAAAGTATATTCATCAAAAGGATAAGTCAATATAACTTACCATTATGAAAGATTTACTTTATCTTAAAGATGAACAAATAAAAGAGTTTATTCAATTACTCTATTACGCTTACAGAGAAACATTTTCAGACCCAAAAGAAGTTCTGTCAAAAAAATTCTTTGGACCAGCACATTTAAGGGCGTTAAATCTTATTGAGGGAAATCCTGGTATAAATCTAGGAGAACTAATTTTTAGACTAAAAGTAACAAAACAAAGCCTAAATAGGGTTTTAAGAGATTTAATAAAATCTAAAATGATTAAACAAATTCAAGATGAAACTGACACTAGAAAAAAAAACTTATATTTAGATAAAGATGGAAAAGTTTTTTTTGAAACAGTTTATAATACTCAAAAGAAAAGAATATTTAATGCTTTAAAAAATTCAAGTTCAGACTCTGTAATAAAGTTTAAAGATGTATTAAAAAAAATAATAGATGGAAAATAATAAAAATCATATTCTTATTGTTGATGATGATGACAGAATAAGAAATCTTTTAAAAGATTATTTATCTGAAAATAATTATATTGTCTCTACTTCAGAAAATGCAAATCAAGCAAAAGAAAAGTTAGAATACTTTAAATTTGATATAATAATTTTAGACGTCATGATGCCAGGTCAAAATGGATATGAATTAACAAAAGAAATTAAGAAAAAAATAAAAATTCCAATTATTTTACTTACAGCGAAAGGTGAAGTTGAAAATAGGATTAAAGGTTTAGAACTAGGCGCGGATGATTATATTGGAAAACCTTTTGAGCCAAAAGAACTGCTGTTAAGAATAAAAAACATAATTAACAAAAATAAAAAAATTGACCTTAAATCTAAACACAATGTAGGAACAGCAGAAATTGATTTAAATAAAATGACAATTCATATTAACAATAAATTCGTAAAAATTAATAATTCTGAGAAAAAAGTGTTAATTGAAATGCTTGCTAGCCCTGGAATAACTTTTTCAAGAGAAGAAATAGGAAGAATTTCAGGGATCAGTCAGGAGAGATCAATTGATGTAATGATAACAAGATTAAGACAAAAACTTGAATTGAATCCAAAAACCCCAAAATATCTTCAAACAATAAGAGGCTCAGGCTATGTTCTTTGGATTGAATAAATTTATAAAATATATCTTGCCAAAAAGACTTTTTTACAGAGCATTAATTATTGTTGCTGCGCCGACAATAATTTTACAAGTAATTATTACAATTGTGTTTTATGACAGTGTTTGGATCAAGGCCAATAAAAATATTACAAGATCTTTAGTAAATCAGCTTAAAACAATAGATGAGGTGTATCAAAATGATAAAAAAAATTTAGATTTTTTTACAGATAGTTATAAAAATAACTTTAATTTTGAAATTGGTATTAATCAAGAAGCCTTCCCTAATGTTAGTGGTGAAAGAAAATTTAGTCCTATGGATAGGTCTTTAAGAAGAGAGTTAAAGTCAGTTTTTGGAAATAATAATTATTGGTTTAATACTTCTAAATTTAAAAATGCTGTAGAAATCAAGATTCGTTCAGGAGGGGATGTAATTGAATTTTTGGTTCCTAAAGAAATGGTAGCGACATCTTCGGTAAGACTTTTTGTTTTATGGACTACACTGCCTTCCTTAGTTTTAATAATCATTGCTCTAATTTTTTTGAAAAATCAAACTAAGCCTTTAGTAAAATTAGCTAAAGCAGCAGAAAGATTTGGAAAAGGAGATTATGTAAATGACTTCAGAGCCTCGGGCTCTCAAGAAATAAGAAAAGCTGCATTTGAATTTGATCGAATGGCTAAAAGAATAAATCGACATCTAAATCAAAGAGCAGAGATGCTCTCTGGTATAAGTCATGATTTAAGAACGCCTTTAACTAGATTAAAATTACAGCTTGCAATGTTAAATCAAAAAGATCTTTCAGAAAAAATGTCAAAAGATATTGATGAAATGGAAAAAATGTTAAATGACTATTTGCAATTCGCAAAAACTCAAACTCAAGAAAGCACTTCGTCAATAAATCTTAATAATCTCATAAAATCTTTAAAAGATAAATTTGATAGTGACAAAATTTTTATTAATGAATGCGACGAGATAATAGAGCTTAAAGGTAGACCGACTGCGCTAAAAAGATCTTTCGAAAATATAATTCAAAACGGGTTAACTTATGGTGATAAAGTTGATATTTTTATACAAAAAGGAAATAAAAGAACTTTAGTAATTATTGAGGATGATGGACCTGGTATTCCTGAGGATCAATATAAAAATGTATTTAAGCCATTTTTTAGATTAGATAAAAGTAGAAGCTTGAATAAATCTGGAGTTGGGTTAGGACTTGCCATCGTTGAAGATATTATTAATTCTCATGGAGGAACTATTCAGCTTGGTAAAAGCAAACAAAATGGTTTGCAAGTTAAGGTTTCTTTGCCTTTTTAGTTTTAGATTTAATTAATTTCTTAATTACTGCGTCTTGTTTTTGAACAATTTTTTTAAGTACCTCAAACTCCTCTCTTGATACAAGCTCGAGTTTATTGATAATTTTATCTCTTTTGAATTTTAAGTCCGTAGATATCTCTTTTTTAATATCTTTGGAGGTTAAAATACCATTTTCGATTAGACTAGATAATGACTTCAAAATTTTTTCTGAATTACTCATACCTTATCTTATTTGATGAACATCTTAATTTCAAATATGATATGATAAGTCATGTACACCCATAATTTAAACCCTGTATTGTTAGATTTTGGGTTCATCTCTATTAAATGGTATTCTTTAGCATATATCTTTGGAATTATACTGGGTTGGTGGTTTGGAAAAAAAATAATCGTTCACATTTCGAAAAGTTTTGACTCCAAATTTAATATCAAGGAATTTGACGACTTAATTACCTATATAATAATTTCTTTAATAATTGGGGGACGGCTTGGTTATATAGTTTTTTATAATTTTGGATATTATTTTTCAAATCCGTTGGAGATAGTTAAAATTTGGGAGGGGGGAATGTCCTTTCATGGAGCGTTAATAGGAATAATTTTTGGTACTTATTTATTTTCTTTAAAAAGAAATATACCAACATTTTTTGCATTAGACGTCATAGCATGTGTTTCTCCGATTGGTATTTTTTTAGGGCGTATAGCTAATTTTATCAATGGTGAACTAATAGGAAAAGCGACTACTTTAACTTGGGGTGTAATTTTTCCTTCTGTAGATATGTTGCCTAGACATCCTTCTCAATTATATGAAGCTTTGCTGGAAGGTGTTCTTTTATTTTTGATATTAAACATATTAATATTTAAAAAAAAATATAGACTCGGCACTTGCTCCTATTTATTTTTGATTTGTTATGGGGTTTTAAGAATAATAGCTGAGTTTTTTAGAGAACCGGACGTTCAAATTGGTTATCTATTTAATTTATTTAGTATGGGAACTATTTTAAGTTTTTTAATGATTGTGTCGGGTTTAATTATTATGGGTATTTTAAAAAAAAATGAAAACTAATAAATTTTTTTTTAAAAAATCAAAAGTTCTTCCAGTAGATAAATTTTTTAAAAATGTGCTTTATGATAAAAAAAATGGATATTATAGCTCTAAAATTCCATTTGGTAAAAAAGGTGATTTTATCACAGCTCCAAAAGTAACAAGTATATTTTCTGAAATTATTGCAATTTGGATGATTTCGTGCTGGGAGACTTTCGGGAAACCTAAAAATTTCAATATTGTAGAGCTAGGCCCTGGAGATGGAAGTTTGGCTAAAATTTTATTAAAATCTTTTAAACGATTCCCAGAGTTTAATTCTATAAAAAAATTATTTTTGTTTGAAGAAAGCAGTTTTTTGAAAAAAGTGCAAAAAAAAAGTATTGCTAATAAGGATGTAAAATGGATAAATGATTTGAATGAAATTAAAAAAGGTCCAGTAATATTTTTTGGGAATGAGTTTTTTGACGCTATACCAATTAAGCAATTTAAAAAAATAAATAATTCCTTTTTTGAGAAAAACTATTCTATTGATAAAAATTACAATATTAAAGAAATTTACAAAAAAGCTTCTTACCGAAACATTAAATATATAAAATCATACAAAACATTTAATAATTTAAGGTTTATTGAATTTCCTAAACTTGGTTTTGAAGAGTTAAAAAAAATATCAAAAAAAATTATCAAACTACAAGGGTGTATTTTAATGATAGACTATGGATACTTAAAACCAAATAATCAAAATACCCTTCAATCAGTTATGAAGCATAAAAAAAATGAAATTCTTAATAATTTAGGTAAGGCTGATATTACTGCCCATGTAAATTTTACATTATTAAATGAATTTTTCTCAAAAAATGGTTTAAAAATTCAAAATGTAATTTCTCAAAAGGATTTTTTGAAAACTATGGGAATTCTTGAGAGATCTAAGATCTTAGCGAAAAATATGAAATTCATTGAGCAGTCAGATCTTTATTTAAGAATTCAAAGATTATTAAGTCCTAGATTTATGGGAGATTTATTTAAAGTAATTTTAGCTTATAACTTTGATAATAATAATTTTGCTGGATTTAAGTAATGTTTTACTCAAAAAAATTTAAAAAACTAAATCAAATAAAACATTGTTTTTTTTCAAGAAAAAACGGTTTTTCGAAAGGGATTTATAAAAGTTTAAATTGCGGTAAGGGATCTAAAGACAACAAAACTAATATTAGCAAAAACTTAAATTTTGTTGCAGAAAAAATGGCAGTCAAAAAAACTAAACTTATTTTAATGCATCAAACTCATAGTAATAAAGTAATTGAAATAAAAAGAGGTAATTACAAAAAAAAAATTATTGCAGATGCTATGATCACCAAAATGACAGATGTTGCCATTGGTGTTTTAACAGCAGATTGTGTGCCTATAATTATTTATGATGCTAAAAATAAAATTATAGGCTGTATACATGCTGGATGGAAAGGTGCCTTTTCAGGCATAATTGAAAACACAATAAATATGTTAAAAAAATTAAATTCTAATAATAAATTCTATGCGAGTGTTGGCCCTTGTATTGGGAAAAAAAGTTATGAAGTGGATATCTTATTCTACGAAAAGTTTGTGTCAAAATCTAGAAAGTATAAAATTTATTTCACAAATAAGAGTAAAACAAAAAAATTTTTTAATTTAAGAAAGTTCGTGACAGAAAAGCTTTTAAAATTTAATGTTAAAGTTGATCACGTTGATAAGGACACTTTTGCTGAAAAAAGTAATTTTTTTAGTTATAGAAGATCACAAAAATTAAAGCAAAAAGATTATGGCAGGTGTATATCTGCTGTTAAATTAATTTAACTTTATTAATTTGAAAAGATTTAGAAATAAGGTATAAATAGTCTCATTTCATGAAAATTTTATCTGGAACAAGCAATTTAAAACTCAGTAAAAACATTGCTAAGAATTTAAAATTAAAACTAATTAATACCAATATTAGAAGATTTGCCGATGGCGAAATTTATATTGAAATAAATGAAAATATCAGGGGCAATAGTGTATTTGTAATTCAATCCACGTCTAATCCTGCTAATGATAATTTAATGGAATTGTTACTGGTAATTGATGCTTTAAAAAGATCTTCGGCTAAAACTATTACAGCTGTAATTCCATATTTTGGATATGCAAGGCAAGATAGGAAAGTCGCTCCGAGAACTTCTATATCTGCAAAAGTTGTTGCTAATTTGCTGACTAACGCTGGCGCCAATAGAATTGTTACTGTCGACTTACATGCAGGACAGATTCAAGGTTTTTTTGATATGCCGGTAGATAATCTTTTTACGACACCATTATTTTCAAAATTTATAAAAAGGAAAATTAGTTCTAAAAGATTAATTTGTGTTTCGCCTGATATGGGTGGTGTAGCTAGAACAAGAGCTCTAGCTACTAGATTAAAAGCTGATCTTGCTATAATAGATAAAAGAAGGCCAGCACCCGGTAAATCTCAAGTAATGAATATAATTGGAGATGTGGAAAATAAAACCTGTATTATAGTTGATGACATAATTGATAGTGGTGGCACAATAGTTAATGCAGTTGATGCGCTAAAGAAAAAGGGGGCTAAAGAAGTTTTCGTATTCATTACCCATGCAGTGCTTAGTGGTGAAGCAGCTAAAAAAATTAAAAGTTCAAAAATAAAAAAACTAATAATTACTGACTCTATTGATAATTCAAACAAAATTAAAAATAACAATAAAATCGAGGTCTTATCTATCGCATCATTAATGTCAGAGGCTATAAAAAGAATAGCTAATTCAAATTCTGTATCTGATTTATTTAATTAACCCTTGTTTTGATATTAATCTTAGGTTATATACCCCCTTCAAATAAATTATGAGTAATTTAAAGGCGATAAAAAGAGAGAATACCTCTTCTGGATCTAATAATAGATTAAGATCAGAAGGTTTAATACCTGCAATTTTGTATGGTGGCAATGACGCTAACCTCAATATTTCAATACAAAAAAAAGAAATTAAGAATTTGATTAATTCAGATACTTTCTTATCAAAAGTTTTAGAATTAGATATAGATGGAAAAAAAGAAAAAGTTATTCCAAGAGATGTGGCGTTCAATGTGGTGTCTGAAGAACCTATTCATATTGATTTTATGAGAATAGTCGCAGGAAAAAAAATTATTTTGGAAATACCTGTAAAATTTATTAATCATCCTGACTCCCCTGGATTAAAAAGAGGTGGAGTATTAAACATTGTTAGAAGAAAAATTGAACTTAGATGTCCAGCAGAAAAAATACCAGACGAAATAGTGATAGATTTAACCGGAACTGATATTGGTACAAGTATCAAGATCTCATCTGTAAAATTATCTGAAAATGTTTTGCCAACTATTACAGATCGTGACTTCGTAATAGCAACAGTCGCTTCTCCGACTGTTATGAAAGAACCTGAAAAACCTGCAGAGGGAGATGCCGCCGCAGAAGGTGCAGAAGGTGAAACTCCCGCAGAAGGTGCGGAAGCAGCAGCTAAAGATGGAGACGCTTCTAAAAATGATGAAAAATCTAAAGAAGGTACTGATAAAAAACCTGACGAAAAGAAACCTGCTGAAAAGAAACCTGCTGAAAAGAAATAATTAATATGCTTTTACTTGTCGGATTAGGAAATCCCGGATCCAACTATACTAATACAAGACACAACATTGGTTTTAAAATAATTGATGCTATTAACGCACACTTTAAACTTTCAAAACAAAAACCAAAGTTTAAAGGCTTGCTTACTACAGGAAATATAGATGAAAAGAAAATTTATGCTATTAAACCATTAACTTTTATGAATAACTCTGGAACAGCAATTAAAGAGTTAATTGATTACTTTAAAATCGATGCGAAAGATGTTTTTGTTTTTCACGATGATATGGATATTGATTTTGGAAAAATAAAAGCAAAATTTGGAGGAAGCAGTGCAGGACACAATGGGATTGAGTCAATTGACAAGTTTATTGGTAAAGATTACTCCAGAGTTCGAATAGGTATAGGACACCCAAAACAAAAGAAAAAAGTTAATAATCACGTTTTAGAAGATTTTAAAGAAGATGAAGAAGAGAAAATAAACGAGATAACTGATAATATCGTAAAACAATTACCTACACTAATTGAAAAAAAAATAGACCTTTTTTCAAGCAAAGTTAATCAAGACCTTAATGGGATTTAAATGTGGAATAGTTGGCCTTCCAAATGTTGGGAAGTCCACTTTATTTAACGCGCTAACCGCATCAAAAAATGCAGAAGCTGCTAACTTTCCTTTTTGTACAATCGATCCAAATATTGGGATAGTTGACGTTGTTGATGAAAGATTAGATAAATTAACGAAACTATCAAACTCTAAAAAAAAAATTTACACAAACATAACTTTTGTGGATATTGCAGGATTAGTTAAAGGTGCCTCAAAGGGTGAGGGTTTAGGCAATAAGTTTCTTTCGCATATAAGAGAGGTAGATGCCATTATTCACTTAGTAAGATGTTTTGAGTCTGATAAAATTACCCACGTTAATTCTATTATTAATCCAGCAGAAGACCTAGAAACAATTAAAACAGAAATAATATTATCTGATCTAGATATTGTTCAAAAAAAACTTGAAAAAGGTAAAAAAAAATTACTTCAAGAAAAAGAAATAAGGATACTTGAGGAAAAATTAAAATTATTAAATGCAGGAAATGAGATATCTATTAATGATGAATTTGAGAAAAAATTTTTATCTACGTTAGGTTTGTTAAGTATAAAACCTAAAATTATAGTTTGTAATGTTGATGAAGAAAGTTTAGCAACAGGTAATACTTTTACCGAGGAAGTAAAAAGAAAATATTCTAATGAGAAAATTGTAACTATCTGCGCCGATATCGAAGATCAGATCATGGGGTTAGACAATAATGAAAGAGAGACTTTCATGAAAGAGATAGGTCTTAATAAAACTGGTCTAAACCAGTTGATTAAAGAGGGATATGATCTTTTGAATCTTGATACATTTTTTACTTCTGGACCTGAGGAAAGTAGAGCTTGGACAGTTGAAAAAAATACTCTGGCACCAAAAGCTGCAAGTGTAATTCATACTGATTTTGAAAAAAATTTTATTCGAGCAGAAGCCATAACATGTGAGGATTTTATTAGGTTTGGCAGCGCAGAGAAATGTAAAGAAAATGGAAAACTTAGAATTGAAGGCAAAGATTATATTATAAAAGATGGGGACGTTTTATACTTCCGTGTCAACCCGTGACCAGATTTTCTTCATACTTAAATAAACTAAAGTGGTTAAAAGAATTAAGTAGATAATTACTTTTACACCTGTTCTGTGTCTTTCCTCTAATTCGGGTTCAGCAGCCCAAGATAAAAATGTTGTAACGTCTTTGGCCATTTGGTCTACTGTAGCTTGTGTTCCATCTGAATACTCAACAATATCATCACTTAAAGGTGATGACATTTTGATCTTATTACCGATCATATATTTATTGTAATAAACACCATCATCTAATGTTACGCCCGCCGGTGGATCTTCGTATCCTACTAATACAGAATAAATATAGTTAGAACCCCCTGGTCTTGCCTTTACTAATACCGACATATCAGGTGGATAAGCTCCACCGTTTGCAGCAATAGAAGCTTTAACATTTGGATATGGATTTTTAAATTTGTCTGCAGGTCTCCCTGGTCTTGTAAACATTTCACCTTGGTCATCTGGACCATCAGTAATTTCTACACTTGCTGCAATTGCTTTTACTTCTTGTTCTGAAAACTCAGGACCACCTGGCTCGCCAAGATTTCTATAACTTAGATATTGCATCGAATGGCATGAGGAGCAAACTTCTTTGTAAACCTGAAAACCTCTTTGAAGTGAAGCTCTGTCGAATTTACCAGTAACTCCTTTAAAGCTCCAATCAACTTTTAAAGGCTCGGTTGATTCTCCAGCGCTATGTAGTTTAGCTGAAGAAGCTAATAAAAAAGTGATGATAAATAAAAGACTTTTTATATTAAATCTTTTCATTATCCTTCCTAGCGAGTGCTGGATCTGCGCCACCAGTAAGTACTGGCTCTGAGATACTCATAGGAATTGGATCTGTTTTTTCTAATAATCCGACCACAGGCATTACAATTATAAAATGAGCAAAATAGTAAATAGTTCCTACTCTAGCTAAAACTAAATATATACCTTCTGCGGGCATTGCCCCCATATAACCTAGCATTAATACGTCTAAAACAAAAATCCAATAAAATTGTCTGTAGATTGGTCTGAATACTGCTGATCTGACTTTAGATGTATCCAACCATGGTAAAACAAACAAAATGAAAATTGCTCCAAACATTAAAATCACACCACCCAATTTGTCTGGAACAGATCTTAAAATTGCATAGAAAGGCAATAAATACCACTCTGGTACAATGTGAGCTGGTGTAACAAGTGGATTTGCAGGTATATAATTATCTGAATGACCTAAAACATTTGGTGAAAAGAATACAAACCCCGCAAAAACAATCATGAACATTAATAAAGCGAATGTATCTTTGATAGTAATATATGGGTGGAACGGAACTGTATCTTTAGATGGTTTTTTAATATCTATTCCTACTGGATTATTGTTTCCAGGAACATGTAATGCCCAAATATGTAAAACGACTAAACCTAAAATTAAAAACGGTATAAGATAATGAAGACTGAAAAATCTATTTAAAGTTGGGTTATCAACTGAATATGCTCCCCATAACCAAGTTGTTATACTTTCTCCTACAAGAGGTATTGCGCTAAACAAATTAGTAATCACTGTTGCTCCCCAAAAACTCATCTGTCCCCAAGGTAAAACATAACCCATAAAAGCAGCAGCCATCATTAAAAGATAAATTAAGAGACCTATAATCCATATTACTTCTCTTGGTGACTTATATGATCCATAAAATAAAGATCTAAAAATATGAATGTAAACTGCAAGAAAGAACATGGAGGCTCCATTACTATGAATGTATCTGATTAACCAACCATAGTTTACATCTCTCATGATATGTTCAACGCTAGCAAAAGCTAAATCAGCGTGAGCCACATAATGCATAGCTAAGACTATTCCTGTAATTATTTGAGTTAATAAGCAGAAAGTCAAAATACCACCGAAAGTCCACCAATAATTCAAATTTTTTGGCGTTGGATAATCTGTAAGGTGAGCACCTAAAGTTAAAAGTGGAAGTCGATCGTTAAACCATTTTCCTGCTTTAGACTTCGGTGTGTAATCGTGATCGCTCATAAAATTTATCCTATTTTAATCGTGTTGTTATCTACAAATTCATACTTTGGAACTTCCATATTTGTTGGCGCAGGTCCTTTTCTAATTCTTCCAGATACATCGTAATGTGATCCATGACAAGGGCAAAACCATCCATTATAATCACCCTTATCTTTTAATGGCACGCAACCTAAGTGAGTGCAAACCCCCAGCATCACTAACCATTCATCTTTTCCATCTTTTACTCTATCTTCATCTTTTTGTGGGTCGGGTAAGTCAGACATGCTAACCGCTCTTGCTTCAGCTATCTCCTCTTGTGTTCTTCTTTTTAAAAATACTGGCTTCCCTCTCCACAATACAGTTATAGAATTTCCTGGTTCAACCTGGCTTACATCAACCTCAGTTGTTGCTAAAGCTTGTTGAGCTTTATCGGGATTCATCTGATGGACTAAAGGCCAAACAACTGCTCCAAGCCCCACCGCTCCGATAGTATAACTAGCTGTAAATAAAAAATCTCTTCGATTTACTTTTTTTTCTTCCTTGCTCATTAGTTTTTGTGTTTATAATGTATATATTTATTTAAACTATGTTTTTAAATACTCTAGGGTCAGAATGACACATAAATTAAGCAATAATAATGCACATAGCTCTCTATAAACCCGATATACCTCAAAATACAGCTGCGATAATAAGATTGGGTGCTTGTTTAAGTCTAAAAATCCATATTATTGAGCCCTGTGGTTTTAATTTACATGATCCACGGTTTAAAAGAGTTGTGATGGATTATTTAGGATTTAGTAAGATTTTTAGATATGAGGATTATGATAAATTTTTAATCAAAAATAAAAAAAAAAGAATCATTCTTATGACAACTAAAGCTAAAAAAAACTATCATAGATTTAATTTTAAAAAGGATGATATTCTATTATTTGGAAGAGAGAGTGCTGGTGTTCCAGAAAGACTTCATAAAACAATTAAAAATAAAGTTAAAGTTCCCATGGATAAAAAAACAAGATCCCTTAATGTTGCAATGAGTGTGGCTATTATTTCTGCTGAAGCTCTTAGACAAAACAACTTATTAAAATAATGCCTTCATCTGATTATAAGAAAAAAATGACCGATAGTTGGTTCTCGTACCTTCAAACTCAGATATGTAAATCATTTCAAATCTTGGAAAACAACAAATTAAAATTTTCTAAAAAAAATTGGTATAAAAAAAATATCAATGAAGGTGGTGGAATTTCTTACTTGTTAACTAATGGAAAAATTTTTGATAAAGTTGGTGTAAACAAATCAACCGTCTCAGGTATATTTCCCAAAAAATTCAGATCTAATATACTTGGTGCTGAAAAAAAAGGTAAGTATTGGGCTTCAGGTGTTTCTGTAGTTGCTCACATGAAAAATCCCAAGATCCCTGCGATTCATTTCAATACTAGATTTATTGTTACATCTAAAGAATGGTTTGGAGGTGGTATGGATGTGACGCCTAGTCACGAGGACAAAAAAGAAAGTCTCATTGTTCATAATTGTCTAAAAAAAATTTGCTTACAAAATAAAAAAAATTATAAAAAATATAAAAAGTGGTGTGATGAATATTTTTATCTACCTCACAGGAAAGAAGCTAGAGGTATCGGAGGAATTTTTTTTGATTATGAAACTAAAGATTGGATTAAAAACTTTAAATTTGTAAGAGAACTTGGATTAGCTTTTATAGATATTTCAAATAAAATAATTACTAGAAAAAAAAATTTTAAATACACAAAAAAAGATAAAGAAAAACAATTGCTTAAACGTGGGAGATATGTAGAGTTTAATCTTTTATTTGATAGAGGTACAAAATTTGGTTTAAATTCTGGAGGAAATACTGAGTCTATTTTGATGTCTTTGCCTCCTGAGGCTAAATGGAAATAATTATGGATAAGGAACCTATAACAGTAAATGGTCTTCAAAATTTAAAATCAGAATTAGAGGATTTAAAAAATGTTCAGAGGCCAAAAGTTGTCGAAGCTATAGCTGAAGCTAGATCTCACGGAGATTTAAAAGAGAATGCTGAATATCATGCTGCAAAAGAACAACAAGCTTTAATCGAAAGTAGAGTAATTGCTATCAACGATTTAATTGCACGCGCTAATGTAATTGATGTTACTAAGATTGAAAATGATGGAAAAGTAATCTTTGGTGCAACAGTAGATCTAAAAGACCTAGATACTGAAAAAAAAATTACTTATAAATTAGTTGGGCAAGACGAAGCAGATATTAAAAAAAATTTAATTTTTTTTAAAAGTCCGATAGGAAAAGCTTTAATCGGTAAAAATATAGGTGAGATGGTAATTGTAAATACACCCTCAGGAGAAAAAAATTTTGAATTGCTGGAGGTAAAATATATTTAATTTGTGTGAAATTTAATAATTTCTTTAATTCGTTCTTTATTAATTTTAAAATTATTTTTTATCCAATCCTCTTCAATTTCTTTCAAAACTTTACCCATTAATGCACCTGGCTGCATTCCGTTCTCAATTAAATATTTGCCATTTATATTAAAGCGGTGATTTTTAGATTTTAGTATTTTGTTTAAAGTTTCAGAAAAATTTTTAAATTTTATTTTAGTATTTAATACAAAGTTTAAAATATTTAAATTTATCAAGTGATTCTTGCCATATAGATAAATGTTCTTCTCTAGGTCTTTAATTAAGAAATTATTATCTTCTCTTAAAAGTTCTAAATTTTTAGCCAATAAATTTAGATTGTCTTTTATGTCGTTTGATACATTATACTTATGCACAAAGTACTCGTGACTGCTTTTTTCGTCGATAAGTAATGCACCCAGTAAGAGCTCTCTGCTAATTTGTGAATAATTGCAGATTTTTGATAATCTTTCTAAACGTTTTAAATTACAAAATTCTGGAAAAATAAGAGTAAAAAATTCTCTTAGATATGCGCTTTCGTTCAAATGAATAAAATTTTTTAAATCCAGGATTTTGAACAATTCAATCAAAATCCTTTCTTTTGAAATTTTTTTAATCCCGTTTAAATTTTGTTTAATTGCATTTTCAGTAGTTGGTTCAACTTTACCGTTATACATTATTTTGAAACGAATAAATCTGATAATTCTTAAGTAATCCTCTTCAATTCTTTTTTGAGGATCGCCAATAAACTTCACATTATTATTTTTTAAATCAACTGTACCCATTTGAGGATCTAGTATTTTCCCCTTAATATCCATATATATGGCATTAATGGTGAAATCTCTTCTTTCAGAGTCGAGTTGCCAATCATGAATGTATTCTACTTCGGCGTGTCTTCCGTCTGTTTCGATATCTTTTCTTAAGGTTGTTAACTCTAATTTAAATTTTTTTGACACAAGGGTTACTGTTCCATGTTTAATTCCAGTTTCAACAACTTTGAAATTTGTATTTTTAAATTTTTCTTTAATCTGATCTGTGTTTAATATTGTTGCTATATCAATATCATCAATTTTTTCATTAGATAGATATTTTCTTACACACCCTCCAACAAATCTGGCTGTAATAATTTCTGCTGGAAAACCTTCCTGGATTTTATTAAAAACAAATTTCAATTCTTTATTTTTATAAAAAGGAAATAAGTTTCTTTTAATTTTTTTTATAAAGTTGAAACTTATATCAAGCATAATTGTGGCTGGGGCACTAGGATTCGAACCTAGGATGGCGGTATCAAAAACCGCTGCCTTACCGCTTGGCTATGCCCCAATGTTAAGAAATCTGATATATCATATATCACAAAAATTAAACAGTTTTTGCTAATGATGTCCAAAATCTAGGAAACTTAGTTTTCAAATTATTTAAGGCCTTTTTCGCATTAATTTGGTTGTTAAATAAACCGTAACAAACTGACCCAGAACCTGTCATTCTTGAAAAATAGCACCCTTTTTCATTTTTTATACTTATTAATAATTCTTTAGTTATAGGATATTGTTTTTCAACAATTAATTGTAATTCATTACTGCTATTTAATAAGTAATTTATGAAATTTAACTTAGAGTTTAATTTACTTTTTTTTAATGATTTCATTTTTTTATAATTTCGTACCCTTGTATATATTTTTTTTGTAGAGCATCTAAATTGGGGTTGAACAAGAACAAAAAACATTTTTTGTTTTTTTTTAAGTGTAATTATTGTCTCTAAACTTTTTAAAAAACCTTGTTTATAAAAAAATAATTTTAAATCCGAACCAACTTTGTTCTCTATTATTCTGAATAATGATTTGCTAAGTTTTTTTTTTATTAAATATTTAAGTACAGAAGCTGCGTTCCCTGTACCGCCACCTAGGCCAGCAAAAACTGGAATATTCTTTTTTATTTTTACAGAGTAGTAATTAGAGATTAATTTTAATCCTCTTAGAGTCTTCAAAAGATTAAGGATAGAATTATTTGATTTATTAACTAATTTTGCAAAAGGGCCTAAGAAAATAATCTTATCTTTTTTAGCTTCAATTTTTTTAATTTCAATTTTATCTACTAAATCAACTATACAAAAGAACGATTGAATTTCATGTAAGCCATTTCTATTTTTAGGACCCACTTTGAGTGTTAAGTTTATCTTTGAATAAGATTTAATAACCATTTTAAAGACCTTTAATTAATTTATTTTCAATGGTCTTTCTTAATTCATCATCAGTTTTTTCAAGATTAAAAACATAGTTCCAATAATACCTTGCTTGAATTTTGTTTCCATTCTTCCATAAAACATCTCCATAATGATCATTAACTATTGGATCAGAAGGAAGTAGTTTTACAGCTGTTTGGAGATAATCTTGCGCCTCTCTATATCTTTTAAGTTTGAAAAGTGCCCAACCTAGGGAGTCAGTGATGTACGGATCATTAGATCTAAGTTTGTTAGCTCGCTCTAACATACTTAAAGACTCTTTAATTTTCACGCCTTGTTCAATCCACGAATAAGCTAAATAATTAATAACGTAAGCTTGTTCAGGATTTACCTTTAATGATGATAATAAATCTTTTTCTGCTTTATCCCACTCACCTATTCTTTCATAAGAAACTCCTCTTCCATCTGTTGCTTCAACATATAGAGGATGATTTTCTTTAACTTGATTTATTATTTTTGAATAAAGTGGAATTGACTCCTCAAATTTTTCATTATTTTTTAAAAACTCAGCGTAATCAAAAGTTTCATACAACTTTTTATTAAATAAATTATTATAGGATTTTTTTAAAAGTTTTAAAGCTTCATTTTTATTTCCTTCTAATACTAAGATTCTTGCAAGCTGTTTAGAAGAATACCAATGAAAAGTTTCTCCGTTCGTACTAAGACTATTATATATTTTTTTTGCTTTTTCAAAATTTTCAATTTTAAAAAAATTTTCTGCCATTAATGTATCGTAAGAAATAAATTCGTTATTAAGGTATTTTGACAAATTTAAATAAAAATTTGACAAAGAAAAAATTGATTGTGAAGATAAAGCATTAGCAGTTATATATAAAATTTCTGCAACGACATGTTCTTCTTTCCTGCAATTAAATAATAAAATATTTTTGCTTTTATCAAGATCTTGTTTATACTGGTTTAATAATAAATTTCTTGGATAAAGTTCTAATGCCGATCTAATAATTTTTTTTGCATCTGCAATCTTCCCATTTGAAGCGTAATAAGAGGCGTGAAAATAATTATACCTCGAAAAATCTGTACTTTGATTTGATAAAATTTCCGTGAAAAATTTGTCTGTATTTGGGTTATTAAAATAACAACTTAAAAATGCATTTTGTATTTTTTTCAAATTAATAAATCGGTCGTCAATTTTTTTTAAATCTAATTCAGCTTGAATTTGATTTGTTAAATTTGACCAATTATAAAGTGATTTTGATACATAGTTATTTAAAATAGATTTAGAATTTTTATTATTTGCTTTTAAAAAATATTTTTTTGCAAGATCAATTTTATTATTTTTTAGGTAAAATATTCCTGAGATTAAATTGCTTTCGTAGGTGCTATTGTTTTGTTTTTCAATTTTTTTTGAATAATTAAATGCCTCTTTAAAATTGCCAGAATTTACTAAAGAGTATAAATATTTTTCTGAATAATTTTTATGGTTTTTTTCAAGTCCCTCTAATTTTCCTAAAAACTTGAAAGATTTTTCATATTGATTATCGTTTAATAGTACAATGCCAGAAAAATAGTCAGATATAAGTTCTGCTTTACCAAACTTATCCAAAGACTTGGCTGATGATGTGGACAAAAATATGATGACAAATAAAATCTGTCCTATAATCTTATAATTAAATATTTTCATAAAAAACAATGATTAAAAAAAGTAATTCAAAATCAATAAAATTAATAGAATATTATAAACTTATTAATCATAATTTAATTTACAATAATAAAGCAATCAATAGGTACAAAAAAGATAGTTTTGAAATTTCTGCTGATAAAGCAGATAATTTAGAGAGGTTAAAAAAATCAATTAATGGTATTAAAAATTGTATCCTAAAAAAAAATGCAACAAATATGGTTTTTAGTGATGGAAATCCAAAATCTAAAATAATGTTTATTGGTGAGGCTCCTGGTGCTAATGAGGATGAGGAAGGTTTACCTTTTGTGGGGCGTGCTGGAGCATTGCTTGATAAAATGCTTGCGGCAATCGATTTGAATAGGAAAAAAGTATACATATCAAATATTATAAATTACCGTCCACCTGACAATAGAAGACCAACAGATGAAGAAATTAAAAGATATTTACCGTTTATAACAAAACATATTGAAATTATAAATCCTAAAATTTTGGTATTACTTGGAAGTACAGCTATGAATGCATTAATTGGGAACGAAGTTGTAATATCTAAAATGAGAGGGAAATGGATTGAAAAAAAATTTGGTAATTGTAAAACTTCTGTAATTATTACATTTCATCCTGCTTTTTTAATGAGGCAACCAGCACAAAAGAAAGTGGCTTGGATAGACTTAAAAATGATAAGAGATAAAAAAATCTGACTAAATTGAAAAAAAAAATTATTACTGCAGGAGTTGATGAAGTTGGTAGAGGATGTCTTGCTGGCCCAGTAGTTTCTGCCGCTGTAATATTTAAAGAAGGCATAAATATAGAACTTCTCAAAGACTCCAAAAAAATAAATTTTAAAAGGAGATTAGAAATCTCTGATCATATTCAAGCTCACTCACATTATGCTATTGGCTTAGCCTCTGTAGAGGAAATTTTAGATATAAATATTTTACAGGCCTCGTTGCTGTCGATGAAAAGAGCTTTAGATAAGCTAACTGTAAAACCAAATTTGACATTGATAGATGGAAATTTTGCACCAAGAGGATTAAAAAATTATAAAACTATAATAAATGGAGATGAAAAAATTAAAGTTATCAGCGCAGCTTCTATCATAGCAAAAGTTTATAGAGACAAACTAATGATTGATCTTGCAAAAAAATTTTCTAATTATGCCTGGGAAAGTAATTTTGGTTATGGAACTAAGGCTCATTTAAAAGGTCTTAAAAAGTTTGGTATTACCTCGCATCATAGAAAAGGTTTCAAGCCCGTACACAACATATTGTCGAATTAAGAATCTCAAACACAAGAAGACTTATTTTTTAATCAAAAAGGTTTGACCCTGGATTCAATTTAAGGTTGAATCTAAAAATGTTAAAATTTTTCAATCAAATAATTAATGGAGATTGCTTAAAGGAAATTAAAAAAATTCCAGATAAATCTTTCGATTTAATTTTTGCCGATCCACCTTACAATATGCAGATTGGAAAAAAATTAACTCGACCTGATGCAAGCAAAGTTAATGGTGTAAATGATAAGTGGGATCAATTTAATAGTTTCAAACATTACGATGAATTCTGCATTTCTTGGCTAAATGAGTGTAAAAGAATTTTAAAAGACAATGGAAGTATTTGGGTAATAGGATCTTATCATAATATTTTTCGTCTAGGTTATCACTTACAAAATTTAGATTTCTGGCTACTTAATGATGTTATTTGGAAAAAGAAAAATCCTATGCCAAATTTTAGAGGTACACGATTTACAAATGCACATGAAACTCTTATCTGGGCTTCAAAAAATAAGAAATCAAAATATACGTTCAATTATCAATCGTTAAAATGCTTAAATGATGACCTGCAAATGAGATCTGACTGGACATTGCCTATTTGTAACGGAAAAGAAAGACTAAGGAAAAATGGAAAAAAAATCCATTCTACACAAAAACCGGAAGCTCTTTTACATAGAATTATTTTAGCCACCACAAACAAAGGTAATACAATCTTTGATCCTTTTTTAGGCACTGGGACTACAGCAGTGGTTGCTAAAAAATTAGGAAGAAAATATTTCGGAATAGAGAAAGATAAAAATTATTTTAAAGCTGCTGGTGAACGAATAAAAAAAGCTAAAGTGATAGACGACGAATATTTAGACACAATTGAAAACAATAAATCAAAACCAAGAATACCTTTTGGTTCTCTTGTGGAACTAGGGATATTAAAGCCTGGCACTTCCCTATTTGATCCAAAGATGAAGATTAATGCTAAAATTATGGCTGACGGAAGTATTAAATATAAAGAGTCAGAAGGTTCTATTCATAAAGTAGCAGCAACAATTATGGGAGCCGAAAGCTATAATGGTTGGACTTATTGGCATTGTAATATTAATGGATCTACTGTTGTAATTGATAGTTTAAGACAAAAATTTATCACTGAAAACAAAGCCTAATTCTTATAAACTTTACCTAAATATTTTTTTATAAAAAATTTACGTTTTACCAAAAACTTCAAAAATAGATTTCTTATATTTTGAGTAATTTTGCTTGAAAAGTGGAATGCGAAGAAATTAAAATTTGATCTACTTCTTATGATTTTTGCTCTATTTGATCTAATCTTAAAATAATTATTATCTTTATCAAGTTTATCATTTTTTAATAAATTAAATATTTCAAATGCACTTTCTATAGATTGCCCAGCGCCTTGTGCGAGTGTTGGTAAAAATCCATTAAATGCATCTCCAATATAAAATACCTTTTTATTAGAAGAAGGTGTAATTTTTGGAGTAAAATATAAAGGCCATGTTTTTATCTCTCTCTCAAATATGTTTTTTAATTTTGGATTTTGTTTTAAAACTATTTCTTGAACTAAATGTTTGACATTATCAGGTTCATATTTTTTACATCTAATTATACATACCACATTAAGTTCTTTTTTTTTATTTATTGGATAAAGAACAATATGACTGTTGCCTCCAAGCATTAAACTTATATTTTCTTCATTTATATCAAGTTCAGATTTTGAATTTAAAATTACTCTTGCTGCAATAGCTTTTTTAAATTTTGGCTCAACTTTTTTCTTTTCAAAAAATGACCTAGTGTTTGAAAATATTCCATCAGCAGCTACCACGAAATCTACTAAATCATTTGTATTGTCATCAAATTTGATAAGAACTTTGTCTTTTAGTTCAGAAACTTCTTTTATTTTTTTTCCAAATCTTAAATGCTGAGTATAAATATCCTCTTTCAAAAATTCGATTAAGGTAGATCTTTGCAGCGTTGTGTATTTTGCCTCAGGACTATTAAACTTAGATAAATTCAAATCACATATTTTTTTATTTTGTATATTGTAAAAATCAATTGTTCTTGGGTGAAAAATTTTTTCTTTATTAATTTTATCAAAACTTATTTGATTTAAAATTTTTATACCGTTTGCTGCTAATTGAATACCATACCCCTCATCAAGAGACAAACTTTCTTCCCTTTCATAAACCATAAATTCATGATCTGTATATTTTTTAATTAAGTTTGCTAAAGTTAATCCTGCTATACCAGCTCCAATTATTGCAATTTTTTTTTTCATTAGAATAAAGATGAAACTTGATTAAATATTCTTTTTGTAAAACTAGGAATAAATTCTTTATTATTATTTAAAGAATACCAATTATATGATTTTGGAATTTTTTTTGAAAATTTATAATATAAATTAATATTAAGACTTAAGTTTGAAATGGAATTTTTATAATTTTTTAAAAATTTCCAATCTTTATTTACAGAATTATTTTTCATTTCCTTTATTAAAGGTAAATTAAAATTTTTAAGAAATTTTATTTCATTCTTTGTTGTCAAAGCTATTTGTTTTTTTTTACTCAAATAACAAAAAATATTGTAGTTCATAACTTTTAATTTTTTTTTTTTATTAGTTTCAATCTTATTTGACGATTTTAAATACCTGCAACTTTTATTCAAACAACATTGACTACATTTTGGGTCTTTTGGCTTACAAATTAAAGCTCCAAATTCCATTAATGCTTCAATCAAATCTGAGTTTCTGTTTGTAATGAAAAGATTTTTTTTATTAGAGGAAATTAACTTTTCAAAATTTATCTTTGTATCTTTTTTGTTTAGATACCTTGCGAATACTCTTTTTACATTACCATCTATAGCTATTGTTGGGTAATTGTGGATAAACCCTAACAATGCGTTTCCAGTATAATCGCCAACTCCTGGTAACTTTTTTATTTCTTGTAAAGTATCAGGCAGCTTAGAATTATACACTTTTACTAGTAATTTAACTGACGCTAGTAAATTTTTTGCTCTCCTGTAATAACCTAAACCTTCCCACAACTTAAGAATTTGATTTTCATTAATCTTGGATAATGACTCGAGTGTCTTATATTTATTTGTGAATTTATTAAAATAAGGAATAACTGTTTTTACCTGAGTTTGTTGCAACATAAATTCGCTTAAAAGTCTGTAATAAAGCTTTTTCGGTGATTTTTTGCTAACACGCCAAGGTAAATTTCTTTTGCTATTATCATACCAAGCAAGAATTTTTTTTGATAAAGTTGAATTTAAATGCATAGTAAAAATAATAATAAAACCCACACGTTCATACAAGGGCTTAAACCTTTTGCTAATTCAATTCCAAAAACGCTAAAAAAACACTTGAGAAAAGGAGGCTACAACTATTCTAACATTGTAGATAATTGGACAAAGATGGTAAATAGAAAAATTTCAGATGCCTGCTATCCTGCTAGTATTAAAATGGGTAAAGAAATGAAAAATGGTAATTTAGTGCTTAATGTAATTCATGGAAAAGAGTTGGAAGTCGAATATGAAAAGAAAGATATAATTGATAAAATTAATAGTTTTTTTGGATATAACTGTATCAGTAAAGTTACACTGAAAATTGTTCAAGATAAAATTAAATCAAATAAAAAAGTTTTTCCAAAAATTAAAAACCTTCCCAAAATAGAAGAAAAGATGGACAAAGTTAAAAATATCGAACTAAAAAACTCTCTAAAAAATTTTTTAAAGGCGTTCAATGACAGAAATTAAGAAAACGTTATTAACTGTATTATTTATTTTTTTTACTCTTACTGCTCAAGTAGAAAGCAAAATTTTGAGTATTGGTAATCCAGAAGCTAAAGTTATAGTAAAAGTTTTCTCATCATTAACTTGTCCTCATTGTGCAAATTTCCATGAGGAAATTTTTAATAATCTTAAGAAAGATTATATCGATAAAGGATTGGTCAGATTTGAGCATCATCCATTCCCGTTAGATTTAGCTGCGCTAAATGCTGAAGTTGTTGTTAGATGTCAAACTGATAACAATAAAAAGTTTGAACTGCTAGAAGCGATTTATAAAAAACAGAAAAATTGGGCAATTGGATCTGACATTAATAAAATTAATGATTTGATAAAAAAAGTTGCTATAAGCTTTGGTTTGACTATGGAAAAAATGAACACTTGTCTAAAAGATAGTGTTACACAAGATGAGATTTTGGAACAAAGAATAGAGGCTCAAAAAAAATATAATATCGACTCGACACCTACTATAATTGTTAATGAAAAAAAATATAAAAATAAAACTGATTATAAATCATTTAAAAAAGTAATTGATAAAAATTTATAGATGAGATTCAAACAACTTAACATAACAGGATTTAAATCTTTCTCAGAGAAGACAACTTTTTTAATTGAAGACGGGTTAACAGGTATTGTAGGCCCAAACGGGTGTGGAAAATCTAATATTGTAGAGTCTTTACGTTGGTGCATGGGAGAAAATTCTGCAAAAAGTATGAGAGGAAGTGGAATGGAGGATGTCATTTTTTCAGGAACCTCTAATAGACCCTCTAAGAATATTTCAGAAGTTTCCTTAATCTTGGACAATCAAAATAAAGAGGGTCCAGCACAATATAAAGAGTTTGATGAAATATATATAAGAAGAAAAATTGAAAAGGACAAAGGATCAAAATATTATATTAATGATAAGGAGGTAAGAGCTAGAGATGTGCAAACTTTATTTGCTGATTTATCAACTGGGGCACATTCACCATCTTTGATAAGTCAAGGAAGAATTGGACAGCTTGTAACTTCCAAGCCAATTGAAAGAAAATCTATTCTTGAAGAGGCAGCAGGGATTTCGGGAATTCATGCAAGAAGACAAGAGGCAGAAACTAGATTAAATGCTGCTGAAAATAATTTGAAAAGAGCCGATGAGCTAAAAAAGCAGCAACAAAAGCAATTGGACAGTCTTAAAAAACAAGCAGAAGAGGCAACTAGATATAAAGAAATATCCAGAGAAATCAAAAGAGCAGAGGCAGGTTTATACTATTTAAAAATTAGAGAGATAGAGAAAGATAAGAAAAAAATAGTTGAAAAATTAAGTGAACTAGAGGATGAAATAAGCGCAATAAATATTGACCTTAATCACAATAACTCTCTTTTAGAAGAAGAAAACAAAAAGCTAGCGCCTTTGCGGGACAAAAAAATGGAAAGCGCAGCAAATTTACAAAAACTAAATTTGGATATGGCTAGTTTAGATGAGGAGGAAGCAAGAGTAAAATCACACCAAGAAAAACTTGAAAAATCAATTAGAACTGTTGAGTCAGATCTTGAAAGAGAAAAGAGTATTTCATTAGATGCAGATCTTAATGAAAAAAGAATATCTAAAGAAAAAGGAGAATTGCTTAAAACTGAAAGTGAATTATCTAAAGTAGAGATTAATTCATTAAGAGAGCTAAAGGAGTCTAAAACTCAATTAGATGATTTACAAACTCAACTCGATAATTTACTTAATAAAATTGAAAAGTATATTGATGAAAATAAAAAACTTACAAAAGAAATTTTTCTTAAACTAAAACAAATAGTAAAAAAAATTACTCTCTCACAAGAAGAATATGCAGAAAAATATGGTAAAGATAAATCGATTCAAAGCGACTCTATTAAAAGAAAAGAGAGAATTAAAAATATCGATTTAGAATTAGAAAATTGGCGTAATTTAAAATCTAATTCAGAAAAAATGATACATGAATTGTCTGATCGAAAAAATAAAATCCATTCAGAAATAATGGATAATCAAAAGAATCCGGAGAGAATTGCTACCTCTAAAGGTCAAAATCTTCAAAACCTAGAAAACACAAAAAAAAGAAATGAGGAAATAGAAAACGAGCTAATAGAAGCAGAGAAAAAATATGGTGCAATAAATCAAAACATTAGAGAAATACAATTAAAACTTTCTGAATTAAAAGAGAATAAAGCAAGAAACGAAGCTACTATTGAGGGAATTGAAAATAGAAAAAAAGATTTATTATATACTGTTAAAAATGAATTAAATATTGAAAATGAAGATGAACTGCTGCCGCGATCAGATTTAAGTCAAATGCCACCAGATGATCTTCCAACGCTTGAAGAACAATCTGAAAAATCAGAAAAAATAAAAAAACGAAGAGAGTCTCTGGGTTCTGTAAACCTTAGAGCAGATGAGGAAACAAAAAAATACGAAACAGAAATAAAAAAAATGGAAGATGATAGAACAGATCTTTATTCTGCGATTGTAAAATTAAAAACTAGTATTGATGAGTTAAATCAAAAAGGAAGAGAAAGATTGCTTGAAGCTTATACCAAAGTGAATAGAAAATTTAATGAAGTTTATACGAAACTATTTAATGGAGGAACTGCAAAAATTGAACTGGTAGACTCTGATGATCCTTTAGAAGCTGGTTTAGAAATGTATGTTTCTCCCCCAGGAAAAAGACTGCAATCAATTACTTTGTTATCCGGAGGGGAGCAAGCTTTAACAGCTTTATCATTGGTCTTTGCTGTGTTCCTGGTAAATCCTTCACCTATATGTGTTTTAGATGAGGTTGATGCTCCTTTAGACGATGCTAATGTTACTAGATTTTGTTCACTATTAGATGAACTTACAAAAATAACAAAAACAAAATTTATTATTATTACCCACCACGCTTTAACTATGTCACGAATGCATAGATTGTATGGTGTGACAATGGCAGAACAAGGTGTAAGTCAATTAGTTTCTGTTGACCTGCAAAAAGCTGAAGAGTTAGTTGCATAAAATTTATTATGCCTATTCCTGAGGATTTTAAAACTCGCCTTAAAATTGCAAAATCAAAAATAAAAAAAAAGGTACAATCAGATATAGAAAAAAAAGGCTCATTTATTGGCAGTGCTTTCAAATTAGGCACAGAACTTGTAGCGGCAGTCGTTGTTGGGACAATAATTGGGTTTATTTTAGATAATTGGTTTGATACTAAACCATGGTTAATAATAATTTTCTTTTTTTTGGGTACAGCGGCAGGTATTTTAAATGTGATACGCACTGCTAATCGAATGCAAAAAGAAGACTAATGTAGGAAATTTATGGCTAGTAATCCGATGCAACAATTTAGCGTTCACAAAATTGGACCTGAAATAAAAATTGCTGGAATTGATTTATCTTTTACAAACGCAAGCTTATTCATGGTTTTAAGCGCATCAATTATATTGTTATTTTTATCACTTGGGACTAAAGAGAAAAAAATTGTTCCCACTAAAATTCAACTAATTGCTGAAATGTTTTATACCTTTGTTGCCAAAATGATAAGTGACACAGCGGGTTCAAAAGCTAAACCTTATTTTCCTTTTATATTTAGTTTATTTATGTTTGTTTTGTTTTGTAATATGGTTGGAATGCTTCCCTACTCATTTACAGTGACTAGTCATATTATCGTCACTTTAATTATGGCACTTTTTATTTTTATTTCAGTAACTGTCATAGGATTTGTTAAACATGGTTTTAAGTATTTGAGTATATTTGTCCCTAGTGGAGTTCCATCAGTATTATTGCCGTTAATAACAGTTATTGAAATTATTTCATACCTGAGCAGACCAATAAGTTTATCTGTAAGATTATTTGCAAACATGATGGCAGGACATACTATGTTAAAAGTTTTTGGAGGTTTTGTAATAAGTTTAGGATTACTTGGCGGGTGGTTACCGCTTGGTTTTTCAGTAGCATTAACTGGCTTAGAAATATTAGTAGCATTTCTACAAGCTTATGTTTTTGCAATATTAACCTGCATCTATTTAAATGATGCATTAAATTTACATCATTAATCAATAAAGGAGGAAAAATGGAGTTAGAAGCGGCAAAAATGATTGGAGCAGGTCTCGCTGCAATCGCTTTAGCAGGAGCTGGTGTAGGTATCGGAATTATTTTTGGTAACTACCTTTCTGGAGCAATGAGAAATCCGTCTGCAGCTCAGAAACAATTCCCTAACTTGCTGTTAGGATTTGCTTTAGCAGAGGCGACTGGACTTTTTGGTCTTGTAGTAGCTTTAATTATTTTATTTGCATTTTAAATAAATAATTATGAATAGATACTTTGGTTTCACTTTAGCTTTATTAGCTATACAAAATGATTTATTTGCAGCTGAGGCGGGTATGCCTCAGCTGGATCCAAAGTATTGGGCCTCACAAGCATTTTGGTTAATTTTAGTTTTTTCAATTTTATATATTTCTTTAGCAAAATTTTATCTTCCTAAAATTAAAAATAATTTAGATAACCGTGAAAATAAAATTAAAGATGATTTAGAAGATGCTAATAAATTTAAAGAATTATCAGAAACAAAAATTAAAGAATATGAAAAAATTATAGAGGAAGCTAAAAAACAAGTGATTAAAATTCACATAGAGTCCAAAAATAGATTAGATAAAGATATTCAAACAAAGAAAGAGTCTATTGAAAAAGAAATCGAAAAAGAAATTATAAATGCTCAAAAAGAAATAAGCGATCTTAAAAAAAATTCTATCTCCGATATTCAAAAAATATCAGAAAATATAGCCTCAAATATAATTGAAACAATTTCTGGTGACAAACTTAATGAGAGCAGCTTAAAAGCAGTGATTGAAGATATGTCGAAAAAAAACTTAGGTAAATATTTATGACGATTGATGCAACTTTTTGGGTAATGATATCCTTTTTTGCTTTCATAGGATTGCTTATATACTTTAAAATTCCTCAAAAAATTAAAAAAACTTTAGATGAAAATATTAACAACATTAAAAATCAAATTGATGAAGCTGATAAACTAAAAGAAGATGCTAAAAATATCCTAACTGAACATGAAAGAAAAATCAGTAATTCTGAGGTAGAGGTAAAACAAATGTTAAACAAAGCGAGTGAAGAAGCTGAAAAAAACGTTATTAAAACTAATAAAGATTTTCATAGTTTGATGGAAACTAGAAAGAGGAATGCTGAAGAAAGAGTTAAACAGCTGAAAAATCAAGCTTTGAAAGATATTAGAAATGCTTCAGTAAAAATTGCTATACAATCCGTCGAAAAACTTATTAAAAACTCACTAGATAAAAGCAAATTAGATAAAATTTACAGCTCTAGTATTGAAGAAACAAAATTAGCACTTAAGAAAAAATCTAGTTAGAATAGCCATAAACTTATGGCAAAAAAAACAACTGTTATTGGTTCAGGTTTTGGAGGCATAGCTGCCGCGCTTAGATTGAAAGCTAAAGGCCATAAAGTTACTTTAGTAGAAAAGCATCCTGACCTTGGTGGTCGGGCTAGAGTTTTTAAAAAAGATCAATTTATTTATGACGGTGGTCCAACGGTAATAACTGCCCCCTATCTTTTCGAAGAATTATTTTCACTATTTAATAAAAATATTTCTGATTACGTCGAAATAGTGCCTTTAGATTTATGGTACCGTTTTGTATTTAGCAACGGAGATAAGTTTGATTACAATGGAGACGATAAATCTATGGAGGAACAAGTTAAAAAATTTAATCCTTCTGATTACGATGGATATAAAAATTTAGTAAATTTTACTGAAAAAATTTTTAATAAAGGTTTTACAGATTTATCAGATAAACCTTTTAATAATTTAGTCTTTATGATGAAGCAGATTCCGTCTTTATTAAAATTAAAAAGTTATAAGTCAGTCTACAGTTTGGTTTCAAACTATATATCAAATGAAAAATTGAGAAGAGTATTTAGCATGCATCCTCTTTTAGTAGGTGGAAATCCTTTCAGTACTACTTCGATATATACATTAATTTTATTTTTAGAAAAAAAATGGGGCATACATTACTCAATGGGAGGAACCGGAAGCGTAGTTAAAGCCTTAGAAAAGCTAATGATTGAAGAAAATATCAAAATTATTAAAGACGCTGAAGTTACTGAAATAATTACAGAAAATAAAAAAGTTAAAGGTGTAAAAATTAATAATTCAAAAATAATTAATAGTGATTATGTAATTTGTAACTCCGATCCTCCTAATGTTTACAACAACTTGATAAAATCGAAGGAAGATTATGATTTTTTATTTAAGCAAAAAATGAGAAGAATGGATTATTCAATGGGATTATTTGTTTATTATTTTGGCTCTAAAAAAAAATATAGTGATGTTGCGCATCATACAATTTATTTTGGAGAAGATTATGAAAAACATCTTGATAAAATTTTTGAAAAGAAAATACTATCTGATGACATAAGCTATTATTTGCATAGACCATCTGCAACAGATCCTAATATGGCTCCAGAAGGCCAAGATGCTTTTTATGTATTGGTTCCGGTACCAAATAATTTGTCTAAAGTTAACTGGATCGATGAAGGCGATAAATTCAAAGATTTAGTTCTAGATAAAATGGATAAGACTGTTCTGCCTGGTATTAAAGAAAATGTGGTAAGTGATTTTTATTTAACACCTGATTATTTTGAGATCGATTTAGCAACTCTTTATGGATCCGGATTTTCAATTCAGCCAAAATTTTCTCAGTCAGCTTATTTTAGATTTCATAATCAATCTGAAATATATAAAAACTTATACTTTGTGGGAGCTGGTACACATCCAGGTGCTGGAATGCCCGGTGTTCTTTCATCAGCAAAAGTTTTAGATAAATTATTTTAATGAAAAGTAATTTACTAAAGAAACATGCTAAATCTTTTTATTGGGCAAGTTTTTTTCTATCGAGTAATACTTTGGACAAATGCTCTTCTTTATATAATTTTTGTAGAACTTTAGATGATATAGTTGATGATGATGATAATTTGAAAGTGAAGAGAGAAAATTTCTCAAGGTTTAAAAACGATTTTGAAAATAAAAATCTTAACAACCAAATTATAAAAGATATTTGGTCAGTTATTGACAACGAAAACATTTCTAAACAAATAATAATAGATTTATTTGATGGAGTAGAATCAGACTTAAAAGAAAAAGTAGTGATAAATTCTAAAAAAGATTTACTTATTTATTCTTATAGAGTTGCTGGAACAGTCGGATTAATGATGTCAAAAATACTGAAAGTAAAAAATAAGGAGGCTTTAAAAGGCGCGATTGATCTAGGGATAGCTATGCAATTTACCAATATTGCTCGAGATGTTTGTGAAGATAAAGCACGTAATAGAAAATATATTGATCACGATTTTTTGGCAATTCAAAAAATAATTAGTGAGTCTCAAATATTTTACGAAAATTCATTTAACTCTATTAGTAGTATACCAATTAGATCAAGATTTTCAGTTATTGTTGCAAGGCGTATTTACAGAAAAATAGGTGACTATATCCTTAAGCAGAAAAATATAGATAATTATAACAAAGCTGGCAAAATCTATGTTCCTATGGTTGAAAAAATAATTCAGACCTTTTTATCTGTTTTTGACTTTATTAAATTATTGTTCATCAAAAATTTAAATTACGATAACCAAACAAATCATAATATCTTAAGTCAAGAGATTAATTTAAATGAAAGAATTTGATTATATAATTATTGGAGGTGGATGCGCGGGCCTATCTTTAGCTTATGAGCTTGAAATTAATGATAAGTTAAAAGAGAAAACTTTAGCAATTATTGAAACTCGTGAGGAATATAAAAGAGACAAGACATGGTCTTTTTGGAAAGTTTTTAATCATAATTTTGATGATTGTGTAATTAAAAGTTGGAACAACTTTACGATAAATTCTCCAGATAGTTCGCATGAATTAACTAATGAAAAATTTCCCTATCAAAGCATCGATAGTGGTAAATTTTATAAAAAAATAAATTCTAAGCTATCTACAAATTCCAATATAAGTTTTTTTAAAAACCTAAGTGAAATCAACTCAGAAAATTCCATAATTTTTAATAGTGTTCATGAAAAAGAATTAGATAAATCTAAATTGTGGCAACACTTTCAAGGTATCGAGATAGAAACACCTAAAAATATTTTTGATGAGGAAATAATAAATCTTATGGATTTTAATTGTGATCAGAGAAATGATGTTCACTTTTTTTACACATTACCATTTAGTAAAAATAAAGCTTTAATTGAAACAACATGGCTTTCAGATTTAGAAGATCAAAGCTTAATGGATTACGATCTTCAATTAGAAAATTATATAAAAAATAATCTTGGTATAAAAGACTATAAAATAAATTTTACTGAAAAAGGTGCTATACCATTATTCCATCCATTAAATAAAAATAATGAGAAAACTGTTTATATTGGATCTGCTGGCGGAATGACAAGGTTAAGCACAGGTTATACTTTTTTAAATATCCAAGAGCATAGTAAATATATTGTCGAAAATATTGATAAAATTGAAAAAATAAAAAAGTACAATATAGGAAAGAAATATCAGTTTTTGGATGAAATATTTTTGAGAGTTTTAAAAAATAATCCAGATAAAATGCCAAAAATATTTTTTGAAATGTTTAAAGCTTCATCAAACTGTGTAATAAAATTTTTATCCAATAAAAGTAATATCTTTGAAGATATTAATATTATAGGAAGAATGCCAAAATTAATTTTTATGAGGGCTCTATTTCAATAATGGAAAAGATAAATTTTAAACACTCACTTATATTTTTCAATTTTTGTATTTTGATTAGCCCATTCTACTTTATGGTAAATTACGAGCCGATAATATTTTGTTTAATCTTAATATTAATTTTAGGAATTTCGCATGGAGCATTAGATAATTTAAAGGGAAAAAAACTTTTATATTTATTTGGTTATAGATCTCTTTTTACTTTTTATTTTATATATATTTTAATCTCTATCTTAATAGTTTTTTTGTGGGTATTTTTTCCTAATACTGTTTTATTATTATTTCTTGTTGTAGCAGCTTATCACTTTGGTAAGGAGGATACGGTATTCTCATTTAAAGAGAAATTTCTAATATCTGAGTTTTTGTACTTTTTAAAAGGATCGGCAGTAATTTTTGCTCCGTTATTGTTTCAGAGAGAGAAAACAAACGAAATATTTGAAATTTTAAACTTTAATTTTTTTGAGTCTCAATTATTCACTAATCAATTCTTAATAATTTTTTTGTGTTTAAGCTTTTTATCATCTCTAATTATCTCTAATAAGAAAAAGGCTGACTTTAAAGCATTGATGATAATGGATTTTTTTTCGTTAATTATATTAAATCTCTTTTTAACTCCTGTTTTGGCTTTCACAATTTATTTTTGCTTTCTTCATTCTATAAGGCATTCAATTACATTAATCTTCGAACTAGATAAGTCTTTTAGATCAGGACTAAAGAAATTTATTAACAAAGCTATTCCATTAACTTTTGTAACTGGTGTGATGTTTTTAATAGCGGTATATTTTCTTAATAGCTCCTATAAGCTCGACGAGGCTATTTATAAAGTAATATTTATTGGTTTGGCGTCTCTTACTTTTCCGCATATATTGCTCGAATACTTGTTAGAAAAGAATGAAAAAAGAACTTAAAATTTATTTAGCTTCTCCCAGGGGATTTTGTGCTGGTGTTAAAAGAGCTATTGAAATTGTCGAAAAAGTAATAAATAAATATGGACCTCCAGTATATGTCAGGCATGAAATTGTTCACAACAAGCAAGTTGTTGATGAGTTAAAAGAAAAAGGTGCAATCTTTGTGGACGAACTCTCTGATATAAAAGATAGTAGCAGACCTGTGATCTTTTCAGCGCATGGGGTTCCCAGGTCAGTTCCTGACGAAGCAAGATTAAAAAATTTATCTTATGTAGACGCGACTTGTCCTTTGGTATCTAAAGTGCATAGAGAATCTGAACAATTGCATAAAAAGGGATATGAGATAATTTTAATTGGACACAAAAATCACCCAGAGGTTATTGGTACAATGGGACAACTCCCAATAGGATCGATTAAATTAGTAGAAACTAAAAGCGATGTCGAAAATCTTAAGGTAGATAATTTTAAAAAACCTTTAGCGTATATAACTCAAACAACTCTTTCGGTTGATGACACAGCAGAAATTATAAATGCTCTTAAAAATAAATTTCCTGAGATTAAAGGTCCGATTAAAGAGGATATTTGTTATGCTACAACTAATCGTCAATCTGCAGTAAAAGAAATAGCATCTAAGTGTGATTTATTTTTTGTAGTAGGAAGTCGAAATTCTTCAAATTCAGTAAGACTAGTTGAGGTAGCAAAAAAAGCAGGATGCAAAAACTCTCAATTAATGCATTCTGAAAAAGAGATACCTTTTCAAGAAATAAAGAACTCAAATACGATAGGAATTTCTTCTGGTGCATCGGCACCGGAAAAATTAGTACAAACGTTACTAAATAATATAAAGAAAGATCGAAAAGTATCTATAGAAGAGGTGGTAGTTGCAGAAGAAAAAGTAGTATTCAAATTACCAAATGAACTAAAATAATGGCTGTTTACACACAATTAAATCAAAATAAAATTGAAGAAATTTTATCTAATTATGACTTAGGTAAATTGGACTCATTTAAAGGAATCGAAGAAGGTATAGAAAATACAAACTATTTTTTATCAGTAAATAAGAAAAAGTTAATTCTTACTGTCTATGAGAAAAGAGTTAAATCTGAAGATCTTCCTTTTTTTTCTAATTTGATGTCATCATTAAATAAGTCAAATTTTAAATGCCCTGCTCCCATTATAAATAAAAGCAATTCTACAATTACAAATTTTGATGGCAAAAAATTAATGATAGTTTCTTTTCTTGATGGAAAAGCTAAATCCGATTTATCTCCTAGCAATTGTAAAGATATAGGAATTGAAACAGCTAAAATGCATGAATTAACAAAAAATATAAAAATTAAAAGACAAAACGATTTATCTGTTAATTCGTGGAGAAGTTTATTTGAAACTGTAAAAGATCAATGCTCTAAGTTACATAAAGATCTTCCAAAACTGATAGAAGAGAGTCTAAATAGTGTTGAAAAGAAATGGCCAAAAGATTTACCGAAAGGAATTATTCACGCAGATTTATTTCATGATAATATTTTTTTTAATAAAGATAAAATTAGTGGAATTATAGATTTTTATTTTTCATGTGAAGATTTTTTTGCTTTTGAAATAGCTATATGTTTCAACGCATTATGTTTTGACGGAGCTAAGGAAAATTTGAGTTTTAATGTTACAAAAGCCAAAAACTTTATTGATGGTTATTCTTCTATAAGAAAACTATCAGATACTGAAAAACAAAGCATGAAAGTTCTCTCTCAAGGAGCTGCTTTAAGGTTTTTACTAACTCGAGTTTTTGATGCTTTAAACACTGTTGAGGGAGCAATAGTAAAAGTAAAAGATCCTATAGAATACTTAAAAAGGTTAGAATTTCATAAAAATGCAAAAAACCACGAGGATTATTTTTTTTAATGAAATTTAAGATATACACTGACGGGGCTTGTTCTGGAAACCCAGGTCCAGGTGGTTGGGGAGCAGTAATTTTTGATAAAGAAAACAATCAAAAGAACATTTCTGGGAATGAGAAAAACACTACAAACAATAGAATGGAACTTCTTGCTGCAATTATGGCTTTAAAAAAAATAAAAAGTGGATCAGATGTAGTGATTTATACTGACTCGGCTTACGTTAAAAATGGTATTACAGAATGGGTGATAAAGTGGAAAAATAATAGCTGGAAAAATTCAAATAAAAAACCAGTTAAAAATAAAGATCTTTGGATAAAATTAGATTTATTGTGTGAGAAAAATAATGTGTCTTGGAAATGGGTTAAAGGTCACTCGACAAACAAATATAATAATTTAGCTGATGAACTTGCAACTCAAGCAATAAAAAATTAAATCTCTTTTATAAAATTTTCTGCCGCAGAAATTTCACAGTTAGCAGTATCTTCCTCTGCTTTTATTGTTTTAATTACATTATCTTCTACTAACATGGTGTATCTTGCTGATCTTATTCCAAGCCCACGCTCGGTTCTATCTATCTCTGCTCCAATAGCTTTTGTAAATTCACAATAAGGATCTGCTGCCATAAAGATCTTATCTCCAACATTTTGATTTTCTCCCCAAGCTTTCATTACATTGGGATCGTTTACAGAAATACACATAATTTTAGTTATTCCTTTCTTTATAGCTTCTTCAAAATTATTTACATATCCCGGCAAATGTTTTGCGGAGCAAACTTTAGTAAATGCTCCCGGAACCCCAATCAGAATAGCTTTTTGCTTGGCTAGTAACTCAGTACTTTTTACTTTTTTTACTGCTCCGCTATGATCAATGTGAAAGAAATCTATTGTTGGTATTTTTTCGCCTACTTTTATTTTCATTGTATTTTATTAAGGATATATTTTTTGATTTTTTCGTTATTATTATCAATTATATCAAATTTTTCATCTTTATCTATAAACTTTTCTAATTGATGTGGTACATCAACTTTTTCGCCAGTAGCTTTTTTTACAGTCTCTAAAAATTTATATGGATGAGCTGTTCCTAGCGCAACTGTATCTTTTAACTCTCCAATTTTATTGATAGCTCCAAAGGCAGTAGCAGTATGCGGATCAATAATAAATTTTTCTTTATCATAAACCTCTTTAATTATTGATAGAGTTTCACTATCACTTATTTTTTCAGCTTTAAAATCTTTTTTAATCTCATTAATCTCCTCTTTACTAAGTTTAAACGACCCTTTATCTTTAAGATTTTTCATCAGAGAAGCTACTTTTTTATCATCCTCATTTAAAATATAAAATAATAATCTTTCAAAGTTACTTGATACCTGTATATCCATACTTGGAGATAAAGATGGTTTGACCTTATCTGGCTTGTATTCTCCAGTATTAATTACTCTTTGTAAAATGTCGTTTTCATTTGTTGCAACTATTAATTTGTCTATGGGCAAACCCATTTTTTTCGCAACATAGCCGGCATAAACGTCTCCAAAATTTCCTGTAGGTACTGAAAAACTAATCTTTTCTTTTCCAATAAAAAAGTAAGTATAAAAATAATAAACGATTTGACAAATTATCCTTGCCCAATTGATTGAATTTACTCCTGACATGTTTATTTTCTCTCTAAAATCATTTTCATTAAAAAGGTCCTTTACAATTCTTTGGCAATCATCAAATGAACCTTCAATAGCTATATTAAAAATATTGTTTGAACCAATCGTAGTCATAATTTTTCTCTGCACATTTGAAATTTTATTATGAGGGTGCAGTACAAATAGATTTATATTTTTTCTGTTATTAAGTGCTGATATAGCAGCCGATCCGGTATCTCCTGAAGTTGCTACCACAACGTTAACTGTTTTTTTTTCTGCTACTTTTAATTGATCATACATATTACCTATAACCTGCATGGCAATATCCTTAAAAGCTAAAGTTGGCCCGTGATACAGTTCTAAAAGATTTATATTTCCAATTTTTTTAATTCTTACAACTTCTTTATCTTTAAAATTTTTATAAGCATCTTGAATCAAAGATCTAAGTTCATCTTTAGATAAATTGTCAGAACAAAAGTTAAGTAAAATTTCTACTGCTAGATCAGAATAAGATAATTTACTTAAGTTTTCCAATTCTGATTTATTGTAATGCCTGATCTCTGATGGTAAGAATAACCCTCCATCTGGTGCTAGGCCTCTTAAGAAGATATCCTTAAAATCAAAATTTAAAGATTTATCCCTGGTGCTTAAATAATTCATTTCTTTCTTCTAAAATATAAATAATAAAGTAAAATTGATATTGCTATAGAATACCAAGTTATAGCGTATTTGAGGTGATTATTTGGCACATCAATTGTTATTTTTTTAGGTAATGGTACTTTGATTTCTTGATTTTCTAAAAATATTACAAAATTAGGGTACTTAGTTTTTGTAAATTTCTCTATATCATTCAAATTAATTGAAAACCAAATATTGTTTTTTAAATCGTTCTCAGGTTTGAATATATTAGGTTTATAAATTTTTCTTAAAAGGCCAGTAATTTTTTTTGATTTAATTGTATTTATTTCTGAAGATCCTTTAAGCTCCTTTTCAATCCATCCTCGATTAACTAAAACATTTTCATTATTATTTGTTTTAAATGGGGTAATAATATCATAACCAGGTTTTCCTTTTGTATTTAAACTGTATAAATAAATTTGATCTTCATAATTAAAAGAACCCTCAGAGACAACCCTCTGATAATTTTTTTTAATTGAATTTGAATATTTAATAGGGGTAGAATTTAAACCAAAATTAATTTCACTTATTAACTCCATTTTCCATTGCAGGCGATAAAGTTGCCAAGTACCTAATGCACAAAATAATGTGATGAACAGAACTACAAATAACTGAAAAAGTAATTGTCTTTTCAATTTGAGATTAGCTTCCCCAAATATAAATTGCAGCAAAAAGGAATAACCAAACAACATCGACGAAGTGCCAATACCAGGCAGCTGCTTCAAAACCAAAATGATGAGTTGGTGTTGAATGTCCTTTCATGGATCTAAACAGACACACTGCTAAAAAAATTGTACCTACAATTACGTGGAAACCATGAAAGCCTGTTGCCATATAAAATGTAGAGCCATAAATATTTCCGTCTAAAGTAAATGTAGCGTGGTGATATTCGTAAGCTTGAAAGCATGAAAATATAAATCCTAAAAACACAGTTGCGATTAATCCATTCACAAGTCCTTTTCTATCATTTTCTAACATTGCATGGTGTGCCCAAGTCACTGTTGTTCCAGATAATAATAAAATAAGAGTATTAATTAATGGTATATCCCAAGGATCAAATGTTTTAATGTCAGGTGGCGGCCAAGTGCCTCCAATTGACTCTGTTGGAAATAAACTTGCATTAAAATAAGCCCAAAACCATGCAACAAAAAACATCACTTCAGATGCAATAAAAAGTGTCATTCCATAGCGATGACCAATTTGTACTACTGGAGTGTGATGACCTTGATGCTCTGCTTCCTCAATTACATCTCTCCACCACATAAAGGCTCCGTAAACAACTAAAGCAAAACCAACTAATAAAAGCCAAAGAGCCTCAGAGTGAAAATAATAAACTGCACCGACTGCTAATACTAATGTTGCAAAAGACACATATATCGGCCATGGACTTGGATCTACTAAATGAAAATCGTGTTTCTTTTTTTCAGTCGACATTAAATTTTTCCCTTTTCGTAAAATTCAGATGCAAAAAACGTAAAAGATAGTGTTACATCAGAAATATTCTTAGTTTTATTATCATCAACCACTTTGGGATCCAAGAAAAATGTTAAAACAAATTCTTGTTTCTCATTAGGTTTTAACGTTTGTTTTTCGAAACAAAAACAGCCAATCTTATTTAAATACTTGCCAAATGAAGAAGGGGAAACATTAAATGAAGCTGAACCTGATGATGTCTGGTTACTTGGATTTTCCACATTAAATTTGACTGTGTGAACTTGGCCCGGTTTTAAATCTAAAGTATTTTTTTCAGGATAAAACCTCCAACTTGAAGTACTGTGAACATTAGTATCAAACCTCATTTTATAATCTTGATTAACTATTATTTTTGGAATTTCTTTATCTGAAGCATTTTGTGTTGTTCCTCCAAAGCCAGTAACTCTACAGAATAAATCATACAAAGGTACCGCTGCAAAGGATAAAGCCAACATTAACAGAAATATTGAAACTAAAGCTATTGGCGTTAAATTTTTTTTATTAATGGTCATTAAATTTCTCTATTATAAATTCCAATATTGTAGAAAGTAAGAGCAAATAAAAAGATCATAAACAGCACTAATAATATTGCGGTTATTACGTTTTTTTTTTTTTTATTCATTAAAAAAGGCTCCTAGCATTATCAATAAGTAAAATTAGATAAATAAAAAATAGATAAAAGATTGAGTAGATGAATACTTTTCTGGCAATTTTGTTTGAGGATTTTGTAACCTTTGCTTTAAATAATTCTAAACATAAATAATTATAATATAATGTCATAGCTAATACTGAGACTAAGTATAATAAGCTTGCAAACTCAAAATAATATGGAGCTATTACAATTGGTAGCATTGCCAATGAATAAACTAATATATTTGTTTTTGTAGTTTTTGTTCCAGCTATAACTGGCAACATAGGTATCTTGGCTTTCCTATAATCTCCTGATTTATATAAACTTAATGCCCAGAAATGAGACGGCGTCCAAATAAAAATAATTAAAAAAAGTATTATTGGTTCAACTGTTATAGATCCAGTGGCTATTGTCCATCCAATGACTGGAGGTAAAGCTCCTGCGGCACCTCCAATTACAATATTTTGTGGAGTTTTTCTTTTAAGCCAGATCGTGTAAATAAAAAAATAAAAACCAATAGTCGATGCTAATAATATTGATGAAATAAGATTTGCCGAATAGTAAAGCATAGCAACAGAAACGATTGATAAAATAATTCCAAAATATAAAGCCTGATTTCTTTTTATTTTTCCTGTTGGTATCGGCCTTAAACAAGTTCTGCTCATTAAGGCATCAACATCGGACTCATACCACATATTTAAAGCTCCAGCTGCACCAGAACCAATCGCTACTGCTAGTAAAGAAATCAAAGAACTTTTTAAATCAACACTGTAAGGTGCAATCAACAAGCCAACCATGCATGTAAATAAAACAAGAGACATTACTCTTGGCTTCATCAGATTAAAAAATGAATTAAAATCTAAAGCTAAACCAAGTTTAGAGTTTCTCGTTTTTGAAAGTGTTTGGCTCAATTTACTTTACTTTAGGCAGCTCTTCAAAAGTATGGAATGGTGGCGGTGAAGACACTGTCCATTCCAAAGTTGTTGCTCCTTCTCCCCATGGATTTTGTTCTGCTTTTTTCTTTTTAGCAAAAGCGTATAAAAGATTGATTAAGAAAACTGCTAAACCTACAACTGAAATATATGATCCAATTGAAGAAATATAATTCCATCCTGCAAACGCATCCGGATAATCAGCATATCTTCTTGGCATTCCCGCAAGTCCTAAGAAATGCTGAGGAAAGAAAATTAAATTTACCCCAATAAACGTTAACCAAAAGTGAAGTTTTCCTAAAAATTCTGAGTACTCATATCCGCTCATTTTACTAAACCAATAATAAAACCCTGCAAATATTGCAAATACTGCTCCTAAAGAAAGCACATAATGGAAGTGTGCCACTACATAATATGTATCGTGTAATGCAGTATCAACACCTGCATTAGCTAAAACTACTCCAGTAACTCCTCCCAAGGTAAATAAGAATATAAAACCTATCGCCCATAACATAGGAGTTTTAAAACTAATAGAGCCACCCCACATTGTTGCAATCCAAGAGAAAACTTTAATTCCCGTTGGCACTGCAATAATCATAGTTGCAGCTAGAAAGTATGCTTTGGTATCTGTGTCTAAACCAACTGTATACATGTGGTGAGCCCACACAACGAACCCTACTACTCCAATCGCTACCATGGCATATGCCATTCCTAGATAACCAAATACCGGCTTCTTAGAAAAAGTTGAAACGATATGACTTATCATTCCAAAACCTGGAAGAATTAAAATATAAACTTCTGGGTGACCAAAAAACCAGAACAAGTGTTGGAATAGAACTGGATCTCCTCCTGTTTGGGCTTCAAAGAAAGCAGTTCCAAAATTTCTATCAGTTAGAAGCATTGTGATTGCTCCTGCTAAAACTGGTAAAGATAATAAAAGTAAAAACGCTGTCACTAATATCGACCAAGAGAATAATGGCATTTTATGCAATGTCATTCCTGGTGTTCTCATATTCAAAATAGTAGTAATGAAATTTATTGCTCCTAAAATAGAAGAAGCTCCAGCTACGTGTAAACTTAAGATTGCTAAATCCATTGCTGGACCTGGTTGACCTGTCTTTGAAGATAAAGGAGGGTAAATCGTCCAACCTCCACCAACACCTTGAGCGCCTGGAGGGCCGTCTACAAAAATTGATGCTATTAATAAAATTAAAGCAACTGGCAGCAACCAAAAAGAAATATTGTTCATTCGAGGAAACGCCATATCAGGAGCACCAATCATAATTGGAACAAACCAGTTTCCAAATCCACCGATCATTGCTGGCATTACCATAAAGAAAATCATGATTAGCCCATGTCCTGTTACTAATACATTATATAAATGATAGTTTCCTCCAAGAATTCCATCACCTGGGTGCATTAATTCCATTCTCATTAATACTGAAAAAGCTGTTCCAATAATTCCTGCAATAATTGCAAAAATTAAATACATTGTTCCTATGTCTTTATGATTTGTAGAATAAGCCCATCGTTTCCAACCAGTTGGGTTGTGATGATGCTCGTGTGATAAAGTTGTTGCTGACATTATTTTATCTCCTTAATTTTTTTTGCTACTTTAATATTATTGTTAATTTCTTCCTTCGCAAACTCTACTTTGGCTTTTTCTAGCCATTGATTGTATTCTTCTTCAGTTACTACATTAACAGTTATTGGCATAAAGGCATGTTTGATGCCACATAGTTCTGAGCACTGACCGTAAAAAGTTCCAGTTCTATCAGCCTTGAACCATGTTTCATTAATTCTTCCCGGAACAGCATCACGCTTAACTCCAAATGACGGTAAAGCCCAAGCGTGTAAAACGTCGTTGGCAGTAATCATAACTTTTACAACTTTATTTACTGGTACGAAAACTTCATTGTCTACAGCAAGTAATCTTGGTTGACCTTCTTTTAAATCTTTTTCTTCAATCATGTATGAGTCAAAAACTATATTTTCATCTGGGTACTCGTATCCCCAATACCATTGATAACCTATAGCTTTGATAGTTACATCTGCTTTTGGAATTTCGTCTTGAGAATATAAAACTTTGAATGATGGAACAGCTAAAACAATTAAAATTAAACAAGGAACCAATGTCCAAATAATTTCGATCATTGTGTTGTGGCTTGTTGTTGAAGCTTCAGGATTTCTTGAAGCTCTAAATCTTATACAAGCATAAGCGATTAAAAAAAGAACAAAAACTGTTATTGCAGTAATAACAGGTAATAACATGTAGTCATGAAACCAGACTATATCATCCATCGTTTTAGATGCTGATTTTTGAAAACCTAACTGCCAATCCACTGGCTCGTTAGCCGATAATGAAATCGGAGTTAAGAAGAATAAAGAGTATGCAATTTTTTTTAGCATGAGTTTTTATACAGCTTTTAGACAATTTCACAATTTCAATTAATGCGACAATTAATGAAAGTTATTGATAAAATTCACTAATGAAATAGCGCTTATTACAGCGGTATCTGACCTTAGAATGTTTCTAGATATTGTAAATGGGACAACGTTAGGATTTTCGTGAATAAGTTCTATTTCTGAAGGTGAAAAATCTCCCTCTGGACCTATAAGTACGGACAAAGATTTAGCACCACTTAAAACTTCTTTTTTTAAATTATCTTTAGAATTCACATCTGCAAATAATAATTTTGTAGATCCATCTAAATTATTTAAAAAATCTTTAAGCTTTTTTACCTGGGAAATTTCTGGAGGAATTAATTGATTAGATTGTTCTGTGGCCTCAATAACAATTTTTTTTGCTCTTTCAAAATTTAGTTCTTTAACTTCTGTTCTTTCAGATACAATTGGTATAATTTTAGTAACACCAAGCTCTGTAGCTTTTTGTAAAATAGTCTCCATTGGACTTTTCTTTACTAAACAAATTGCTAACTCAATATTTGATTTTGTAGTTGGTTCTTTTAATTTATTTAAAAATTTTACTTCAACACGATCTCTATCCAAAAAAACTATCTCGCTTAGCCATTCTCCATCTTTATTAAAAAAATTAATGTTAGAACCCCTTTTCATTCTCATTACATTTGCAACATAATGAGTGTGCTCTTTAGATAATAGGCTTGTAGTATTTTCTATTATATTTTCTGGGTGAAATAATCTAATATTGCTCATCAAGATCAATTTAAGTTATGAAAAATATTAAAGCAATAATTTTTGATGCATATGGCACCCTTTTTGATGTCAATTCGGCTGCAGAAAAATGTAAAGATAAAATCGGTAGTAAGTGGGAAGGTTTTGCCAATTATTGGAGAACTACACAACTTGAATATACTTGGCTAAGAAGTTTGATGAACAGACATAAAGACTTCTGGCAAATTACAGAGGATAGCTTGGATAAATCGATGAAAGCTTTTGATATAAATACCTCCATGAGAAATGAGTTGCTTAATCTCTACAAGGTGCTCTCTCCATTCAAAGAGGTTCCAGAAGTTTTAAAAACTTTGAAAGAAAAAAATTATAAACTTAGTATTCTTTCAAATGGAACACCTGCCCTTCTTAATGAGTTAATTGAAAGCAATAACTTAAAAAATATTTTTGATGATGTTTTTTCTATTGAAGAAGTAGGAATTTATAAACCAAGCTCGAAAGTTTACGACATGCCAATAAAAAAATATAAAATACAAAAAGAACAGGTTGCATTTTTAAGTGCAAATACTTGGGATGTATCTGGTGGTGGAAATTATGGTTACAGCTCCATTTGGGTAAATAGAAATAATAATATTTTTGACAATCTTGATTACAAACCTAAACAACAAATTAAAAATTTGAAACAGTTATTAGATATTGTATAAGCAAACTTAAAAGGAGATTTAAATGACTAAAGGACAAAGAGCTGGAGACACTCCAATTGGAGTAGATGTATTAGAAGGTAAATCTTATTATTGGTGTACTTGTGGAAAAAGTTCGAAACAACCTTTTTGTGATGGATCACATAAAGATACTCCATTTAAACCTTTGCCTTATAAAGCTGATCAATCTAAAAAAGTTTTTTTCTGTACTTGCAAACAAACTAATGATCAGCCAATGTGTGATGGATCACATAACGCTAAATAATCTTTATGAAAAATATTGAAGTAAAAAGAATTGTACAAGCAATAGAAACATCAGATGGTGCTGGAGTTAAATTAAAGAGAAGTATTGGAACTCCAGAAGCAGACTATATTGATCCTTTTTTGATGTTAGATGAATTTGGTTCAGAAAATAAAGATGATTATATTGCTGGTTTTCCACCTCACCCACATAGAGGAATAGAAACAGTAACTTACATGCTTAAAGGTGAGTTTGAACATCAAGATAGCACTGGTGCTAAAGGAATAATGTCATCTGGAGATGTGCAATGGATGAAAACTGGCAGAGGAATAATTCATTCTGAAATGCCAGCTATGTCAGATGGTCAATTATTAGGATTTCAGCTTTGGGTAAATATGCCAGCAAAACTAAAAAAAAATAAACCTGAATATTTATATATAAAGAGTAATGAACTTGGAGTTCATAAAGACAATGAAAAGACGGTTAAAGTCATTGCTGGCAAATATGAAAAAGCTGAAGGCCCAGAAAAAAATCATAACGTTGACCCGATATATTTTCACATAATTTTAAGTGAAGGAAAAGAATTCGCATGCGAAGTGCCTGAAGGTCACAACAGTTTTATTTATTTGTTAAAAGGTAAGCTTAAAATTGGAGAAAAAGACCACTCTAAAACAGGTAATTCAAATCTCATATTATTGGAAAGAGGAAATAAACTAATTGTAAAAGCTATTGAAAAAACTGAATTTCTTTTCATAGCAGGTAAGCCTATTGGAGAGCCCATTGCAAGAGGTGGTCCGTTTGTTATGAATACTAAGGCTGAAATTCTGGAGGCTGTTCAAGATTATAATAATGGAACATTTGCTAAATATTAAAAGTTCAAGTACGTTCCTCGAATGCCAAAAGCAATAATTATAAAAAAAAATGGTGGACCTGAAGTTTTAGAGCTCGAAGACGTAAATATTGGCATACCTGGTCCAGATGAAATTAAAGTAACCAATTATGCGATTGGTTTAAATTATATTGATACTTATCACAGATCAGGATTGTATCCCCTTAAGTTACCAAGTGGAATTGGCTTAGAAGCTGCTGGTAAAGTGGAAGAAGTTGGATCAAATGTTAAAGAATTTAATATAGGTGATAATATCGCTTATGCTTCAATGCCGCTTGGAGCGTACTCACAACAAAGAATTATACCGTCCAAAATAGCTGTAAAAGTTCCAGAAGGTATTTCTCATAAACAAGCTGCAACTTTAATGACTAAAGGTTTAACCACTAATTATCTACTAAGTAAAACTTACAATCTTAATGCTGGAGAAACGGTTTTATTTCATGCTGCTGCGGGAGGAGTCGGCCAAATATTTGCACAATGGGCAAACAGTATTGGTGCTAAAGTTATAGGAACAGTTGGTTCTGATGAAAAAATTAAAATTGCAGAAGAAAATGGATACGCTCATGTCATCAACTATACGAAAGATGATTTTACAAAGAAAGTAATGGAGATTACAAATAACGAGGGAGTTCCAGCTGTTTTTGATGGAGTTGGAAAAAATACCTTTCATGGATCTTTGGCTTGTCTTAAAACAAGAGGTATGATGATAAGCTTTGGAAATGCTTCAGGTCCACTCGATCCAGTAAACGTTCCAAAAGATATTCAACCAAAAGGACTATATATAACCAGACCTTCCATTGGTCAATATTTCACAAATAGAAAAGAGCTTCAAGCTGGAGCAGATACTGTATTTGAAAAAGTTAAATTTGGTAAAATTAAAATTAAAATTTCAAAAGAATATAGCTTAATAGATGCAAAAAAAGCCCATGAAGACTTAGAGTCAAGAAAGCTTACAGGCCCAGCAATATTAATTCCATAATGAACAAAAAAATAATATCACCATGCATAAGCATTTGTAGAACTGATCCTGTTTCAGGTTTTTGTTATGGTTGTGCGAGAACTAGTGACGAAAAGAGACAATGGAAAGATGAAAACATTTCTGAGGATTGGAAAGAAGAAAATCTAAAAATAATATTAACTAGAATGCAAGGCTGGCAATTAGAAACTTTTAAAGAGTCTTATAGTCATAAAAAAAACATAGGTATTTCTTTGTTTAAAAAAAAATTGTTAGAGGATAAATAATTATAAATCGTTCTTCATCGAGTCCATATCGCTCAGATGATACTTTAGAGCTTGATTAGAAAGTCTTATTTCTTGTAAAAATAAAAATATTGAAATAATCATACAAACACAGCAAGCTGCAAAATTTAATCTAGCAACTTGTATATTTCCTAAATAGAGTAATAAAACTGTAGTCATATTGAATAAAAAACCAAAAGCTGCAAAGCCCATTGTGTATTTAAGTAGATTTGTTCTATTGTTAAGTACGTGAAGTTGATTCTCTAATTCTGGAGGGGCTTTTTTTTCAAAAGTTAACTGATCGTGTAAGCTTCTTATTAGCCCACTCAATGTGTGAAATCTATTGCTATACATAGTCATCATTAAGGGAATAGCTGGAAACATTAATGCAGCAACTGTGTAATCTATATCCATATCGAATCAAATTGATTATGAAGTTAGTGTTTGATATTTACAAGTAATATTTCATGCACCATATTAAAATATTCATAGAAATAACAAGACTTAACAAACCGATTGGGTTTATGTTGTTATTTTGGCCTTGTTCTTGGGGTTTAGCATTAACAAAAAATATTAATTATGAATTAGATTTATTTTTTTATTATTTAATATTATTTTTTTTCGGGTCTGTTTTGATGAGAAGTGCAGGATGCATTATAAATGACATTGTTGATAAAGATTTTGACAAAAAAGTTGAGAGAACAAAAAATCGTCCTGTTGCTGCAGGAAAAATATCAATTCTCTGGTCTTTAATATATGCTTTAAGTCTATGTTTTTTAGCATTTCTTATTTTGATACAGTTTAATAAATTAACGATTTTGTTAGGTATAAGTTCAATGTTTTTAGCTTTTTCATACCCTTTCATGAAACGAATAACTTATTGGCCTCAACTTTTTTTAGGAATAACCTTTAATTGGGGAATTATTATGGCTTGGGTGGCGCTCAATAACTATATATCTTTAGAAGTAATAATTCTTTACATATCAGCCATATTTTGGACATTGGGTTATGACACGATTTATGGAGCACAAGATATTGTTGATGATGAGATTATTGGAGTGAAATCAACTTCGATTAAGTTTAAAAAAAATATAAAAACCTTTGTGAGTATAAATTATTTTATAACATCATTACTTTTAATTTTATTATTCAAAGACTCAATAGGGGTAAATATTTTATCATTTTTTTTTATTTTATTTGTTTTGAGTTTATTATTTCAAATTTTAAAATTTGATGAGTCAAATCATAAAGAATGCTTACGAATGTTTAAAATCAACAATTACTCGGGAATATTTTTGTTTTTAGCTATATTTTCAAAAGATTTAAGTTATGGAATTTAAAGAAGTAGTATCAATACTAAAAAGACTTTTTAGAGAATATGTCAGAAAACATTTAAAAAAAATCTTTTTGGCATTATTTTTATCAATACTTGTAGCTGGAAGTACTTCTTCTATAGCTTGGCTTTTAGACCCAGCAGTAAAAAAAATATTTATTGAAAAAAATACTACTTTTTCTTGGTTAATACCTATTTTAATAATATTAGCTTTTGCCGGTAAAGGTATATCTTTATATATAGCAAGGCTTACAATTATAAGAGTTGGTGAAGAAGTATCGGGGGAAGTTAAGAAGCAAATTACAGATAATATCATAAAAAGTGACATTCAAACTTTAGATAGCAGGCACTCAGGAAAATATGTTTCCAATGTTCTTTATGACACTGGTCAAATACAACATTTAGTCAGCACAGGAGTTTTAAATTTAATGAAAGATAGTTTTTCAGTTGTGGCATTAGTAGGAGTAATGGTCTATCAAAATTGGAAGTTAGCGTTGTTTGCTATGCTAATGATGCCTTTAGCTGGTGGATTAGCCAAATCTTTAGGTAAAAGAATAGGTAAAGCTGTCGGAAAAGCCGGTGAAGCATCTGGAGTTTTAGTAACTTTCTTGTCTGAAATATTCAGAGGAGCAAAAATGATTAGGATATATCAAAAGGAAAAAGAAGTTGGAATGGAAGCTGAAACTGTAATTAATGATATGATTGAAAAAAATATTAAAACTTCAAGCGTAATGATTAGAGCCACACCCTTAATGGAGACACTCACGGGGATAATGATTGCTGGTTTTATAGGTTTCTCTGGAACATTAATTGCTGCAGGGGAACTAGAGATAAATAATTTTTTTTCATTCTTGACTGCGATGATGTTAGCTTATCAACCAATTCGTTCTCTAGCGACTTTAAATTTAACAGTATATCAAGGTGCCACTGCGTTTAAACGTGTAAGCAAAGTAATAGATAAAAAAATTCAAGTGAAAGAAAATTTTGAATTACCTGATTTAATTTTAAAAAATAATGATATAGTTTACGATAAGGTTTTTTTCAAATATGATACCGTTAAAAACCAAACTATAAAAAATATAAACTTTTCAATTAAAGGTGGCACAATGGCTGCTTTTGTTGGGCATAGTGGTGCTGGTAAAAGCACTATCCTTAATCTCCTACCAAGATTTTATGATCCTCAAGATGGAAAAATTAAGATTGACGATCAAGATATTTCTAAAATCAGATTAAGCTCTTTAAGAAAAAATATATCTTTAGTAAGTCAAGATGTAATTCTTTTCGATGACACAATAAAAAATAATATTGCATACGCAAAAAATAATGCTTCCGAAAAAGAAATAGAAGAAGCTTGTAAATTCGCAGCCGCAGATGAGTTTATAGACAAAATGCCTGATAAAATTCAGACAATGATTGGTGAAAATGGAGTAAGACTCTCTGGTGGTCAAAAACAAAGAATATCTATTGCTAGAGCAATATTAAAGGAGTCGTCTATAATATTGTTAGATGAAGCAACCTCTTCTCTAGATGCTGACTCAGAGCAAATTGTACAAAATGCAATATTAAATTTGATTAAGAATAAGACGACCTTAGTGATTGCTCATAGACTTTCAACTATACATAATGCAGATGTGATTTTTGTAATGAAAAATGGAGAAATTATAGATAATGGAACACATGAATTTTTAATCAAAAATTGTGAAGAATATAAATCTCTATATAAAAAACAATTAAAATAAAATGATTCTTGCCTATAGAGTCTTTGGAACAATATTATATCCTTTTTTATTTATTTTTTTATTTTTAAGAATAATTTTTAAAAAAGAAGATCCAAAAAGATTCTTGGAAAAAATTCTAATTTCTAACTTTAATCCAGTTGAAAAAGGCCAATGTAAATTAATTTGGTTTCACGCTTCAAGTCTAGGAGAATTCAAAAGTATTATCCCAATAATTGAAAAATTAAATAATAACCAAAATTTAAAATTTTTAGTTACAACTACTACATTAAGTTCAAGTAATTTAGCACAAAAAGAGTTAAAAAGGTTTAATAATGCTTCCCACAGATTTTTTCCTTTTGATATAGATTTTCTCATTGAAAAATTTTTAAAATTATGGAGACCAGATAGAATATTTCTTGTGGACTCGGAGATCTGGCCTAATTTAATCTTAAAGGCTGAAAAACTTCAAATTCCAATAGCATTAATAAATGCTAGAATAACAAGAAAATCTTTTTATAGATGGATGATGTTTCCAAAAGTTGCCAAAAGAATATTTGGTATTTTTAGTTTATGTTTGTGTTCTAGCAATGAAACTAAAGGTTATTTGGAGAAACTACATGCAAATAATATTCACTTTAAAGGAAACATAAAATTAATTGGAAATTTGAATTCACAAAAAATTCATAATATAAACGAAAATATTTTATCTGAAAGAAAATTTTGGTTCGCAGCTAGCACTCATGAAGGGGAAGATGCTTTATGTATTAAAACACATTTGAAGCTCAAAAAAGAGTTTAGTGAAATTATTACAATTATAGCTCCTAGACATATTAATAGAGTTCGAGAAATAAAATCTTTATCTAAAAAATATGATTTAAACTTACAAATTTTGAATAATAAAAACGAGTTAATTTCAAAAGACAAAGATATAATAATCGTTAACCATTACGGCGTGTTACAAAATTACTTTAAATACGCAAAAAGTGTATTTTTAGGTAAGTCTGCAATAGCAAAATTTAAAAATAATGGAGGTCAAAATCCAATTGAAGCAGCAAAGTTAAATTGTAAAATTTATCACGGCCCATATGTTTATAATTTTAAAGAAACATATGAAGTTTTATCAAATTATAATATTTCACAAAAAATTGAAAACTTTGAAGAATTATACAAAAATTTAATTATAGATCTTCAAGATAATCAAAAACAAAAAATTCAAAATACAAATATAATTAATGATTTGGGTCGAAATACTTTAACTGATACACTTAAAATATTAGATAGTTTTTTATTTAAAAATGATTAATAAACCAAAATTTTGGGATAAAAAAAAAGGTTTTTACGCCTTTCTTTTATTTCCTATAACATTGCTGATTTTATTTTTTATTTTTTTAAAAAAAAAAATTTCTAGGGTACATAAATTCAATATTCCAATAGTTTGTGTCGGTAATATTTATGTGGGTGGGACAGGTAAAACTCCGTTGTCAATTTATTTAGGTAAAGAATTAACAAACTTAGGTATGAAACCAGTGATTTTAAGAAAATTTTATGAAAGCCACAAGGATGAGCACAATCTTATTAAAAATGATTTTGAGAACTTGTTTCTTTGTCAAAGTAGATTAGAAGCTTTAAAGGAATTAGAAAATTCCAACCACGATATAGTAATCCTTGATGATGGACTACAAGATTACTCAATAAAAAAAAATCTGAGTATTGTCTGTTTTAATCAAAATCAATTAATTGGTAACGGACTTGTTTTACCTTCCGGACCATTAAGAGAAAACCTTAATTCACTTAAAAGTGTACAAATAGTAATAATTAACGGAGAGAAAAATGAGAAATTTGAGAAGCAAATTCTTAAAATCAATCCCGAGTTAGAAATTATTTATTCTAGATATCAACCAGTCAATATTCAACAATTTTTAAAAAAAAAATTATTTGCTATAGCAGGAATAGGAAATCCTGAAAATTTTTTTAATTTATTGAAAGAAAATAATTTAATTATTGAAAAAGAAATAATTTTCCCTGATCATCATAGATTTTCTTACCAGGAAATCAAAGGTATTATCGACAACGCTAAAGAAAAAAATTGTGAAATAATAATGACAGAAAAAGATTTTTTTAAAATTAAGGATTTTAAATTAAATGAAATAAACTATTTAAAAGTTTCTTTAGAGATACACAATAAAGATTTGCTTATTAATAAAGTTAAGAGGTTAAATGATTAAATTTTTAAGTTATTTTATTCAATCAATTTTTATCTATTTCTTTTTTTTAATTGGACGTGTTTTGGGCTTAAAATTAAGTAGAAAAATCTTTGCAAATTTATTTAATTTTTTTGGCCCGATATTTAGGTCAAAAAAAATTATTAATAAGAATCTAGAAAATGTTTTTAAAGAATCTAAATCAATCAATCGTCAAGATACTATAAAAGGCATGTGGAAAAATTATGGAAAAACATTCATAGAATATATTTTTTTATGCGCAATTTCAGGAAAAAAAATTGATTTGCAAAATCTCAATTATTGGAGTGTAGATTTGCAAGAAGCTTATTTTTCCCCGGTAGAGGTGAACGAAAGACACAAAAAAAATAAAAAATAATTTATTTCCATCTATTGTGAGTCCAGATCCACTGGCTAGGATTTTTAAGAATCATTGCCTCTAAAATTTTATTAAGCTTTAAAGTTAAATCAATTTTATCTTTAAAGTTGTTTGGGTTAATCTCTTTATAAAATTCTATAATAAATTTTTCATCACTCTCTCTTTTAATAAATACAGGTATTATATTCATATTATATTTAATTGAAAGTTGAGCCGGCAGGGTGGTCGTTAATGCTGGC
>CACGEW010000001.1 GCA_902572345.1 uncultured Pelagibacteraceae bacterium | reverse complement strand
AAATCAACCTGATGATTTTTTTCGATTTGATCTAATATTTCTTTTTTAGTGATCCCATTAAGTGCTTGAGAATATTGCCCTGAAATCTGTTTTTCAATTAAAGATTTTAAATCTTTAATATCTTTTGCTCCCATTAATTTAGCGAAATCATCATCAATTTTACTAGCTTTTGGTTTTTTAACATTTAAAATTTTACAAACAAATTTAGTTTTTTTGTTAGCAAGTTCTTTTTTCGGATGATTGGCTGGAAGTGTAGCATCTAATATTTTTGTATCATTTTTTTTCACACCAATTAACTGCTCATCAAACCCTTTTAAAAAAAGATCTTTACCAAGCTCTAATTGAACGCCTTTTCCCTCACTACCATCAAATTTATTACCGTCTACTGTAGCTGAATAATCAAAGGTAATTTGATCTCCATTGATTGCTTTTTCATTTTCATTTTTATCTTCATATTGTTTGTTTTGATTTGCAATTTCTTTTAATTTTTCATCAATAATTTTATCTTCGATTTTTACTTTAAAACTTGTAGCTTTAAATTTATCAAAGCTTTTTAGGGTAACGCTTGGCAAACAGTCAATTTGTAGCTCATAATTTAAATCTTTTCCTTCACCAAACTGTTTTAAGTCAATTTTTGGTTGACCTGCAACTTTTAATTTTTTTTCATCTATAGCTTTTGTGGTAGTTTCTCTTAAAATCTTATCTACAACCTCCCCGTATATGGATTTTCCAAATTGACTTTTAATTACCTCTGGAGGAACTTTTCCTGGCCTGAAACCTTTTAAGGCTACTTCTTTTTGAAGTTCTTTAAGTCTCTCGTCCATTTTTGTCTGTATGTTTTTTTTATCAACTATTACAGATAAAATTGTTCTAAGTCCTTTTTTTGATTTTACTTCTACTTTCATAATAATATGGTGGGCAAGAAGAGACTCGAACTCTTAAGCCTTGCGGCACTGGTTTCTAAGACCAGCGCGTATACCAATTCCGCCACTTGCCCTTAACTTAATCGTAGTTTTATATATCAAATTAATTTTTTGTTAAACGATAAAGTCTAGAATAAATTATTAGGTATATTAGTAATAAGATAAAGAACCAATACCTACTTAATAGAGGGTCGTTTAATAAATACAACCCAGGTATTATTAAAATTAAGTAGAAAAGATTAATAATTATTGAGTTTAAATAATTACCTCTATTCTTTCCAAAGCTGCTTGAAATTTTATAAAAACTTAGCATGTGCAAATGTTCATTATCAGGATAAATCGGGGATTTTTTTTGTAAAATTTTTCTCAAAAAAGAGAAAAAAACTTCAAAAAAAAGATAAAATAAAAGTGTGCAAAAGAAAAATGAGGAGATAGCAGGATTTAAATTATTTGTAATTATTGTATTCAAGCCAGCGAGCGCTCCCATGGTATAGGCTCCACTGTCACCTAGAAAAATTTTTGCACTTGGAAAGTTAAATAATAAAAACGATAAAAGAATTATAACTTGTGAGATTATCAAAATTGAAAATTCTAAGTGATTATTATTTATATTAATGTAAGCTAATATAATATTTATTATAATTAAATTAATTGTTAATAAACCATTAAAACCATCTATTAAATTAGCGCCATTTATAACAAATAGAAAACAAAATAGTACAAATATTGAAGAAAACATATGGCTCGTCATTAAAGTTGTTAAAAAAGGAATATCTATGTTTAGGATCTTTATTGGCAATATAAATATGAAATTGAAAAGAAGAATTACCATAATTATTAATCTACTCAATGGTTTTATATTAATTTTTAAGTCATCTAAAAAACCAACTATAAACACTGAGTAACTTATAAAAATATAATTATATAAAACTTCTGCATACAATAAGAAATAAATATAAAAAAAAATACTTAAAGAAATAATAATAGCTATCCCTCCGCTTCGAGTGACAGGAATATCATGGAAAGCTTGAGGTTTTAAAAAATCCTTATCAAGTAAAGCGCCACCTTTTATTCTATGTGAGTATTTACTTACAAGCAAAAAAATAAAAAAACTAATTAAAGCGAAAATTGATAAAAAACTTGCTTCAATTGACTCTGTGCCCATTTATTTTTTATCCTTTGTTATTTTTTTTAAATATATAAATTCCAATAAGTATTACAACTAATGATGCTATCACTTTCCAAGTAATTACTTCGTCCATTAGGAAATATCCAAAAATAATTCCAAATATTGGTATTAAATACGCTACTTGAGTTTGAAAAACTAAACCATTTACAGTTAAAATTCTAAATCTTATCAACCATGCTAATCCTGTAGCAATAACACCTAAATATAATAATGAAAGAGTTGAGACTAAGGTTGGTGAAGACTGCCAAGGTGTTTCAATTATTAATGAAAAAGGTAAAAGAAAAATTACTGACCATAATGTTGTAGATGTAGTTACATTTTCATTTATTTTATTTTTTAATTTTAAAGTCAATAAACCCCCAATGCAGTAAAATGTTGATCCTAAAATAGTTATGAGAGCATACATATAATTTTCATTATTAATAATAACTTTATCAAAGAATAATAATACAATTCCACTAAATCCAATCAAAACACCTAATGACTTCATATAAGATAGTTTTTCATCTTTAGTAAAAAAATGTGCGAGTATTGATCCACTCAAAGGTGTTGTGCTCATCAATATTGCTGCAAGATAACTATTAATTTTTGCTGTGCCTATTGCAATTAATACAAAAGGTATTGCAATATTACAGAGGCCTATCAAAGCATACCATTTCCAATTTTTACTAAAAGCCTCGATTTTTATTCCGCTTATTTTACAAAGAATTAATAGAGGTATACTCGCAAAAATTACTCTTACTAATGCAAGTGTGATAGGGTCATAAGAGTAAGTTGCTATCTTAATATTGAAGAAAGATGAGCCCCAAATAACAGCAAGTAATATTAATAAAGATAAATCAAAAGTATTTGCTTCTCTCATTACAGGTCTGGGGTGTGGATATGTGATAAATGCATAGCTGATATATTTATTTAATTATACTATAAAAAGCTTCCTTATATATGTTCACATCAATTATACAAAAACTTAAAGGAGCGAAATGAGTTCAAAAGACGTTTTAAAGCTTATTAAGGATAAACAAGTTGAATTTGTAGATCTAAGATTTACTGACCCCAAAGGCAAACTTCAGCATTTAACTATGGACTCAACAATCGTTGATGAGGATATGCTCAGCAATGGCGTGTTCTTTGACGGCTCCTCAATAGCTGGATGGAAAGCGATAAATGAGTCAGACATGATTTTAAAACCTGACTTAGATAGACCAATCATAGATCCATTCAATTCTCATACAACCTTAAATATTTTTTGCGATATTTTAGACGCGGTAAAAAAAGATCCTTATGAAAGAGATCCTAGAGGAACAGCAAAAAAAGCTGAAGCGTATTTGAAAAAATCTGGTATCGGAGATAAGTCTTATTTTGGACCCGAACCTGAATTTTTTGTTTTTGATGATGTTAGATTTAAAAACGAAATGAACGAGACCAGTTTTAGTATTGATAGCTCTGAAGGACCTTACAATACTGGAAAAAAATATGAAAATGGTAATATGGGTCATAGACCTGGAATTAAAGGTGGTTATTTCCCAGTGCCTCCAGTTGATAGTGCTCAAGATATGAGAGGTGAGTATTTAAAAGCACTTAAAGATATGGGTGTAAAAGTTGAAAAACATCACCATGAAGTAGCTCCAAGTCAACATGAGCTTGGAATGTATTTTGGAACTTTAACTAATCAAGCTGATAACGTTCAACTTTATAAGTATGCAGTTCAAATGGTAACTCACTCTTTTGGAAAAACAGCTACTTTTATGCCAAAGCCAGTAAAAGGTGATAATGGATCAGGAATGCACTGTCATCAATCAATTTGGAAAGGCAATACTCCAGTTTTTATGGGTAAAGAGTACGCTGGTCTATCTAAAGAAGCTTTATATTATATTGGCGGAATATTAAAACACGCAAAAGCAATAAATGCATTTTCAAATGCTACAACTAACAGCTACAAACGTTTAATTCCTGGTTTTGAAGCACCAGTAATTCTTGCTTATTCAGCAAGGAATAGATCTGCATCTTGTAGAATACCGGTAATAATGAATCCAAAAGCAGCAAGATGTGAAATTAGATTTCCAGATGCTGCAGGAAATCCTTATTTAACATTTGCTTCAATGCTAATGGCCGGAATAGACGGAATTAAAAACAAAATCGATCCAGGAAAATCTTTTGATGACGATTTATATTCATTATCTGAAGATGAAGTTAAAAAACTACCAACTGTCTGTGGTTCTTTAAGAGAAGCCATGCAAAACCTTGATAAAGACAGAAAATTTTTAACAGAAGGTGGGGTATTTACTGATGATCAAATCGACGCTTATATTGAATTAAAATTCCAAGAAATCTATAAATTCGAACATACACCTCATCCAATCGAATTTGAAATGTATTACAGCGGCTAAACTTTAAAAGATTCTCCGCAACCACAACGCTCAGTTTCATTAGGATTCTTAAAAACAAACTGAGATGAAAACTTCTCTTTCTTATAATCCATTTCTGTTCCCAAAAGGTACATTATTGCTTTAGGGTCAATTAAAACTTTTACTCCTTTATCCTCTACAATCTCCTCATTAGGTTTAATATCCTTTGCATACTCCATAATATAAGACATTCCGGCACAACCGCCAGATTTTACACCCACCCTTACACCAATAGTTTTATCTTCAGCTTTAGACATAATTTCTTTAATTCTTTCAGCTGCATTTTGACTTAATTTTATTACTTGTTCGCTCATAAATTCAATTCTAATTTTGCGGCTTCAGACATTTTATCTTTAGTCCAAGGTGGATCCCAGACTAATTTTAAATCAACATCATCAACACCATCTAGTTTTAATATATTATCTTTAACCATTTTAGGCAAACTTTCAGCTACTGGACAATTTGGAGAGGTCAAAGTCATTTCTATATTAACTTTTTTTGCATTTTCAATGTCTATTTTATAAATTAGACCCAATTCATATATATTCACCGGTATTTCAGGATCATAAATCTTTTTAATCTCTAATATTACTTTATCTTTTAATTCGCTCATTTTTTTTCAACTGCTGACAAACAAGTATGCCAAGCCATTGTGGCGCATTTAACCCTCATTGGAAATTCTTGTACCCCGGATAAAGAAGTAATCGTAGTAATCTGATCTTCGGTAAGGCTATTTAATGTAATTTTTGTTTTATTTTTAATCATGTTTATAAAATCCTCATTAACTTTCTTTAAAAATGATAGATCTTTTCCTTTAACAGTTTCTGTCAAAATAGATGCTGAGGCCAAAGAGATAGCACACCCTTCCCCCTCAAAGCTTAAATCTTCAATTTCTTTTTCTTTGTTAAGTTTTAAAAAAATATGAACTTTGTCACCACACAAAGGATTGTGAGCTTTTGCATCATTAGTGTAGCCATTGCACTTTCCTTTATTTCTAGGATTTTTTCCATGATCTAAAATAATTTCTTGATATAGCTCTTTAAGTTCCATTTAATTTTGAAATACTTTCTGACATTTTTGAATTGCTTCAGATAATTTGTCTATATCCTCTTTATCATTATAAACTCCAATTGAAGCTCTAGCTGTTGCAGGTATACCAAGTTTATCATGTAATATTTGACAACAATGATGTCCGGCTCTTATTGCAACTCCATCATCATCCAAAATAGTTGCAATATCATGAGGATGAATGTCCTTTAGAGTAAAACATAAAACTGACCCTCTTTCTTTTGGATCGCCAATTATATTTACAGAATTGTTTTTTCTTAATTTTTCTAAACCATATTGTAAAATCTCATTCTCATGAGAGGCGATATTTTTAATACCTAAATCCTCGATAAAATTTAGAGACTCAGCGAATGCAACTACTTCTGCTGTTTGCATTGTTCCAGCCTCAAATTTAGTATAAGCATCTGCAAAAGTTATATCTTCTTTTTTCACTTCATTAATCATTCCGCCACCGCCTTGATATGGCGGCAAATCATCAATCCATTTTTTTTTCATGTACAATATACCTAGACCGTTTGGTCCGTACATTTTATGACAGGATATTGCATAAAAATCACATCCGATTTTTTGCATATCGATTTTGGAATGTGGCGCACCTTGTGTCCCATCAACCAATACTGGAATATTTTTTTCTTTTGCAAGATCTACAATTTTTCTTATTGGTAAAACTGCTCCTGTTACATTTGATATGTGAGTGATAGCAATCATTTTAGTTTTATTAGTAATAAGTTTTTTAATTTCTTCTATCTCGACATCGCCACCTTCATTAACTTGAGCAAATTTTATTACAGCCTTTTTTTCAGTTCTTAAAAAATTCCAAGGAACATAGTTAGAATGATGTTCTAATTCTGTTATTAATATTTCGTCTCCTTTATTTATATATTTTTTGCCATAAGACGAAGCTACTAAATTTATTGCTTCTGTTGCACCTTTAGTAAATATTATTTCTTCTCTATGTTTGGCATTTAAATATTTTTGAACTTTATCTCTTGTAGCCTCAAATCTATTTGTTGCTTTTACTGCCAGAGTATGAACGCTTCTCCCAACATTAGAAAACTCTGTTTCATAAAAGTTTGAGATTTTATCTATAACCACTTTTGGTTTTTGAGATGAGTTAGCACTATCCAAATAGACCAAAGGTTTACCATTAATTTTTTGTTTAAAAATTGGAAACTCTTTTTTTATATTTTTAATATCCATTAATTTGTCTTTCTAATTTTTCTTTTAAAAAATTTTTTATTTTTCCTTCAGGTAATTTTTCTAAGATTTCACTTAAAAAGCCATTAATTAGCATTTGATAAGCTTCATTTTCAGGAATGCCTCTAGATTTTAAATAATGTATTGAATTTAAATCTATACTTCCAGAAGTAGAACCGTGAGAACATTTAACGTCATCTGCATAAATTTCCAACTCAGGTTTTGCATCAAATTCTGCTGCATCGTTTAAAATTAAAGCTTTACTTAATTGATAGGCATCTGTTTTTTGTGCAATATTTTTAACGAAAATTTTTCCTTGATAAACGCCTTTGCTTTCATCATTTAAAACATTTTTTACCTTCTGGTAGCTATTACAATTTGAGGCATTATGATTTATTCGAGTCTTAATTTCTTGATGCTCTTTATTTATTAAATTTAAAGCTGAAAAAACGCTGCTATTTGAATTTTCTTCATTAAGATTAATTTCAATATCAAGCTTATTAAATTTCAAACCAGAAGATAATAAATAATTTTTAAAATTTGAATTTTTTTCTAGGTCACTCTTTATATATTTATAAAAATAACAATTACATTTAGAATTATTTATTAAGATATTATTTAACGAAGAATCTTTTTTGATATTTATATTTTCTAAGATGTTTACCATAAAGTTTTCTTTTGAAGAATTATTTATGTAATTAATTATATTTAATTCTGAATTTTCATTTAAAATGATTGAATTTTTATAATTTACTATTTTTTCCTTCAATGAATTAGAAAAATTATTATAAACAACTAATGGTTTTTTCAATTTATAGTTTTTGGAAATCTCTAAAGAAAAACCGCCTGTAGCTAAAGCGTTGTTAAGCAAGTATAATGAATTTTTACTATCTAAAGCTAAACCATCCTTGTAATTAAAATTGTTTATTAAGATTTTATTTTTTTCTTCATAAGGGAAATCTTTAGATATAAGTTTTCCATTAAACAATGAAATAAAATTATGTTCAAATTCATCAATTATTTTGAATTCTTTCTCTCTTGGTAAAAAATCATTATTAGCAATTTTATTGAAGTTATTGCTTAAAATTGAATTAAGATCAGAAAATTTCCAGTCTTCATCTTTTTTATTAGGAAAGCCAGTTTGATAAAAAAGGTCTAAGTTTTTTTTTCTTAAACTTATTTCCTCTGAAGTAAGATCTTTAATCTTATCTATTTTAAAGTCGTAATTTTGTTTCATCTAAACTATATTTGAATAACCTGTTTTTTCTAATTGAACTCCGAGATCTGCATCACCAGTTTTAATAATTTTCCCATTAGATAGGACGTGGACGTAATCAGGCTTTATATAATCAAGTAATCTTTGATAGTGTGTAATTATTAAAAAAGCATTTTCTTTACTTTTGTAAGAATTCACTCCATCAGCCACAATTTTAAGTGCGTCAATATCTAAACCTGAATCTGTCTCATCTAAAATTGATAACTTTGGTTGCAAGAGTTTCATTTGTAAAATCTCATTTTTTTTCTTTTCTCCGCCAGAAAATCCAACGTTAAGTTGACGTGATAAAAATTTTTCATCAATGCCAAGCTCTGAAGCTTTTTCTTTGATCAATTTTAAAAAAGTTAATGTATCTAATTCTTTATCACCTTGGGCCTTTCTAACTGAGTTCAGGGAAGTTCTTAAAAAAGTGTTTGTATTAACCCCTGGTATTTCTAAAGGATATTGAAAGGCTAAAAAAATTCCTTTTTGAGCTCTTTCTTCAGTAGAAAGCTCGCTTAAGCTTTCTCCATTATATTTGATATCACCTTTGATTTCATAACCGTTTTTGCCTGATAACACATTTGCTAGTGTACTTTTTCCAGAACCATTAGGGCCCATAATTGCATGAACTTCCCCGGGCTTAATATTTAAATTTAAACCTTTCAAAATATGCTTGTTATCAATAGTGGCTTCTAAATTTTTAATATTTAACATTATCCAACACTTCCTTCCAAACTTATCGCTACAAGTTTTTGTGCTTCGACTGCGAATTCCATGGGTAATTGCTGTAAAACTTCTTTGCAGAAACCATTTACAATTAAACTTACTGCCTCTTCTTGATCCAGACCTCTTTGATTGCAGTAGTACAGCTGTTCTTCATTTATTTTAGTAGTAGTTGCTTCATGCTCTATTGTTGAAGTTGCGTTATTATTTTTGATGTATGGAATTGTATGCGCCCCACATTTATTACTCATTAGTAAAGAGTCACATTGAGTGTAGTTTCTTGAATTAATTGCTTTATTTTTAATTTCAACAAGACCTCTATACATATTGTCTGCATTCCCAGCTGAAATTCCTTTTGAAATGATTTTGCTTTTAGTGTTTTTGCCTAGGTGTATCATTTTTGTACCGGTGTCTGCTTTTTGAAAATTATTTGTGATTGCTATTGAATAAAATTCACCAACAGAGTTATCACCTTGTAAAATACAACTAGGATATTTCCATGTTATTGCTGATCCTGTTTCTACTTGAGTCCATGAAATTTTAGAATTTTTTCCTCTGCACGCACCTCTTTTAGTAACAAAATTGTAAATTCCACCGACTCCTTTTTCATCTCCTGGATACCAATTCTGAACAGTTGAATATTTTATTTCCGCATCATCTAGTGCTACTAATTCTACATTAGCAGCATGGAGTTGGTTTTCATCTCTCATTGGGGCAGTACAACCCTCTAAATAACTTACATAACTTCCTTTATCAGCAATAATTAAAGTTCTTTCAAATTGACCAGTTTCAGATGCGTTAATTCTAAAATAAGTAGATAGTTCCATCGGACACTTTGTATTTGGTGGAATGTAAACAAAAGATCCATCTGTAAATACAGCTGAATTTAAAGTAGCAAAATAATGATCACTCAACGGTATTACTGAACCAAGATATTTTTTAACTAGATCAGGGTGTTTTTGAATAGCCTCCGATATTGAACAAAATATTATTCCTTTTTTTGTTAGTTCATCTTTAAAAGTAGTGGCAACTGAAACTGAGTCAAAAACTGCATCAACTGCTATTCCGTTCAACCTTTTTTGTTCTACTAAAGGTATTCCTAGTTTTTTATATGTTTCTAATATTTTTGGATCAATCTCGTCTAAACTTTTTGGTTTTTCCGAAGCACTTTTAGGTGCCGAATAATAGTACAAGTTTTGATAATCTATTTTTGGATATTTTGGCTTTTGCCAGTCAGGTTCTTTTAAAACTTTTAATCTATTAAAAGCTTTTAATCTCCATTCTAACATCCATTTAGGTTCTTTTTTTATATTAGAGATAAATCTGATTGTTTCTTCACTTAACCCTTTAGGAGATCTTACGTTTTCAACATCAGTTGTGAAACCATATTTATAATCTTTATTATTTTTTAAATCTTCAGGTTTCATTTATTCAAAATTTGTTTTTTTTTTACTAAATCTTGTAATTTTACTTTTTCAAAAAAATTATTTATGTGTTGATCAAGTTGATCCCATAAATTGTGTGTAATGCATTTTGATGATTTGTTGTTACATCCTTTTTTTGAATCTTTTTTACAGTTCAGCATTTTAACTTCTTCATCTACTGCGGAAATTATATTAGAAATTTTTATTTCATCTGGTGATAATTCTAGTTTATAACCGCCTTTTGCCCCCCTAACACTTTTAACCAAATTGTTATTTTTAAGCTTTAAAAATATTTGTTCTAAGTAAGGTAAAGAAATATTTTGTCTTAAAGATATATCTGAAAGGCTGACAGGGCCTTGATCTTTAAATGAGGCTAAGTCTGCCATAGCCATAACTGCGTATCTGCCTTTTGTGGTTAATTTCATAAATTAGCGTTGTAATACAGTATTTCTAATTCAATTCCTACTAATTTAGTATGATTTAAAAAAAATTATTTGCCGCAGAAAAACATGTTATAAAACATTACTTTTTTTTAAAAATAATAATCATTATCAAATATGAAACCTAAAAGTTTAGAAATTTTTATACCTGGCCCAGCAGGAAGACTTGAAGCCAAATACTATAAGAACCCAAAATTTGGTTCGCCAGTTGCTATCGTACTACATCCCCACCCTCAATATGGTGGAACAATGAATAATAGAATTGTTCAATTAATGTATAATATTTTTTTAGAAAATGGTTTTTCAGTAATAAAAGTAAATTTTAGAGGTGTTGGAAAAAGTGATGGAGTTTTTGATAATGGGCAAGGAGAGCTATCTGATGCGGCGGCAGCGTTGGATTGGATAGAACGACAAAATTTGGATTATAGTCAATGTTGGGTTTCTGGTTTTTCTTTTGGATCTTTAATATGTATGCAATTAATTATGAGAAGACCTGAAGTAAATAATTTTATTGCTGTATCACCACAACCTAATGTGTATGATTTTTCTTTTTTAGCACCATGTCCAACATCTGGGCAGGTGGTTTTCAGTGAAAATGATGAGCTTGTAACTAAAGAAAGTATTAATGAATTAGATGATAGAATAAAAAATCAAAAAGGAATTGAAGTGATTTTTTCCAAGATAAAAAACTCTAATCATTTTTTTAAAGATAAAGAAAAAGAATTAGCAATTGAAATTGAAAAATATTTAAAAGAAAAAACCGCTTTAATTTAATTTTCTATTAATTGACCCCCAACTACCGGGAGCTTGCATCCAGTTGTATTAGGAAAAGAATTTGGAAGTTGAAGCATTGTTCTAACAGACATAAAAGCAAAAGCTTGTGACTCGACAAAATCACCATCGATATCATAATCATCTATTTGTTTTAAACTTATATCAAAAGATAAATTTTCTTTAAGTTTTCTTATTAAAATTTTATTTTTTCTGCCTCCACCACATAATAATATTTCTTTAATTTGATTATTATAGTTATTAATTAGTTTGGATAATTCCTCACCCATAATACTTGCTGTAAAATCTGTAAGTGTGCTAGCTCCATCTTCTAAATTTAATCCTCTAACAAATGAAATATCGAAATCGTTAGTATCAAATGAAAGGTTTTTTTTATTATTTCTATTCATGTATAATTCTTGAGCTTGTTCAAAAATTATTTCATTTTTTTTTCCGCTTAAGGCAAATTGACCATCTAAATCAAATTTTTTACTAGAGTTTTTTCTCACCCAGCTATCAATAAGACAATTACCAGGGCCAATATCTCTGCTTAATAGCCCTTCTAAATTTTTATTTTTTACTATTGTAATATTTGCTATCCCTCCGATATTTAAAAAACATACAGGTAATTCAATTTTATTTTGTAAAGCAATTAAATGATGGAATATGGGTGTTAAAGGGGCTCCTTGTCCTTCATTTAAAATATCGTTTTTTCTAAAGTTGAAAATTACTTTTTTTTTTGTGAGTTGGTTTAATAAATGCCCATTTGCTAATTGCTTAGAAATTTTTTCATTAGCGTTATGATATATAGTCTGTCCATGAAAACCGACTAAAGTATCGCTACTAATATCTAATTCAGATATTATTTTTGCATGAAAAATTGTTATTTTTCTCTCTAATTGATCTATTTCTTTTCTAAATTTGTTGAGATGCTCGGCTTTATGAATCTTTTCTTTTAAACTGTGAATATCTTTAAAAATATTTGAGTCATATTCGAAGTATTTGTCTTTAATAGATATGTAATGATCAACCCCATTTGTCTCAATAATAGAAGCGTCTACCCCATCTCCAGAAGTACCACTCATTAAACCTAAGGAGGTCCATTTTTTTTGCATATTTTTATTTATTTATAACAATTTTTGTATAATAGTTGCTTAAGTAAATATCACTATGAAAAATAAGTTTTTGCAAGAAATGAAGGATCGAGGATACCTCAACCAATGTACAGATCTGAGCAAACTCGATGAAATTTGCGAAAAAAAATCAATTTCTGGCTACATAGGTTTCGATTGCACAGCTAGCAGCTTACACGTTGGTAGCTTATTGCAAATTATGATTTTAAAATTAATGCAAAAATACGGTCATCGACCAATCGTGCTTTTGGGTGGGGGTACGACTTTAATCGGTGACCCTTCTGGAAAGGACTCAACGAGAAAAATATTAAAAGAAAATGAAATTAAAAATAATATAAAAAGTATCAAGAGGGTTTTTAATAAAATTTTAGATACATCTAATAAAAAAACCGCTCCAATATTTGTAAATAACGCTGAATGGTTGACAAAATTAAATTACATTGAATTTTTGAGAGATATTGGAAGTAATTTTACAATTAACAAAATGCTTACTTTTGACAGTGTTAAATTAAGACTAGAAAGGGAGCAGTCTCTAAGCTACATGGAATTTAATTATATGATTTTGCAAGCTTATGACTTTTATCAATTATTTAAAAAAGATAATTGTATTTTACAAATAGGTGGATCGGATCAATGGGGGAATATCATAAATGGAGTTGAGTTAATTAGAAGAATGTTGCAAAAAGAAGCTTTCGGTTTAACGTCTCCTTTAATCACTTTAGCATCTGGAGCCAAAATGGGAAAAACTGAAAAAGGTGCAATTTGGTTAAATGAAGATCAATTATCTCCATACGATTATTGGCAATTTTGGAGAAACACGGATGATAGAGATGTAAAAAGATTTTTAAATTTTTTCACTGAGATTAATCTAAACGAAATAGACTTAATAACAAAAAAAGAAAAAAATATAAATGATCTTAAAATTTTATTAGCAAACGAGGCCACTAAAATTCTTCATGGTGAACATGAAGCCAAAAAAGCAGAAAAAACTGCTAGAGAAACTTTTAAAGATGGTGGATTAAGTATTAATTTGCCAGAAATAAAAATCAATAAGGGTGAAATAAAAAAAGGTGTAAATATTTTAGATCTTATTTCAACAAATAAAATTTTATCCTCAAAAAGTGAAGCAAGAAGAGCTATAGCTAATAAAGGCTTTAAAATTAATGATGTAGTTATTCAAGATGAAAAGAAAATTTTAAAATATGAAGATTTTCAAAATAATATCTTAAAACTATCGTACGGTAAAAAGAAGCACTACTTAGTTAAAATTATTTAGCTTTATTATTTTTATCAATAATCTTTTGTATAAATCTTGGAGTTAGTGTTCTTATTGGATTAATTGTTGTTTTAATTTTACCTTTTGGACCTTTCATTTTAAAACTGATACCAAATAAGCCTTCTCCAACTTCTTTGGGGATTACTATGTCGCCAATTACAGGTATTTTTGAAATCATTTTATTTAGAGTCTTAGCAGGAACAAGTGTGCCTCTTAAACTTGTTAAGCCTTGTTGATCTTGATAACCCTCCATTAATACTGACATGCTAGGTCCTAAAGCTAAAATTTCATTTAATTTCAGAAATTTGTTATCTTTCTCCATGTTAATTTCTAAGACATCAAAAGATAGGCCGTCGCCTTCAGCTAAATCTGCTAATCCCCCAAGATCAGCTAATGATAGTAATTTGATTAATCCTGGAGCATTGATGACTTTAAAGTTTTCAATTTTAAGTTTAGAATTAGACTTTGAGTCTTCTATTATTGAGGTAAAAAGAAGTTTTCCTCCCGACAAACCATTAAAAAAACTATATTCAGTCAAAAGTGGACGTGTGAGATCTGAGTAGATCTCTAGATATTTTTTGTTACTATTCTTATCTTTTTTCATATTGATATCTAAATAATTATTTCCTCCGAAATCACCTTTAGATGAGATCTTCACAAATTGACCTTTTTTAATATCTCCAATTAGTTTAAAGTTTTTAAGCTTTTCTGACATAGGAACCAAAATATTTTTGAAATCAATTTCAATTTTACTATTTAAGCTTTGAAAATTATTTGTTGCCTTCTTTTCACTTAAAAATTTTACTAAATTAGTTGCATCAAACTTGCTACCTTTTATAATAATTTTTTTTCCACTTTTAATAATAAAATCATTATTCTCAGTTTTTACTTCTATTTGTTTAAATGATGAAAAATTTTTATTTTTGAAATTTAAGTCTTTAATCACTATTGAGTTATTTTTTTCTGTAAAAGTAAAATTATTTACAGCTATATTTTCTTCAATTTTACTAAGATCAATAAGAACATTAGCAACAGATTTGTCTTTTTTTGAAAAATTAATTACATTTAAATTTAAATTATCCGAGTAATCAAAATTTATTTTATAATTTACTTGATTTCCAATTAAACTATTTTTTAAGTTAAATTTCAAAAAATCGTATTTATTTAAAGAATATTTTCCTTCTAAACCCAAATTAATTTTTTTAGGAACGAAGCTTGCTTGAAGTCCTAAGTCTGATAAAAAAACTTCTTTAATATCATCAGATGTGAAAATATTTCTTAAAGGTTTTGAAAATTCAATTTCACTTTTTTCAATTTTTCCTGAAACATTATAGTCGTAATTTTTAACTTTATAGGTTTCATCTAATTCCACAAGCAAGCTATTATTTAAGTTAGCTTTTAAATCCTTAACCTGACTCAAAAGATTATTTTTTTTAAAAATTTTTACATATTTTTTTAAAATTTTTTCATCAAAATTTATTATAGAATTAAAATTTGAATTTATTCTTGCTCCCTTTTCTAAATTTAATTTAATATCACCATCAGCGATTTCAATTTCCTCAAGAAAACCAAATATATTTTTAATTAAAATATCATTTTTATCTGCAAAAAAACTTAGTCTTATATTCTTTAAATTAATATTACTTAGTAATTCTGCCTCTAAATTTTTAATCGAGCCTTTAGTGATAAAATTTTCTACTTCACCTCGATTATTGAAAAATATATCTACTTCTGAGATTAATTTTCCTTTTTTAATTTTGTTATTTATTATACTTTTGAAATTTGATGGTTTGATGATTGATGCAATTTTATTTAATTGATTTATATTTAATTCCTTTAAGCTAAGATTAGCTTTTTTAATTTTTAGGTCTGATTTTAGCAAAGAGAAAAAATCTATATATACTTTTATATTTTTTACTGGAATTAATATATCTCGAAAGCTAATTTGTGGATTTTTAGTTTCTAAAAAAAGACTTAATTCTTTTGGATTAATTTTAAATTTTATTGTATTAAGAATCAAACTAACATTTGTAGTTTCTGAGGCTTTATCGGATATTAGCCTGTTAAATTTTTTTGTTTTAATCCCAACAGTTGATAAAGTAATTATTAAACTAATTAATAATAAAGATAATATTAAAAAAAATTTTATGATTATTTTTTTCATGATTTATTTCTTATTCTTGATTCCTTCTTCTATGAATTCATCAATATTTCCATCTAAAATACTTGCAGGATTAGTGCTTTCTGTTTTGTTTCTTAAATCTTTTACAAGCTGATACGGTTGAAGTACGTATGACCTTATTTGGTGTCCCCAGCCTATATCGGTCTTTGAAATTAGTTCTTTTTGATTTTCCTCTTCTTTTTTTTGAATTTCATATTCATACAATCTTGCCTTTAACATTTTAAAACATGTTTCTTTATTTTTATGTTGAGATCTCTCGTTCTGACATTGGACAACTATTTTCGAGGGAATATGAGTAATTCTTACAGCACTATCAGTTGTATTAACGTGTTGACCTCCAGCTCCACTAGATCTGTAAGTATCAATTCTAAGATCTTTTTCATCGATTTGAATATTTATATCATCTTCAACAGCTGGGTATACCCATACACTTGCAAAACTCGTATGCCTTCTTGCTCCACTGTCAAATGGAGAAATACGAACAAGTCTATGTACTCCTGACTCTGATTTCATCAGACCGTATAAATAATCCCCGGCAACTTTGATTGTAGATGATTTGATACCTGCTTCCTCTCCTTTGTGTTCACTTATAATTTCATATCTAAATTTCTTTTTATCGAACCATCTAAGATACATTCTTCTCAACATGTCTGCCCAGTCTTGACTTTCTGTTCCACCCGCGCCAGCATGGATTTCAAGATAGATGTCGTAATCATCATTTTCACCGGATAGGAAACAATTAATTTCACTTTTTTTAATTTCCAATAAAATTTGTTCGATTTTTTTACAGCAATCTATAATTGTTTCCTCATTTTTTTCTTGTGATGCTAATAAATAAAGATCTTTAAGATTATCTATATCATTTAGATTTTTATTATAGGAGTTTAGGATATCCTCAAAAATTTTTTTTTGTTTTACAGTTTTTTTTACTAAATTTTTATCTTTCCAAAAATTCTCTTTGAGTGAAGTTTTTTCAAGCTCTTGAATTTTTTCTTTTATATTTTCTTTATCAAAGATACCCCCTGATATTATTTAAAGATTTTTCAGATGCTGATAATATTGTTTCAAAGTTTTCCATTAATAAAATTGCCTAAACTTTATTATTTTATCACGACCAATTGTTGAGATTAAGTTATTATTATTTAGATTGTTAATATCTTTTAATTTTAAAGCTTCAATAATTGAATTTTTTTCACCTTGAGTTGATTTTAAACCAGTGTCATAATTGATTGAAGTTAAATATATATTTGCAGGTATTTGGAATTCATCAAAATCCTCTTTAAAAAGAGCTTTCTCTACAAAATTTTTGAAAATAGGTAGTGCAGCTTTAGAACCAGTTTCAAATTTGCCTAATGTTTTTGGACTGTCATAACCAATATAAACTCCGATTACTAAGTTAGATGAAAATCCAATAAACCATGCATCGTAATTATCATTTGTAGTTCCTGTTTTGCCAGCCAAAGGGACTTTCAAAGTTCTCAATTTTTTGGCAGTACCTCTTTGTACTGTTCCTTGAAGAATTGAAGTCATTTGATATGCTGTTTCTTCACTCATTACTCTTGTGTTTGTATCTTCTATTTTTGGTAAATTTATTGTTTCATTAATAAATTTATCACAACCTAAACACTTTCTGCTTTTTTCTTGGTAGATTGTTTTACCTCTTCTATCTTGAATTCTTGAAATTAATTTAGGATTAATTTTTTTTCCTCCATTTACGAAGGGTGCGTAGGCAGATGTTAAATTAATTAAAGTTGTCTCCGCTGCTCCAAGTGATACTGATAATAATTCAGGAATTTCATCATAAATGTTTAATTTTTTTGATAAATCTAAGATTTCCTCTAAACCTAAAATTTTGGCTATTCTTACTGTCATTAAATTTCTGGAATACTCTATTCCTTTTCTTAATGTTGAGGGCCCATAAAATTTTTTACCATAATTTTCTGGTTTCCAGTTTTTTAAACCCACTCCTTGACTTTCAACAAAAGGTGCATCGAGGATAATCGAATTAGGCGCAAAACCTTTTTCTAGGGCTGCTGCGTAAACTATTGGTTTGAATGCAGAGCCTGGTTGTCTTTTTGCTTGAGTAACTCTATTAAATTCACTTTTTTTAAAATTAAATCCACCTACCAAAGCAAGAACATCGCCTGTGAAAGGATCAAGTATTACGATACCTCCATTTACTTTAGGATATTGTTTTAAAATCCAAGATGAACCTCTAGTTTTTTTAACATAAAAAATATCACCAACCTTGTGAACTTCCTGAGCTGATTTTTTTTTTGGAATTGTCCATTTAATATTTTTAAAATCTAAAATGCCTTGGGTATTTTTATTTTCTTCACCTATTAATTGGATTTTTATGTTATTTTTTTCTACAGAAATTACCTCAGCTAATTTCCAATTTAAGGTTGGATCTAATTTAAAATCGTTAATCTTTTTTTTCCATTTTTTGTTCTTAAATTTGTTTGTAACTGGCCCTCTCCACCCTTGTCTACGATCATATTCCTCTATACCTTTTCTCAAAGATTTTAACGCTTGAATTTGATAATCTATTTTAAGAGGTGTTCTAATACTCAAGCCTTGTGAATAAAGTTTTTCAAAACCGTAGATATTTTTGACAGTTCGTCTTACCTCCTCTGTATATGAATTGGCCTCATTAACTATTTCAATTTTTCTTTTTTTTAGTTTTAGTTTTGAGTCTTTTAATTTTTTAAATTCTTCTTTTGAGATAAAATTGTTTTCCTCTAGGTTTTTAAGAACAAGATTTCTTCTAAATTTTGCAGTATCAGGATATTTGTAAGGGTTATATTTACTTGGAGCTTTAGGTAGGGCAGCAAGCAAAGCTGCTTCTGAATAGTTTAGTTCTTTTATAGATTTATCAAAATATTCTAAACTTGCCGCAGCAATTCCGTAGGTGCCTTGACCTAAATAAATTTGATTTAGATAAAGTTCAAGTATTCTTTCTTTTGTATAGGCTCTCTCTATTCTAAATGCTAAGATAGCTTCCTTAACTTTTCTTTTCATAGAAACTTCATTAGTTAATAAAAAGTTTTTTGCAACTTGCTGTGTTATGGTTGAAGCTCCTTCAAGTCTTTTGTTTTGAGAAATATTTTTTATGTTTTTTACTATGGCTCTTAGTATCCCTTTAGCATCAATACCTGGGTGACTAAAAAAATTTTTGTCTTCCGCTGAGAGAAATGCATTTACCACTTTATCAGGTATAGAGTCGAACGGAATAAATAATCGTTTTTCTATTGCATATTCAGCTATTAATTTATTGTCATTTGAATATACTCTGCTCGAAATTGGTGGCTGGTAATTTGATAATTTCTTATAATCCGGCAAACCTGCAGAAAAGTACCATAATGTTGAAAAAGTAAAAAATACAATTACTGAAAGAAATATAATTACAAATTTTGCTGAAAAATTAAGAAAATTTAACATTGTATTAATTTATAATAACAATTCTGACTATCTTTGGGCACGTTTTAATTTAAATTGTGTATTTATGCTTAAAATTGTGTAAAAATAATGCCCATGACAATCTACAAAAACACTAATTTTAAAAATTTAAAAGGAATTCTAAGAAAATGGAAAAAAACTTATATATTGATGCATCGCATCCAAATGAAACTCGAATTGTACTTAAATCTGACAATTCTATTGAAGAATATGAATTTGAAGATAAAAACAATTTAAATTTTAAAAATAATATCTATCTTGCAACTATAAGCAGGGTTGAACCTTCGCTACAAGCAGCTTTTGTTAATTTTGGAAGAGACAGACACGGTTTTTTAGCTTTTAATGATATTCAGTCAGATTATTATCAACTCCCATCTGAAGACAAAGAAAAAATAAGAATAGCTGAAGAAAAAATAAGAGAAGATTTAAAAGTCAACACCATTGAAAGCAATCAAGAGAATTTACAATCAGAAAATCAAGTTGATAACAAAGATGAAAAAATTAATAATGATGAACAAATTGAAAAAGTTAGTAAAAAACAAGATTATCATGAAAAAGTAAAATCATCATTTGGAATTAAAAAATACAAGATACAAGAAGTTATAAAACCTGGCCAAGTAATCTTAATTCAAGTAATAAAAGAAGAGCGTGGTCAAAAAGGAGCAGCATTAACAACATTTATATCTTTAGCTGGGAAATATATGGTTTTAATGCCAAACACTCCAAAAGGTGGTGGAATATCAAGAAAAATCTTTAATTCATCAGATCGTCAAAAAATAAGAAATATTCTAAATGAAATAGAAATTCCAAATAGCATGGGAGTAATTGTGAGAACTGCTGGTGCTAATAAAACAAAAAATGAAATAGAAAAAGATTTTCATAACACTTTAAAAACTTGGGAACAAATAAAAGAAAAAGCATTAGACTCTAATGCGCCTTCACTTGTTTACGAGGAAGGTGATATTATTAAACGAACTTTAAGAGATACATACGATAATGATACTAAAAATATTTATGTTGAAGGCAATGATGCTTTCCAAAAAGCAAAAAAATTTATGAAAGAATTAATGCCAAAAAACGTTAAAAATGTAAAAAAATACAGAGGCAAAATTCCTTTATTTCATGATGCAAACATTGAAAAAGAACTAAATAATATTTATGAGCCGACAGTTAAGTTAAGGTCTGGAGGTTATTTAGTAATTAACCCTACAGAAGCTCTTGTGTCCATAGACATTAACTCTGGTCAATCAACTAAACAAATGAATATTGAAAAAACTGCTCTAAATACAAATTTGGAAGCAGCAGAGGAAATAGCACATCAAATTAAACTAAGAGACTTATCAGGTTTAATTGTAATTGATTTTATAGATATGATGAATTTTTATAATCGCAGAACTGTTGAAAAAAAAATGAGAGAAAGTATAAGAAAAGATAGAGCAAGAATACAAATTGGTCGAATAAGTAATTTTGGTTTGCTTGAAATGACCAGACAAAGGCTTCGAGAAGGTTCTATAAAGTGGGAAACTCAATTATCTCTCTCATCATTTTCTCAAAAGATTTTAAAAAAAGCTCAGCATTTAGCATTTACAGAAAAAGTAAAGATTATAAAAGCTTATGTGCCTGAAAAAGTTAAGACTTTCATTGAACTAAATTTATTGGAAGAATTAAAATTTTTTCAGAAAAAATATTTATTCAAAATAGAAATTTTTTCAGATAAACAATTAATAATTCCGGAATATAAAATTGAATTATTAAATAAATCAAAAAAACTATTAAATTCAATTGAAAATATTAATAAAATATCTGAAAATATAAATACCTCTAATTTTTTAACCTCAGACAAAAAAAATATTAAAAAAAGTGTAAAAAAAGAAAAAATAAAAGTTAAAAAAACAAAATCAAAGAAAAAATTAAAAACTCTTTGGGTGAGAAGAAAAAAAAAAATTTAAATCAATCCTTTTAAAGGAGAACTTGGAGAGGCTAAAAGTTTTTTTTCCATTCTGCCCGCTAAAAAAGAGTTTCTTCCTGAGATTACTGCATCTTTAAAAGCTTTAGCCATCATAATTGGCTTTTTTGCATCAGCTATCGCACTATTTATAAGAACACCATCGCAACCCAATTCCATGGCAATCGTTGCGTCAGATGCGGTGCCAATACCAGCATCAACAATTACTGGCACCTTTGATTGTTTGATGATTAGCGATATATTAACTTTATTCTGTAATCCAAGTCCGGAACCAATCGGAGATGCTAGAGGCATAATAGCAGATGCACCACAATCTTCTAACTTTTTTGCAAGCAGAGGATCATCAGTACAATAAACCATTACTTTAAATCCTTCTTTTACTAAAATTTCAGTTGATTTAATAGTTTCAATCATATTAGGGTATAAAGTTTTTTTATCACCCAAAACCTCAAGTTTAACTAATTTCCACCCACCCATTTCTCTTGCTAATCTTAATGTTCTTAAAGCTTCTTCTGAGTTAAAACACCCTGCAGTATTAGGTAAAAAAATTATTTTTTTAGGATTTAGATAGTCCGTAAGTAAAGGTTTTTTTTTATCTAAAATATTTACTCTTCTAACAGCCACTGTAACCATGTCTGCACCTGAAGCCTTGACTGCTTTTGCTGTCTCATTAAAATTTTTATATTTTCCGGTTCCGACTATGAGTCTTGATTTTAAGTTTTTATTAGCAACTTTTAAGAAATCTTTTTTCAATTTAACCTCCACCTATAAAGTGCACTATTTCTACTTTGTCATTTTCTTTTAAATATTTTTTCTTATAATTAACTTTCGGAATAATTATTCCATTATATTCGACTGCAATTTTTTTATTATTTAGTCTATATTTTTTTAAAAGATCTAATAATGAATATTTTGATTTAATTAATACTTTTTTTCCATTTAATTGTATTTTTGCCATAATTAAGTTATTCAGTATATGAGTTTATGAATAAAATTATAATTCTTAATGGCCCAAACCTCAACCTTTTAGGTGAAAGAGAAAAAAATCAATATGGAAATTTTACATTAAAAGACGTTGAAAAAAGATGTATTGAATATGCAAAAAAAAACGAAATTGAGCTATCTTTTTTTCAAACAAATATTGAAGGAGAATTAGTCACTCAGATACAAAAAGCAAGAGAAAATCATGACGGCTTGATTATTAATGCAGGTGGCTATACTCATACATCGGTAGCAATTCACGACGCATTAAAAATATTAAAAATTCCAATTATTGAATTGCATATCAGCAATATTTATAATAGAGAAGAATTCAGACATAAATCTCTAATTAGTAAAGTTGCTAAGGGAGTTGTTTGTGGTTTTGGAGCTGAAGGTTACATAATGTCTTTAAATGCAATGAATAAGTTTTTAGAAAAAAATGAAAATTGATAAGAAATTAATAAAAGAGTTAGTAGATAATCTTAAAGAATTTGAATTAACTGAGCTAGAATACCAAGAAGGTCAAACAAAGATAAAGGTTTCAAAAGCTTCTAGAGGTGTCGAACAATTAAAAACAAGTGCAGTGGTAACTCAGAATAAGACTGTACTAAAATCTTCTGATGATAGCGATGGAATTAGAGTTAAATCTCCAATTATAGGAACAGCATATTTAGCGGCGGAACCTGGAGCAAAAAAGTTTGTAGAAGTTGGCGATAAAATAAAAAAAGGTCAAACCGTCATGATTGTAGAGGCAATGAAAACAATGAACCATGTTCCCTCAACTTCGGACGGTGAAGTAAAAAAAATTTTAGTTGAAGATGGCCAACCTGTTGAGTTCGGGCAAACTTTAATTATTTTAAATTAAGTAATAATGTTCAAAAAAGTTTTGATAGCTAATAGAGGAGAAATAGCTGTTAGAGTTATTAGAGCCTGTAAAGAGTGGGGAATAAAAACAGTTGCAGTTCATTCTGATGTTGATGCAGAGTCAATGCATGTAAGACTAGCGGACGAAAGTGTTTGTATAGGTTCACATCAGCCTCAAAATAGTTACCTTAATATTTCATCAATCATGTCTGCAGTAGATTTAACAGGCGCAGAAGCTATTCATCCTGGTTATGGTTTTTTATCCGAAAATGCGAAATTCTCTGAAATTGTAAATAAACACGGTATAAAATTTATAGGACCAAGTGCAGAAATTATTTCAAAAATGGGGGATAAAATTGAAGCGAAAAAAATTGCGAAAAAATTTGGTTTACCAGTTATAGAAGGCTCCGAAGGTGGTGTAAAATCTTTTTCTGAAGCAAAATCAATTTGTAAAGATATTGGATATCCTATTTTAATAAAAGCTGCTGGAGGCGGAGGTGGAAAAGGAATGAAAATTGTTGAGGAAGAAAGTCAGTTAGAAAATTTATTTATCACAGCAAAATCTGAGGCAAAGAAATTTTTCAATAATGATGAATTATACATAGAAAAGTATTTTAAAAATCCAAGACATATCGAAGTTCAAATAATGTCTGGCAAAAATAAAACTGTTCATTTAGCTGAAAGGGATTGCTCAGTCCAAAGAAGACATCAAAAATTAATTGAGGAGACACCTAGTCCAGTCTTAACTCAAGAATTAAGAGAAGACCTATTTGAAAAAACTGTGAAGATGGTTGAACAAATAAATTATGAAGGTGCTGGGACTGTTGAATTTATTTATGAAAAAGGGAAATTTTATTTTTTAGAAATGAACACTAGAGTTCAAGTTGAACATCCGGTTACTGAAGTGCAAACGGGAATTGATATAGTGAAAGAGCAACTTTGGATAGCTTTTACAGGAAACACTGCGCTTAAACAAAGTGATATAAATCCTAGAGGTCATACTATTGAGTGTAGAATAAACGCTGAAAATCCAGCTTTAGATTTTCAACCAAGCCCAGGAACAATTAGTGTTTGCCATCAACCGTCTGGATTTAGAACAAGAGTAGATGGTTCTATATTCCAAGGTTGTAGAATCACACCTTATTATGATAGTTTAATAGCTAAAGTAATTTGTAAAGGAAGAAATAGAACCGAGGCTATTCAAAGAACTTTGAGATCACTCGATGAGTTTGTTTTAGAGGGTATTACAACGACAATAGATTTACATAAGAAAATATTAAATCATAAAAAATTTATAAATTCTGATTTTGATACAAATTGGTTAGGAAAAGAAAAATTTTATTAAACCTTATTGCAATTTAATAACTGTAGATCGTAAATTGCATGATCAAATGGAGTGAGGGCTGGGTCAGATGCAAAAGTCCATCCATTAAATATAAATACTTTCTCATTATCATTTTTAGTTAAATCTTTGACCTGCATATAAGCTACACTATCAGTTCTATTATTCACTTTTACTTTACCGCATTTTAAAATTTTTATTTCTAAAGGACCAAATTTTTTTATTTTATTTAAATTTATAACTAGTTCTGATGATTTTGCCGTAATTTTATCTAGACCAATTAATATTGCTTGAGAGGATTTTAAGTTCTTAATTTCTTTTTTTTCTTTAATATTTTCATCGTAAGAAATATTTTCGTTTTCCTCTACCAATTCCTCAAAACTAGGTTTTATTTTATCAATATTTATTAGAGATGAAGAGGTTATCTGATCTTCTGCAAAAGATGAATTATAAAATATAAGTAACAATAAAAGTATGAAAATATTTTTAATTCTACTTCCAGGTTTCATATTTTTTTTTTATTTCATTTTTTCTTATTTTAACTGGTTTAAATTTATTTTGTGTTCCAGTTTGATTTTCTAAATGTTTTTTTTGCCATGAGTATTTTTTTTCTTTTATTTCTGGAACTTTGTTGGTTGTGTGATGTATCCATAAATACCAATCTGAAGTAATTTTAGTAGCCTCAATTTTTGAAGCATAAACAACCCAACGTTCATTTTGTTTGCTTCTGTAATATTTATTACCATATTCATCACTTCCAACATATTTTCCAAAAAAAAGAGTTTTTAAAAAAGTTCCGAATGTTTGTCTATTCCACCAAGTAAAAAATATTTTAATATTCATAATTGAATCTTTACATCCACACAATTCACAATTGTATTATTAAATTATAGACACCTTATACAATTAATATATATCTTAATAAAGAGATTCCAATAATAATATGAAAAAATACATTGTTGAAACTTACTATACTTGTACATTTAAAACTGTTCACAATTTAAATAATTTAGATGACACCGAATTATCAAAAATTGACCAGAGAACAGACGGTGACGTTGAGGTTATAGACGTAAAACTAAATAATCGTAAAACAAAAAAAATTGGCGATACAAAAGAGAAAAAAACAAATAGTACAAAAAAAATTAATACATCTATTTCAGAAAATGTAATTAACAAATTAGAGGGTAATATTGATCAAAAAGAAAAGTCCGTACATATCAATACAAAGAATAATGCTAGGTTCAAAATGCCGGACAGAAGAAAAGGATATATTCAAAAAGCTCAAATTGGAGATCATAAAGTTTATTTACACACAGGAGAGTATGACGATGGTAAAATAGGAGAAATTTTCATTGATACAAATAAAGAGGGAGAGTTGGTAAAAGCTATGATGAATAATTTTGCTATAGCAATCTCATTAGGATTGCAATATGGAGTCCCATTAGATGAATATGTAGACGCATTTATTGACACTAAGTTTGAGCCATCAGGTCATGTTGTAGGAAATGATAGAATATTAAGCGCTTCATCAATTCTTGATTACGTTTTTAGAGAACTTGCGATTTCATATTTAGGACGAGAAGAATTGGCTCATACACCATCAATAGCAAACAAAACAAATATTAGCTCGGAGGTTGATGACGATAAATTTCTTAAAATTGTAAAAAATATAACTTCAAAAGGTTTTGTGAGAAGTAATTATGAGGAAAAATTAGTCGATTTATCTAATGTAAGGATAAATCTTAAAACTAAAAACTAATTTTTTTTAATATCTTTTTTAATACTTAGTTCTTTCAATTGATTTTCGTCAACCTCCGATGGAGCTTGCATCATTAAATCTTGAGCATTTTGATTCATAGGAAAAAGAGTAACTTCTCTTATATTTTCCTTTCCCGCAAGTAACATAACTATTCTATCAATACCAGGTGCTATACCTCCATGTGGTGGTGCGCCATAGCTTAATGCGTTAATCATACCGCTAAATTTTTCATTAACTTCTTTAGAACTATATCCAGCTATAGAAAATAATTTGTACATTAATTCTGGTATATGGTTTCTTATTGCACCAGAGGATAGCTCGATACCGTTGCAAACAATGTCATACTGATAGGCTTTTATATCCAAAGGTTTTTCAAAATTTAAATTTTTATAGTCACCTTGAGGCATTGAAAAAGGGTTGTGGCTGAAAATAATCTTTTTATTTTTATCATCAATCTCGTACATTGGATAATCCACAATCCAACAAAATGCGAATAAATTTTCGTCTACTATTTCCAGGTCTTTTGCAATTTTGTTTCTGGCTTGAGATAAAATTTTTTCAATATCTTTTTCCTTTCCGCATGCAAGAAAAATACTATCTCCAATTTCAATATCACAAATTTTCATTATTTCTTTTAGAGAATCTTCGCTAAAAAATTTTCCTACAGGTCCTTTTCCTTTAATTTCATTTTTATCTTTTTCAATTGTAAAATATGCCAAACCAGATGCACCTTGGTCTTTTGCCCATTTATCTATATTATCAAAAAAACTTCTAGGTTTATCTTTGGTATTTTTTGTTGCTATAGCTCTAACAATACTACCTGATTTTACTAATTTCTTAAAAATTTCAAATTTCACATCATCTCGAGAAAAAATATTTGATAAATCTCGAATTATTAATGGGTTTCTCAAATCAGGTTTATCCGTGCCATATTTTAACATTGCTTCTTGGTAAGGTATTTTTGGAAATTTTTCATTTAATATTTTTTTTGATGAAAATTTTTTAAAAAGATTTATCATTAACTTTTCTACTACTTTAAAAACATCTTCTTGCTCAACAAAAGACATCTCTAGGTCTAATTGATAAAATTCACCTGGACTTCTATCAGCTCTAGCATCTTCATCTCTGAAACACGGGGCAATCTGAAAATATTTATCAAAACCGGATACCATGATTAGTTGTTTGAATTGTTGCGGTGCTTGGGGTAAAGCGTAAAATTTTCCTGGATTTAATCTGCTAGGTACTAAAAAATCTCTTGCTCCTTCTGGACTAGAAGATGTGAGAATTGGAGTTTGGTATTCTAAAAAACCAAGTTTTAGCATTTCAGATCTAATAAATGAAATAACTTTAGACCTTAAAATAATATTTTTATGCATCTCATCTCTTCTGAGATCTAAAAATCGATATTTTAACCTTATATCTTCAGGATAATCCTGTTCACCAAAAACTGGCATTGGTAGTTCTTTTGCTTCTGATAAAACTTCTACACGTTCTATTGAAATTTCAATATTTCCAGTTTTTAACTCCAAATTTTCTGTGCCACTTGATCTCTTAACTACCTTTCCACTTATTTTTAATACCGTCTCTGGTTTTGATTTTTCTAAGACTGAAAAAAATTCATTATTATTTTCTATGACACATTGCGTCATTCCATAATGATCTCTTAAATCTATGAATAACAAATTTCCATGATCCCTCTTTCTATGTAACCACCCTGATAAATGAACATTTTTATCTAGTTCTTTTTCATCTAATTCTGCGCAATTATGTGTTCTATATTTATTCATTGATCTAGTACTTTTTTTATTAGATTAATATTAATTGATTTTCCAGTGGATAAAGACAATTCGTCAAGATCTTTAAGAAATTTAAACATTTTTTTATATGATCTGTCCACGTTTTTAATAATGTAATCAGATATTTTTGGGTTTATACTTATCTGTTTATCAGATAAATTTTTTGAAATTATTACCTTTAACAAATCATCAGTTGGCAATTCTATCCCGATATTTAAAAAACTATTTATTCTCGATTTTAAGTCTGGAATTTTAAAATCAATTTTATTTAAAGGCAGAATAGAGATAATTAGTATATAATTTTCTAATTGTTTAGATTGATTTAAAATTGAATAAAATAATTTTTCATCAATATTGTTTTGAAATCTATCAATTATTAAACAATCTAAATCATTAAGATCTTTCATAATTTTATCATTAACATTTTTTGCGTCAATTAAATTGATTCTATTAATTTTCTTTTCAAGTATTTTTGCTAAGTGTGTCTTGCCAGACCCAGAATCACCAAAAATGTTTAGCCATTTGCCTGGCCAGTTTGGCCAACCTTCAATTAATTTATAAGCTGAAAAATTATTGCTAGAAACAAAAAAGTCTTGTTCATAATATTTTTTAGAAAATGGAAATTTAAAAATAAGTTGATCCATTTTATAAATTTTTAATAACCCACTGGTCGTTAATAAATTGTAAATTTATCTTCTCTTTTTTTAATTGGTTCCTTAGTTTCTCTAATTTTCCTAAATATTTTATTCTTATTTTAATAAAATCCTTATTAAATTCTTGAACAAAAACATTTTCGATAGACTCTATATTTTTTACTCTTAAATTTAATTCAACTAAGTTGCTCTTGCTATTTAGGTTCATTTTTATGTTTAAAAAAGAAGGAGTTCTAACATCTATTAAATTTACTGATTTTACAATATTGATAAGTTCATTTTTCACCTCTGTAATAATTTTGTCATTTAATTCATTAGGTTTAAATTTTTGTCTTTTTATATTAAGACTCCTAGAGACATTTTTTTCCTGAACTTTAGTTTTAATATAAACCTTAATATTATTAATTTTATTGTCCTCTATTAAGATTGAGGCTAAATTTTTATTCGGATACTCTGGAAAAATTTTATTTATATCTAAATTCATTAAATTGTTTTTATTTTCATTTATATTTTGAATTATTTCTATATTTTCTATTGGAAGAATAAATTCTATTAAATCATCATTTAATTTTTTATTCCAATTTTTATAAAAAAAATTATTATTGAAAATTCTAATATCGTTTTTTTCAATTAAAATTGGTAAAATAAATATTTCTTTGTCAGTAATTTCAGAATACGAAATCCCTCTTGAATAAAATAACTCATGCATTTTATCTTTATCAAATGTTATGCTAAAACTTACTATTTCTTGATTTTTTTTTTCTTTTGTTTCATTTGATACTTGATAATAAGTCACTAATTTTTTAATAGAAGGAAAACTTAAGTCTGAAAGTCTATCTTTATCATTTTTTAATAGTATTTTTGAAATTAATTGATTGAAACCTTTTTTAATTGCTTTATCAGCTAACGCTTTATTGGTTATTTTATCTTTTTTTTCTAACTGAATATTATTAACATTAAATAAATTATTTTCACATAAAAGAGTTTCAGTTTTAAAAAAAATAACTAAAATAATAATTATTTGTTTGTTAAATTTCATAAAAATTTATTACCAATTTATAAATGAAAAAGACTAAAAATAGTTATAAAAAAAGTGGTGTTAACATTTCGTTAGCTAATAAATTAGTAAAACATATATCACAAGTAACTAATAAAAATGTCCAAATTTCGAAGGGTTCCAATAAAAAAGAAATTATTGGCGGTTTTGGTTCTCTTTTCGATATAAGCAATCTTAAAATTAAAGATCCTGTAATAGTTTCTTGTACTGACGGCGTTGGAACTAAAATTGATTTAGCAAATAAATTTAAAAAATTTGACACAATTGGAATTGATTTAGTGGCGATGTGTATTAATGATTTAATTGTTCAGGGCGCCAAGCCCTTATTTTTTTTAGATTATATTGCTGTTGATAAATTAAATTTAAATAAAACGAAGAAAATTTTAAAAGGGATCTTTAAAGGGTGTAAAATTTCTAAATGCAGTTTAATAGGTGGAGAAACAGCAGAGATGCCAGGTATTTACCCTAAAAATAAATTCGACTTAGCTGGATTTTGTGTTGGAATAGTTTCCAAAAAAAAAATACTTAGTAAAAATAACGTTAAAAAAGATGATGTAGTTTTAGCTATTCCTTCTAATGGTATACATTCAAATGGTTATTCACTTGTAAGATCTATATTAAAAATAAATAAATTACCGCAAAATTTAAAACAAGAAATATTAAGACCTACTAAAATTTACTCAGAAGAGATTTTAAAACTTATAAATAAAAATTTAATTAACGCTGCAGCTCATATTACAGGAGGTGGACTAATTGAGAATTTATTAAGATCCATTCCAAATAAATTGACTTTAAATTTAGATCTTTCAAAAATAAAAGTATTAAAAGTTTTTAAATGGCTTAAGAGACAAAATATTTCTGAAAATGAAATGATTAGAACATTTAATTGCGGAGTTGGTTTTTGTATTATCGTAAAAAGAAAAAATATTTTAAAAATAAAGAGTATGTTTCCAAGAAACTTTCTTCCTTATGAAATCGGATATATTTCAAAAAGTAATAATAAAGTAAAAATATCTAATTCAATAAAATGGTAAAAAAAAAAGCATGTATATTTATATCAGGTAAAGGTTCAAATCTAAATAATCTAATTCGCCATTCCAGAGTAAATAATTTTCCTATTAAAATTAGCTTAGTTGTTAGTAACAATAAAAATGCTTATGGTGTACGTTATGCAAAGATGTTCAAAATACCATACATTTTTATTAACACTAAAAGAAAAAATTATGAAAACGGAATTTTATTGAATTTAAAAAAGCACAAAATTTCTTTCATTTGTCTTGCTGGATACATGAAAATTGTATCAAAAAATTTAATCAGCCGTTATAAACAAAAAATCATTAATATACACCCTTCTCTCCTTCCTAAATTTAAAGGCTTAAATACGTTTTCTAGAATGTTGAAAGAAAAAGAGATTAAAGCGGGTTGTACCGTTCATTATGTTAATAAAGAATTGGACAGCGGAAATATAATTTTAAAAAAATCATTTTTTATAAAACCAAATGACGATGAAAATATACTTAAGAAAAAAACCCAAGACTTAGAATATAAGGCTTTTCCAGAATCGATAATTAAAATTTTTAGAAAAAATTAATTTTTAAAAAAAAAATCTATTTCTTTTTTCGCATTTTCAACTGAGTCAGAACCATGAACAGAATTCTTATCTATTGAAATACCATACAATTTTCTAATTGTATTTTCATCTGCGTCCTTTGGATTAGTTGAACCCATTAATTTTCTATTTGCTAATACAGCGTTTTCTCCCTCTAAAATCATTACCACTATAGGCCCAGAGGACAGATAAGAACATAATTCATTATAAAAGGGTTTAGATTGATGAACTTTATAAAATTCAGAAGCCTCATCCTTATTTATACGAATTTTTTTACTTTCCTTTATACTTAAATTGTTTTTTAAAAAAATATTTTTTATTTTTTCAACTAAGTTTCTTTCAACTGCATCAGGCTTTATTATAGATAAAGTTCTCTCAATATTACTCATAATTTTCTTCTATTAATTGATTTAGTAATCTCACTCCAAATCCAGTTGCTCCTCCTGAATTTAAAGCACCACCATATTTTGAAAAAGCCATACCAGCTATATCTAAGTGAGCCCAAGGTGTTTTATTTAAAATAAATCTTTGTAAAAACTGGGCAGCAGTTGTTGATCCTGCTCCACCAACATAATTAATGTTTTGCACATCAGCATTTTTTGAATTCATAAGTTTGTCATAATTTTTATGAAGAGGCATTCTCCATAATTTTTCTTCAACTTTTTCTCCAGCATCAATTATTTGTTGAGATAGTTTATCATCATTAGAAAAAAGACCTGCATATTCAGAGCCTAAACAAACTATTATAGCTCCCGTCAAAGTGGCAAGGTCTACGATAAATTTTGGTTTAAATTTTTTTTCAGTAAAAGTTAACGCGTCGGCTAAAACTAATCTTCCTTCAGCGTCTGTGTTTAAAATTTCTATAGTTTTACCACTGTAAGACTTAACTATATCACCAGGTCTTTGTGCAACACCACTTACCATATTTTCCACAAGTCCTACTACGCCAACTGCATTTATTTTTGCTTTTCTTAATGCTAAACTTTTCATTAAACCAACTACTGCTGCTGAACCGGCCATATCGTATGTCATATCCTCCATAAATCTTGCAGGTTTTAATGAGTATCCTCCAGTGTCAAAGGTTACACCTTTACCAACAAAGGCTAATGGTTTGGTATCTTTCTTAGTACCATTCCATTCCATTGTTACTAAATATGATCCTCTTATACTGCCCATTCCAACTCCCAAAAGAGCGTTCATACCAAGTTTTTTTAATTTCTTTTGATCATATACTGTAACTTTTAGTCCATCTTTTCTTAATTGGTTGAGCCTCTTGGCATACTCATCTGGGTGTAAAATATTACCAGGCTCAGAGACTAAATCTCTGGCATAAAAAGTTCCTTCTTCCAAAGCTTTAAATTTTATTAAATCTTTAGCTGTAGGCTTGTTTTTATTTCCAAAAATATTAATTGAATTATTTTTTTTTATTTTTTTTGTTTTGTATTTTTTGAATTGGTATGATTTTAGTTTTAAACCGTGAAGAAAATATCCTACAAAATTTTTGTATTTACCGATTACAGAGTCAGTATTTAGATTGTAAGTACCATCTTTGTTATGATTAATATATTTATATAGTTCGGCTCCCAAATTCTCTATATCAAAACTTTTTAAATTTTTTTTTATTGATATTAAGATTATTTTTTTTTTGGAGTTGAATTCAAAAGTAAGCAATTTCTTTTTTAAATCGCTAGTTTTAAGCAGATCTTTTATATAATTAAGTTCTGAAATAGTGAGATACGGTTTTAGAGAGGTCGTATTAAATTTTTCGTCCGCAAACAAAATTTGGCTCGTTAAACCTTTGTTGTTTGATTTTTTGCCGTAGCTTATTTTAATAGACATATTTTAAATTTTTATATTAAGATTATTGGTATATATGTTCAAATATAGCAGAATTCAACGGTAAATTCATCATTGTTCACTCTAAAGTTGAATTTAGTATATGGATGAATTAATTATATACAAATTATACAAATGCTTCAAAACAAAATTTATCAAAACTTTTATATTGAGATCCTTAAAACATTTTTTGTTATTTTATTCGGTTTATCAGTAATAGCATTAACAGTAAGAGCTGTTAATTTTTTAGACTTGATAGTTGATAGCGGCTACCCGGTAATTACGTACTTTGCTTACTCATTTTTAAATCTTTTTGGCTTAGCTCCAAAATTTGTACCTCTGTCTTTTTTATTAGCAATAATTTTATTTATAATTAAACATATCGGTGATAGTGAATTTATCATTCTTTGGACTTCAGGAGAAAAAAAAATAACAGTCGTTAATTTATTTTTAACAATTGGAACATCGGTTTTAATTTTTTACCTAATCTTGTCAACTATATTAACACCAATAGCTCTTAATAAATCTCGTCAGCTTCTCAACAATGATAAGTTTAATTCTTTTTTGCCTACTATTAAATCTCAACAATTCAGTGACTCTTTTAAAGGATTTACTTTTATCGTAGAAAAAAAAATAAACAATGAAATTGAAAATATTTTTTTACATGATGAGGGTGATAACTTGAAAAATTTAACTTCTAATACTTCAAATGTTTCTAGTAATACGATCATTGCAAAAAAGGGAGTTGTAAAAGAAAAAAGAATATTTTTATTGAATGGCCATATTATTTCATCCAAAAAAAATAAAACTAATGAGGTCATTAAATTTGAGCAGCTTAATATTGATCTCACCAATTTAACCACCACAACGATAAAAAAACCAAAAATACAAGAAACTTCTACTTTAAAACTTTTAAGCTGCTTTGTCGTAAATAATAATGTTAAAAATATTTGTAGAGACGATTTAAAAAAAGAAATTATACCAGTGCTACTAAGACGAATTATTTTACCATTCTATATACCAATCATTTCATTAATATGCTCTTTTTTATTGATAACAAATAAAAAGATTTATAATAACAAGATTTCTGTTTTTATTTATAGTTTTACTATTTTGTTATTCACGGAATTAGCGATTAGATATACAGGTCTTAATTATTTTTTAAGATTAATATACATATTGTCACCTTTTATAATATTCTTGTGTTTATATTTTTTCTTGATTTTTCAATTTAAAAAAGAAACTAAAAAATTATGAAAAATATTATTCTAAACTTTTTAATAAGAAAATTTTTAAAAACTGTTTTATTGGTTGTATCAATTATTTATTGCTTTGGCGTAATTTTAAATTTATTTGAGGAGATTGAATTTTTTAAAAATATGGATGTAAGTATTTTAACACCCTTGATGCTTACTAGTATATTTGTGCCTAGTATAATAGTGAAACTTTTACCATTTATAATTTTTATATCAAGTATGTGGTTCATAACCAAAATTAGAAATGATAAAGATTTATTAACTTTAAAAATTTATGGATATTCAAATATTAAAGTTTTTTTTATACTTGCATCAACTTCTTTTTTATTAGGTTGGTTAATACTAGTTATCGCAAACCCTATCACATCATCGATGGTCAAATATTATGAAAAAATAAAATCTAGTTATGCAAGAGATATTGATCATCTAGTAACTTATAATAAAAATGGTTTATGGATTAAAGAAAGTATCGAAGGTGGTGAAAGAATTATAACAGCCGAAAAACCTGATAAATTTGATTTAATAGATGTGGAAATTTTTCATCTAGATAATGATTACCTTCTTAAAGAAAAAATTGTTTCAAAAAAAGTAAATATTCAAACTAATGATTGGAAATTTAATGATACTTCTGTCTTTGAATTCAGAAACGGAATTTTAGAGGAAAAGAAATATAAAAATTATACTATAAATTCAATTTATAATTTTGAAAAAATAAATAGTTTATTCAATAATTTAGATACAATACTTTTTGTTGATTTGGTTGTTAACTATAATGAGCTTTTGAATATTGGATATAACAAAAGATTTCTAGATGAAAGTTTACATACAATGCTAGCATTACCTTTTTTTTTATTTCTAATGACCGCTATAGCCTCAATATTGGGTATGCATACTCTGAAGAGATCTGACAACTTAAAACATATTTTAATTGGATTAATTGTAACCGTTTTAGTTTATTATTTTAAGGACCTTTCAATAGCTTTAGGAAAAACTAACAGAATTCCACTAATCTTGTCAGTTTGGGCTCCTGCTATTGCTTTAAGTTTTTTTACATTTATAGGAGTTCTACAGATAAATGAAAAATAAAATTTTAATAGTTTTTTTTTATTTCCTATTCACAATCAAAGTTGTTGCGTCTGAAATTCAAATTCAAGCAAAAAATATCACGTTAGATAAAGACCAGGTGACAAGTATTTTTAAAGATGAAGTGCTTATAAAAAGTGAAGGAAAAGAAATAATAAGTGATTTTGTAGAATATAATAAGAAAAATGGTTATTTAATTTTAAAGAATAATATTAAAGCAAAAGACAAGCAAAATAATGTCATAGAAACTCAATATGCTGAGTATGACGAAAAAAAAAAGCTATTTATAACTAAAGGTCCTACTAAATTCGTTAGTTCTGAAAATTATGTAATCTCATCTTCAGATCTTATTTTTGATGACATAAATAAGTTAATTATGTCGACCAAATCTTCGATAATTAATGATCAGGACAATAATAAAATATTTTTAGAAAATTTTGAATATTTGATAAAAGATAATATTTTTAAGTCCGTAGGTTATATAAAAATTAAGGATAAATTTAAAAACTCTTATGAGTTTTCTCAAATATATATAGATACAAAAAAAAAGGAAATTTTAGGAACAGATATAAAAGCATTTATCAATCAAGATGATTTTAAAGTAAATAAAAAAAATAAACCAAGAGTTTTTTCAAATTCTATCAAAATAAAAAATAAGAATACGTCATTCAAAAAAAGTATATTTACCCTATGTGACTATAGGGAAAATGATAAATGTCCTCCATGGACAATTCAAGCGAGTGAGATGTTTCATGATGCAGAAAAGAAAACGATTTTTTATGATAACGCAGTCATAAAAGTGTACGATATTCCAATTTTTTACTTACCAAAGTTATCTCACCCTGACCCAACAGTAAACAGACGTTCGGGGTTTTTGCCTCCATCAATATCAAGTTCAAAAAATTTAGGAAACGGATTATCAGTTCCTTACTTTTTTGCATTAGGAGAAGACAAAAATTTTACTTTAATAAATAAATTTTATGCAAGAGAAAATCCATTATTCATAGGTGAATATCATCAGGCTTTCAAAAGTTCTAATTTTCTTGCTGATTTTGGTTATACAGAAGGATATAAGAATACAAGTTTAACTAAAGAAGAAGGGAGTAAATCACATTTATTCACTAAGTTTATTAAGAATTTTAGAGGGAAAAATGGATCAGAAAATACCTTTAATATTTCAACTCAAAAAGTCAATAATAATAAATATTTTAAGCTTTACAAAATTAAATCAAATCTTGTTGATTATAATAAAGATACTCTTGAAAATAGTTTAGACTTTACTCATGAAACTGATGATATTTTTTTTGGTCTAAGAGCAAATATTTATGAAACATTGAAAGATAATTACAATGATAAATATGAGTATATTCTTCCAGAAATTACTTTAAATACAAATCTTTTAAGCGATGAAAAAATTGGCACAATAGATTTCCAAACTAATTTAAAGATACATAATTACGATACGAATAAATTTGAAAATTTTATTGTTAATGACTTTGATTGGAAATCAAATGATATTTTTTTTAAATCAGGCATAAAAAGTCAAATTTTAGGTAATTTAAGAAATATTAATTACGAGACGAGAAATGTAAATCCTTACAAAAAAGATCCAACAAGTGAGTTATATGGTGCTCTAGGATTTCTAGCCGAAGTTCGCTTAGATAAGGAGAAAAACGGCATCAAGAGTTCGTTTATACCAAAACTTTTAACTCGATACTCACCTGGCTCGATGCGTAAAGAAGATACTGGATCAAGATTAGATCCTATTAACTCTTTTTCAATGAGTAGAATAGATAATAATTATAACTTTGAAACAGGTTTGACCGGAACATTTGGATTTGATTACTTGATTGAAGGAGAAGAGAATAAATTGAACTTATCTGTTGCTCAAATACTTAATGATAAAGAGAACAAAAAAATGCATAGTAAAACAAGTATGGATGAAAAATTATCAGATTTAGTAGGTGATGCTAAACTAAATTTAAATAATAATTTTAATTTTAATTATAAATTTGCTCTCGATCAGAACTATAAAGATCTTAATTTTAATGAAATTAGTACTAAAATGAATTTTGGACCTTCTTCAATTGATTTTAGTTTTGTGCAAGAGAAAAAACACATAGGAAACCAAGAATTCTTTAAAACAAAATATAACTATCAAAATAATGATAATGGATTATTTTCTTTCGAAGTAAAAAGAAATCTAATTACCAGTTCCTCAGAATTTTATAATTTAAGTTATGAATATATTAATGATTGTTTGAGAGCTGGACTGGTTTATAGAAGAGAATTTTACAATGACTCAGAATTAGAACCTGAAAATTCATTATTATTTAAAATTACTTTAACGCCTTTCGGTCAAATTGACTCTCCAACTTTTAATAGATGATACACTACATAGGTAAAATTTTAATAATACTTTTTTTGATTAATTTTCAGTACATTGCAAAAGCAAATATTCAAAATAAGATTATTTTAAAAATAGATAACGAGATAGTAACTGATTATGAGTTTAAAAATAAAATATTTAGTATACTTTTGTTATCAGGTGAAGAAATAAATCAAGCTAATATTGATAAGATTAAGAAACCTGCTTTAGATTCTCTTGTTCAACTTAAATTAAAAAAAATTGAACTCTCTAAATACAAAATTTCGACAGATCAAAATCAAATAAGAAATTATCTTACCTCAATATCATCAAATAATATTGATAAATTTAAAAAAAATTTTAGAGATAATAATTTAGATTTTCAACTTTACCTGGATGAAGTTGAAACTCAATTTAAATGGCAAAAACTTATATATAAATTATACTCCAATAAAATTAATTTTGAAGAAAACTCAATAAATGATGATTTAAAATCTTTAATCAAAGATCAATCTTCTGTAGAGGAATTCAAAATTTCAGAATTAGAAATTAATACTAACAAACAATCAATGGAGTCAGATATTAAAAATATTCAAGATCTTATACAATCTTTAGGTTTTGAAAAAACAGCATTTCAATACAGTGTTTCGTCTACAGCTTCCAATAATGGAAATTTAGGCTGGGTAAATTCAAAAATACTTTCACCACAAGTTTACAACATAATAAAAAATCTTAAATTAGGTGAGGTCTCTAAACCTATTATTAAACAAAATAATTTAATTTTTTTTAAGCTTACTGATAAAAAAAAATCCTCAATTAATAACGTAAAAGTTGATGAGCTTAGAGAAAAGTTAATTAATCAAAAAAAAAATGATTTATTTAATTTATATTCGAGAAGCCACTTATCTAAACTTAAAAACTCTAGTTTAATAGAATTTAAATGAAAAAAATATTAATTGTTACAGGAGATCCAAATAGTATAAATTCAGAAATAATAAATAAAATCTGGAAGAAATTAAATACTAATTTAAAAAAAAGAATATTTCTAATTTCTAGTTTTGAGCTTTTAAAAAAACAGTTTCAATATCTAAATTATAGGACAAAAATTATTAAAGTTAATAATTTAGACAGCAATATTAAAAGTGACAAAATAAAAGTTTTAGATATAAATATAAAATTCAAAAAATCTTTTAGTGTAAGTACTGACCAGGCATCAAAATTTGTAATTAAATCTCTTAATGAAGCACATAAATTAGCTTTAAGAGGAGATGTTAAGGGAATAATTAATTGCGCAATAGATAAAACTTTATTAAAAAAAAAATCAATAGGTGTAACTGAATTCTTATCTTCAAAATGTAAAATCAAAAATTTTTCAGAAGTAATGCTGATAAGGAATGAAAATTTTTCTATTAGTCCGATAACGACGCACATTAATATTAAAGATGTGTCAAAAAATCTTAGTCAAAAAAAAATAATTAATAAAGTCAAAACTATAAATTCATGGTTTAAAAGTAATATGAAAAAAAAACCTTATTTTGGTTTATTGGGACTTAATCCTCATAACTCTGAATTGAAAAAAAACTCAGAAGAAATCAGAATTATTATTCCTGCTATAAAAAAATTAAAAAATTTAGGTGTGAAAATTAGAGGACCATTAGTTGCTGACACAATTTTTATTAAGGACTATAAAAATTTTGATATAATTATTGGCATGTATCATGATCAAGTATTAACGCCATTTAAAACTATTTTTAAATTTGATGCTATAAATGTTACCCTAGGGCTTAAATATTTAAGAGTTTCTCCTGATCATGGTACAGCAAAAGATATAATTGGAAAGAATAAAGCTAAAGCTTTAAGTTTGTTAAAATGTGTTATTTTTTTAAATAAGTTTGGAAAATGAAATATGCAAAAAAGTCACTTGGTCAAAATTTTCTTATTGATAAAAATATAATATCTAAAATCATAAATCTTGTTTCAATCCAAAATAAAAATGTAATTGAAATAGGACCAGGGAAAGGGGCATTAACTGACGAGATTTTAAGAAAAAAACCAAATTCATTGTCAATTATAGAAAAAGATTATGGTTTTTTTAATGAATTAAAATTAAAATATAGTAATTACAAAAATGTTAAGATTTATAATAATGATATATTAGATTTTAATATTAATAAAATAAAAAAAAAAAATTTAGTTATTTTTGGTAATTTACCTTATAATATTTCATCTCAAATTCTTGTAAAGTTTTTAAAATTTTATAAACGCCCCACTGATTTTAGCGATATGATATTTATGTTTCAAAAAGAGCTGGCGGATAAAATTTCTGGCAAATTTACTTCAAAGAATTATGGAAGACTATCAATTCTCACTCATTATAAATTTGATATAATAAAAAAATTTTTGGTTTCTGCTAATTGCTTTTTTCCTAAACCAAAAGTAACATCTTCTATACTGCATTTTAAACCAAGAAAAATTAATAATCATAAAGTCATAAAATTAAGTAATTTAGAAAAAATAACAGGAATTTTTTTTTCTAATAAAAGAAAAATGATCAATAAAAATATTAAAAAAATTTTAAGCCCTAACAGAATAAATGAAATACCAAACATTAATTTAAAACTTAGACCATCTGAGATAAGCCCAGAAATTTATTATAAAATTACTGAATTATTTGAGAAGTAGAAAATGTTTTATAATTGCTAATAATTTTCTCTATTTGCTTGAAACAAACTTCAAGATTTTTATTTATTAGTACGTAATCATAATCGTTCCAGTGCTTTATATCTTCATCATAAGAACTTAATCTTTTTTTTACCTCATCTATTGTGTTTTGGTTTCTGGATATTAATCTTTTTTCTAATTCTCCTTTATTTTCTGTAGTTAAATAAATTTTAATTAATTTAAGATTTTTAAATTGGGATAGCTGTTTTGTTCCTTGCCAGTCAATATCAAATAATATGTCATTTTTTAAAATTGCTCCATCAACATTAGCTTTTAAAGTGCCGTAGTAATTATCAAAGATTTTTGCATACTCATAAAATTTATTTTCGTTAATTAAACTTTTAAATTTCATTTTTGAGATAAAGTGATAATCAACACCATCAATCTCATTTGTTCTTGGCGGTCGTGTTGTATGTGAAACTGAGATTTTAAAACTAGGATATTTTTGTTGAATTTTTTTGGTTATTGTAGTTTTGCCTGCTCCTGATGGAGAGGATAGTATGACCATGATTTTTTTATCATGACTCATCATGGGTTTTATATTTTTCCTAACTAGCTTTACTTTCTATAAATTTGATCGCGTCACCAACTGTTAAAATTTTCTCGGCTTCGCTGTCTGATATCTCTGAACCAAACTCCTCTTCGAAAGCCATTACAAGTTCCACGGTATCTAAACTGTCTGCACCTAAATCATCTATAAAACTTGCTTCTTCAGTAACTTTTTCTTCTTCGATGCCTAAGTGGTCGGCTACTATTTTTTTTATTTTTCCTTTAATTTCTTCTGACATGAAATCCTTTCATAAATTAGTTTAAATTCTTATTAAATTATTCATTAGAATTGTCAAGACATATACATTCCACCATTAACATGTATAGTTTCTCCATTAATATACTTTGCCATATCTGAAGCTAGAAAAGCCACACAATTTGAAACATCTTCTCCTGTGCCAAGGTCTCCAGAGGGTATTTTACTGATTAAAATTTTTTTAAAATCTTCGTTTATTTTATCTGTCATCTCAGTTTTGATAAATCCCGGAGAGACACAATTAACGTTTATATTTTTTTTAGCGTATTCGATCGCTAGACTTTTTGAAAAAGCTATTACACCAGCTTTAGAGGAGGCATAATTTGCTTGCCCTAAATTACCAGTGTGTCCGACTATTGATGTAATATTGATTATTTTCCCATACCTTTTCTTTAACATTTTTTTAATAGCAAACTTACACATTAAAAAAGTGGAGGTTAAATTAATATCTAGCACTTTTTTCCATTTTTCTTGGGTTAGTCTTATGGCAAGATCATCTAATGTTATTCCTGCATTGTTAATCAAAATATCTATTCCATCAAGTTGTTTGTTTATATTTTCAATAAATTCTTCGATTTTTTCGTGCTCACTCAAATTAAATTTTTCAGCTATAACACTTGGAAATTTCTCTTTTAAATTAATTAATTTTTTTTCATTTGTGCCAGTGGCAACTACCTTTGAACCATAATCTGTAAATTTTTTAACAAGGCTATTTCCTATTCCTCCCGTCGCTCCAGTGATTAAAATTTTTTTATCTTTTAAATTCATCATTTAAACTTTCAATATCAGCAATTGTGTTAATTGAAAAGGAATTTACATTTTTCAGGGTTCTTTTTACCATTCCGCTTAAGGCTTTTCCTGGACCTATTTCTACAAAGTTTTTTGCACCTAGATTAAACATTTTTAATAAGCTTTCTCTCCATTTTACTGTAGAAAAAATTTGATTTACAAGTAATTTTTTTATTCTTGTTGGATCATTTTCTATATCAGCAGTAACATTAGTAATAATCTGATAAGAGGGTTTTTTAAATTCTGTGTTAGTTATTTTTTTCTCCATATGAACAGCAGCTGGTTTCATTAATGAACAATGAAAAGGAGCGCTCACTTTAAGAGGGATAGATTTAATTTTTTTTTCTTTCAGAATTTTTGAGAATGTTTCAACAGTGTTTATTTCACCACTTATAATTACTTGACCGTTAGCGTTATCATTAGCAATTTCGCATACACCATTAATGTCATCTTTTTGTTTAATTAAATCTTTAATATCTTCAATATTTAGTCCAAGCACAGCTATCATGCTTCCCTTACCTAGTGGGACAGCGTTTTGCATAGCTTTTCCTCTTTCGTGTAATAAATATAAAGCATCTTCAAAATTTAAAGCATCGGCACAAACTAAAGCGCTATATTCACCTAAAGAATGTCCAGCAAAATAGTTAAACCTACTAAAATTAAATTTGTAAATCTCTTCCAAAACTTTAAAGATTGAGTAACTTACAGTTAAAATTGCTGGTTGAGTATTTTTAGTGAGTTGTAATTCAGTTTCTGGGCCTTCTAATATTATTTTAGAAATAGAAAAATTAAGTTTTTTATCTGCTAAGTGAAATATATCTTTAACAAGATCAAATTTTTTATAAAACTCAGATCCCATGCCGACTACCTGAGATCCTTGGCCTGGGAATAATAAAGCGCTCATATTGTTACGTAATTCAAATAATTATTAGTATTGATATAATTGATCTTTATAGTATAAACCACTTTTTATAAATAAATAATATTATTAACTATTACAAAATTATGGGTTTTTACGAAAATACTTTAATATTAAAACAGGATTTAGCGGATAAAGAAATAAAAAACGTTAAAGAAAAATACAACCAAGTAATTAATGATGCCTCTGGAAAGGTTATGAAAATTGAAGAATGGGGATTGTTGAATTTAGCTAATAAAATAAAAAATTTTAAAAAAGGATTTTTTATACATTATAAGTTTGAAGGAAGTAAAATAACATTAGATGAGATTAAAAAAAGAGTTAATTTAGACAATTCTATAATAAGACATCTAGTTGTGAAATACAAAAAATTAGATACCAAAAATGAATTTTTTTCAAAAACTAAGTAGATGCTATGAAAAGAAAAAATAAAAATTTTAAAAAGAGAGGATCAAATTCACTTAATAAACTCAGTTTATTTCAGAAAAGTGACTCTAGGTTTTCAAAAAAATGTCCTTTATCAATAAAGAACGCTCCAGTCATTGATTATAAAAATATCAGTCTATTGAGAAAATACGTTTCTGACAACGGAAAAATTATATCTTCAAAAATCACGTCTGTTTCTTTTAGTAAACAAAGAAAACTAACAAAAGAAATTAAAAAAGCAAAAATCTTAGGATTAATCTAATGGAAATAATCTTATTAGAAAATATCCTTAATCTAGGAAGTATCGGTGATAAGGTTAATGTAAAAAATGGCTATGGTCGAAACTTTCTTTTGAAAAAAGGAAAAGCCCTAAGATTTAATAAAGAAAATTTAGAACTGGTTAATAAAAAAAAAGATCAACTAATCAAAAAAAATCAAGAAATAAAAAATAAATATAAAGACATTGCAAAACTAGTTCAAAATAAAACCTTCGTATTTGTTAAAGAAAGTAAGGAAAATGGTGAACTATATGGATCAATCAAACCTAAGGAAATTACAAATTTAATTAAAGAAAAAACTAAAGCAGAAGTAAGCCCTTCTCAAATAATTCTTAAGGATGAATTAAATAAAATCGGAACTTTTAAAGCTGAAATAAATTTCCACTCTGAAGTTAAAACTAGTATTTCTATTAAAGTAGATAAAGTACAATCTAAATAACTTTTCCACAGTCTACCGAAATAAGTGTGTAACTTTTCTCTTTATACAACAATTTGATATTCTATTATTAATTGTGAAAGAAATTAAGTCCCTAAAAGATTCAATAGAGAGCAGACAACCGTCTAATTTGGAGGCTGAGCAAGCACTAATTGGTTCAATTTTAGTAAATAACGATATAATTGATGAAGTTTCAACAATAGTAAATTCAAAAATTTTTTATGACCCTGCTCACATTAAAATTTATGAGGTAATTGAAAGTTTAAATAATAAAGGAATGATAGCTAACCCAATTACTCTCAAGAATTTTTTTGAAAAGGATAACATGTTAAATGAGGTTGGTGGAACTGAATACCTTGTAAAACTTACTAGGTTTTCTAGCTCATCGAAACAGGCAATTGATTATGCAAAAGTAATTCATGAAATGTATTTAAGAAGAGAGTTGGTGCAAATTTCAGACAAACTATCTGATGATACTTTAAATGCAAATTCTCAAGAGCAAAATGCTGAAAATATTATTGAAGATACAGAGAGATCTCTCTTTGATTTAGCTGAAAGAGGAAGTTTTTCTCAATCTTTTTTAAAATTTAATCAAGCTTTAGATCAAACCATCAATATGGCTACTATGGCTATGCAAAGTGATCAAGGTATAATAGGTGTTCCTACAGGTTTAACAGATTTAGATGAAAAATTAGGAGGGTTACATAAATCAGATTTGATTATATTAGCTGGAAGGCCTTCAATGGGAAAAACTGCTCTTGCTACAAATATTGCCTATAATGCTGCTCAAAATATTTTGAAACGTGAGGAAAAATCATCAGTAGCTTTTTTTTCTCTTGAAATGTCCTCTGAACAATTATCAACCAGAATTTTATCAGAGCAAGCTAAAATAAAATCTGATGACATCAGAAGAGGAAAAGTAACGGAAGAAGAAATTAATAGATATATCGAAACATCCAGAAATATTTATAATCTTCCTTTATACATTGATGAAACTCCAGCAATTACTATTGCAACATTAAGTAATAGAGCGAGAAGAATAAAAAGATTATTTGGTTTAAATTTAATTGTAGTCGATTACATTCAATTAATGAGATCAAGTTCTAATAAAAACGATGGTCGTGTTCAAGAAATCTCAGAAATCACGCAAGGACTTAAAGCGTTAGCTAAAGAACTTTCAGTGCCAGTTTTAGCTTTATCGCAATTATCTAGAGCTGTTGAACAAAGAGATGACAAACAACCTCAATTGGCTGATTTAAGAGAATCTGGCTCTATCGAACAGGACGCAGACGTTGTCATGTTTGTATATAGAGAAGCTTATTATCTTGAAAGAAAACAACCTAAATTAGGCTCAATAGAGCACGCAGAATGGCAATCTAAAATGAACGATGTAAATGGACTAGCTGATATTATTTTAGGAAAACAAAGACATGGGCCCACAGGAACTGTAAAAGTTGAGTTTGAGGGGATTTATACAAAATTCAAAGATTTAAGTAAAAATTAGCCTCAGTTTTTACTTTAGTTATAAAAAAATTAGGATATATCTGAAATGTTCCTATGTTTGCAAGAATTTATAAAAAAATTGTAACAGATTTTTCAAAAATTACTCTACTTTTTTTAATAACTATTATCATTTTTTCCCTTTATCATTCTAAAAACTTTAACTTAGATGCCTCTTCTGACGCACTTTTACTTGAGGGAGACCCTGATCTAAAATATTTAAGAGAAGTTAACGAAACTTATGGATCTAAAGATTTTCTAGTTTTAACTTACACTCCAGTTTCAAGTTTTACTGAAAAAGAGACAATATTAAATCTTCAATTATTAAAATCAAAAATTGAAAAATTAACTTGGGTGGACAGCGTAATAACTGTTATCGATGTTCCTCTACTCAAAAGTACTGATGAGAGCTTAATGGAAAGATTAAAGAATTATAAAACATTAGCATATCCAGAAATAGATAGAAAAAGAGGTTTTGAAGAAATCATCAACAGTCCTATCTACAAAGATTATGTAATTAGTGAAGATGGAAAAACTTCTGGAATTGTAATCTATCTAAAAAAAGACGCTAGACTTACTGAATTCGTAAAAGTTAAAGAAAAATATTTTAATCAATTAATCGATACTGGATTAACAAAAGAAGAAAAAAAAAATTATAAATCATTTGTAAAAGAGTACGAAAAATATAAAAATTTATACAATAAAAGAAATCATCAAAATATATCTGAAATTAGAGATGTAATTGCAAAATATGGAGATAATGCAAAAATTCATCTTGGTGGTATTCCTATGATTGCTGATGATATGATGAGTTTCATCAAAAGTGATATAATAGTATTTGGAATTGGAGTATTTATTTTTATTATTTTGACTCTTTGGTTAATTTTTAGAAGTTTGAAGTGGGTAATTATGCCACTATTAGGTTGTGCAACCTCAGTAATAATTATGATTGGTCTTTTAGGTTTAATAGGATGGAAAGTTACGGTTATTTCTTCAAACTTTATCGCTTTAATGTTGATACTTAACATGGCAATGAACATTCATCTTACAGTTAGATTTTTACAATTAAGAAAAGAATTTCAAGAATTGACAGTTGCACAATCAGTTTTTGAAGCTAGTAAAAAAATGATGCTTCCCATACTTTATACTGTTCTTACTACAATATGTGCTTTTCTATCTTTAGTTTTTAGTGGAATTAAACCGATTATTGATTTTGGTTGGATGATGACTTTAGGTTTAATAGTTTCTTTATTAGTTACTTTTTTATTGTTGCCCTCATTAATAAATTTACTTTCAAAAGACAATGAGGTTGGTATTAAAGACACAGAAAAATCAATCATCACATCATCGTTAGGTTCATTTACAAAAAAAAATGATTTTTTAATTTTTGGGTCTACTATTATAGTTATTATATTTAGCATTATAGGTATTTTTAAATTAGAAGTCGAAAATAGCTTTATAAATTATTTTGATAAAGAAACTGAAATTTATAAAGGTATGAAAAAAATTGATGAGGACCTAGGCGGTACTACTCCACTTAATGTAATTCTTAAATTTCCAAAAAAAATCAACCAGTCATCTAAGGATGACGACGAATTTGAAGAATGGGAAGAGCCTAATAATGCAAATGAAGATAAAGCTAAATATTGGTTTACAAGAGATAAAATGGATAAGATTATTAAAGTTCATGATTACCTTGACTCTTTGCCAGAAATCGGGAAAGTTTTATCTTTTGGTTCTATATTAAGAGTGGCAGAAGATCTGAATAATAAAGAACTGCAAAGTTTAGAAATAGCAGTTTTATATAGTAAAATTCCCCAAGAAATAAAAACAGAAATTGTATTACCTTATATTTCAGTTGAAAAAGATGAGGCAAGGATTAGCGTTAGAATTAAAGACTCATTAAAAGATTTAAGAAGAAATGATTTAATCAAAAAAATTAATTTAGATTTAAATAATAAGTTAAATCTAAAAACGGATGAATATAAGTTGGCCGGAGTTCTCATCCTATTTAATAATTTATTACAAAGTTTATTTAAATCTCAAATTCTTACATTAGGTATTGTAATATTTGGAATCTATGTAATGTTTTTCGTTTTGTTTAGAAATAAAATTCTTTCATTAATTGGTATTGTCCCTAATTTCATTGCGGCTTTTTTTATTTTAGGAATAATTGGATTTGTTGAGATTCCTTTAGATATGATGACTATTACTATAGCTGCAATCACCATCGGTATAGCTGTGGACAACAGCATTCATTACATTTACAGATTTAGGGAAGAATTTAAAAAAATTAAAAATTATAACATGACGTTAGATAGATGTCATAATACTGTAGGAGTTGCTATTTTAAATACTTCAATAACTATTGTATTTGGTTTTTCAATTTTAATTTTATCTAATTTCATTCCAACAATTTATTTTGGCGTATTTACAGGAATAGCAATGTTATTAGCTATGATATCGGTGCTTACTTTATTACCAAAATTAATAATTACTCTCAGACCATTTGGTGAAGAAGAAGACAACAAGATTTAATGGTAAATTTTTTTAATGACTTGCTAGATATTTTAAATTTATTTGACTTATTTTTTTTAGTAATATTAATATATAATGTTATTCAGTGTTTTGTAAAAGGATTTTCGCTTAGTTTAATTTCATTTATGAAATGGGTGCTTTCTACTATTGTAACAATCATACTTGTTCCAAAATTTCAGCCTTCTGTAAGTGAATATATAGAGTCTGACTTTATAAATAATATTGGTTTAGGAATTGGAATATTTACTTTAACTCTTTTCGTGATAATCCTACTTGGTAAAACTTTGAGTAGAGCAGTTACATGGACTGGAGTAGGCTCCATCGACAAAGGATTTGGATTTATATTTGGTTTTTTTAAAGGATATATTGTGTCCGTATGTTTATTTTCTATTTTTAATTGGTTTTATCCTTATCAAAATTGGGGTATATCAGCAGAGAGTGCGGTGTCATTTAATTTTATAAACAGAGGAAGTGAAATTTTGATAGAAGAATTTCCAACAAACGAAGATTTTATTGATACAAAAGAAAAAATTGAAAAAATATAATTTAGATAAATTGAGAGAAGAGTGCGGTATTTTTGGTGTTTCAAATCACGAAGATGCCTCAGCATTAGTTGCTCTAGGATTGCATGCCTTACAACATAGAGGTCAGGAAGGATGTGGAATAGTTTCTTTTGATAGTAAAAATTATCATTCTGAAAAAAGGCAAGGTTTAGTCGGTGATCACTTTACTGACCCAGAGACATTAAAAAAATTGCCTGGGCATTTTGCTATCGGACATAATCGCTACTCTACAACGGGAGAGACTTCATTGAGAAATATTCAACCTTTCTTTGCTGATTTACATATGGGAGGATTAAGCATTGCCCATAATGGAAATCTTACAAATGCATTATCTCTGCGAGAATTATTAGTGAAAGATGGAGCTATCTTTAGAACAACCAGCGATACCGAAACAATAGTTCAACTAATAGCAAAGTCTAATAGGGTTAAATTTATTGATAAATTAATTGATGCTCTTTTTCAAATACAAGGAGGTTATTCATTAATTTTAATGACTAATAAAAAATTAGTCGGCGTTAGAGATCCTTTTGGCATCAGACCGTTAGTTATAGGAAAACTTAAAAATTCATATATTTTTGCCTCCGAAACATGTGCATTAGATATCGTTGGGGCTAAATTTATTAGAGAAGTAGAAAATGGTGAAATAGTTATTATCGAAAAAGATAAACTTGAATCAATAAAACCGTTTCCTAAACATAAACCAAGACCTTGTGTTTTTGAATTTATTTATTTTGCTAGACCAGATAGTCTAATTAATAATAAGTGTGCTTATGAATATAGAAAAAATCTAGGTATTGAACTTGCCAAAGAAACAGATATCAGTGCTGATTTAATAGTACCAGTACCAGACTCTGGTGTTCCAGCTGCCTTAGGTTATGCGCAACAATCAAAAAAGAAATTTGAACTTGGTTTAATAAGAAACCATTATGTGGGACGAACATTTATCGAGCCTACTCAAAGCATTAGAAGCTTAGGGGTAAAATTAAAATTAAGCGCAACTAAAACTACAGTTAAAAATAAATCAATTATATTAATTGATGACTCTTTAGTTAGAGGAACTACTTGTAAAAAAATTGTAAAAATGCTCTATGAAAGCGGAGCGAGAGAAGTACACGTGAGAATAGCTTGTCCAGAAATAAAATACCCTGATTTCTATGGCGTAGACATGCCCACAAAAGAGGAGCTGTTAGCTCATAATAAAGACAATAAAAAAATGTGTGAATCTATAAATGCACAAAGTTTAAAATTTTTAAGTTTGAATGGTTTATATAAAGCGCTTATTGAAGAGAAAAGAAATTCAAATATTCCCCAATTTAGCGATCATTATTTCACTGGAGAATATCCTGTGGAACCTCAAGATAATTTAAAAGGGCTAAAGATAAGACAATTATCTTTATTAAGTGGTAAATCTAGCAATTAGTTTACTTCAATAATTTTATTTTTGTTATTTAAATATACAATTGAATTATTGATAAATATTAGTTTGGAATTTATCTTGGATGGCAGTTTATCAATATTCATCAATTCTCCATTAATGTTTAATTTTAAAAAAAAGGAGTTTTTCAAAAAAACAAAAATATGATCATTTGCAATTACAAAACTTTTTATTTCAACATTTTTTTTCTTTACTTTTAAAAAATCTGCTATTTTTTTATTCAAATTAAATGAATAAATTATATTTCCACTCACCAAATCAAGTGCTAACAACATATTGCTTTTAGTGATTGAAAAAAGATAATTATTTATTAAAATTGGTCTTATCTGAAGTGAGAAATTTTTTTTAAATAATATAGAGCCAGTTAAAGCATCTATAATATAAGTAAAACGCTTTGATGAAATTGCGATAATTTTACCATTATTTACTACCTCTGTTCCAATAAATAAATTTCCATAATTTAAATTGCTATTAGGATTTAAATTTATAAACCAATTAATTTTCATACTCTTTAAGTCAATTGAATACAAAGATCCAAATGTGTTTATAAAAAAAATTGCATTATTAGTTAGAGAAAGATTGTTTTTGAATTCATTTTTTACTGTTGTTTCCTCTGTTGGAATTAATCTTATAATATCTCCATTTAATTTATTTAGAAAATACAAATCACTATTTTCATTTGAGGTTATTATTTTATTATTAAATATCTTTAAATTTGACCTAAATGGTTTTTTAAAATTTTTTGCCCAAATAATCTTATTTTCTTTTAAACTGATAGCATATAAAAAACCTATGTTATCAGAAACATAAACTATATTATCTTCAATAATGAAATTTAGTTTTTTATTTATCTTTTTATATTTTTTTTTATAAAAATTAAATTTTGATATAATTTTTTTCTTTTCTAATGAGTATGTGATTATTGATCCACTTATATCACTCAAAATTATTTGATTTTTATAGTACAAAATATTTTCACTCAGTTCCTCTCTGTTAAGTTTTTTGCTTTTAAAAATTAATTTATTTTGATCGGCTATTGTAAAGTTTGCCAAATTATTCGTTTTGCTAGAAAATATATCCTTCCAATTTTTATTATTAATTTTTTTATCTAATATAAAAACAAAGTTTTTTTTCGGTAATATTACACGGTCGAAATTTCTTTTTTCTGAAGAAAGTGTTTTAAAATCGTTAAATAATGATTTTTCTTTTTTTGAAGTTTTACTTGAATTTTTCCATATTCCAGATTTATCATCAAATGAACAACTGCTTAATAAAATAAAAATTATTAAATGAACTATCTTATTCATTCTTACTTGGATAATATTTCCTTAGCTATAAATTTGAGTTTAGAATTTTTTTCAATTAATTTTTGTAAAATTTCATTACCTTTTGTGAGGTCTGATTTCTTTATTAAAAAAAGAGCTTTTTTTAAAGATAAAATATCTGCTAATTCTTCAGATTTATTTTTCTTTTCTATTTTATCAAAAAAATTTAAAATTTCTTCATCTTTAGTTAATAAATTTTTTTCTAAAAGTTTATTTAGAGCTAAAATTGAGTAAAAAGTATTTTTGCTATTTATAATTTTTTTAAATATTTTTGCTGATTCATTTGATTTTCCTAATGATAGTAAAATTTCAGCTTCTACATAGTTTTCGGCTACTACGATGTTTTCCTTTTCGTTTTTATATTTAAAAATAAAATTGATTATTAATGCTAAAATTAAAATAAATATAAGTGAATATATTTTTACTTTATTTAAATCATAAAATGATTTTAACTTATGTTTGAAATCAGTCTTATTATCAAGATCTTCCATTTTAAAAATAACTTATAGTTGGAAATTTATTTTTTTTTACATCCCTAGTATATTTTTTTACAGCTTTTTCAATTATTCTCTCAAGATTGACATATTTTTTTACAAATTTAGGGTAAAAACCGCTTAAACCTAGCATATCGTCTGTAACCAAAATTTGTCCATCACAATATTTTGAAGATCCAATTCCTATAGTTGGTATTTTTAATTGATTAGTAATTATTCTAGCAGAATTAATTGATAGGCACTCCAATACGATTGAGAATGCGCCGGCTTTTTCTATTAATTTTGCGTCACTTATAAGTTTAAGAAGTTCTTTTTTGGAAGTACCTTGTATTTTAAATTTTTTTTTAAATTGAGGTGTAAATCCAATATGTCCCATTACTGGTATTTTATTTTTCACTAATTCTTTAATAATTTTATAATTATTTTGAAAGTTTTCTAATTTTACTGCATCGCATTTTGTTTTTTTTATAATATTTCTGGCATTTTTTAAGGCATAATTTATATTTTTATAAGTTCCTTTAGGCATGTCTACCACAAGTAAAGATTTTTTTATTGATTGTTTTACACTTAATGTATGTTGAATAATGTTTTCTATATTTATTTTATGTGTGTTTTTTTGGCCATATAAAACATTTGCCATTGAGTCTCCTACTAAAACTATATCGACATGTTTATCCAAAATTTTAGCAATACTTTTTGAATAAGCTGTTAGGCAAACAATTTTAGTTTTGTTTTTTTTTTTAAGTATAATTTTCTTAATTTTAATATTCATTACTCTAACTCGATTGTGCTCGGCGGTTTAGACGTAATATCATACACCACTCTGTTTATACCTTTTACATTATTTATTATTTTATTAGAAATACTATCCAAAAAGCTTTTAGGAAAGTTAAAATAGTCAGCTGTCATTCCATCCTCTGAGGTCACAGCTCTTAAAAGACAAATGTTTTCATACGTTCTTGAATCGCCCATTACCCCTACGGTTTTAATTGGTAGTAAAGCAGCGTAAGCTTGCCATATGTTTTTATAAAGTTTAAATTTAATTAATTCTTTAATATAAATTGAGTCCGCCTCTTGAAGAATTTTTACCCTCTCAGCTGTAATTTTGCCAACAATTCTAATTCCTAAACCTGGCCCAGGAAAAGGGTGTTTGAGGTTAATTTCTTTAACTAAACCTAATGATTTCCCAAGAATTCTTACTTCATCTTTGAAAAATTCTTTTAAAGGCTCAACAAGTTTTAAGTTCATTTTTTTTGGCAAACCTCCCACATTGTGATGTGATTTTATTTTAGATGTTTTGCTACCTGAAGATGATCTGCTTTCAATAATATCAGGATATAGCGTTCCTTGAGCTAAAAATTTAATATTCTTTATTTTTTTTGACTCATTTTCAAATATCTTTATAAAAAGTTTTCCTATTATTTTTCTTTTTTTTTCAGGATTTGAAACATTTTTTAATTTATTTAAAAAAAGATTTGATGCATTAATCAATTTCACATTAAGTTTATATTTATTCTTAAAGATATTGTACGTCTGGGAAAATTCATTTTTCCTCATCAAACCAGTATCAACCATTATGCAAATTAAATTTTTTTTTATGGCTCTATTTACTAATAAAGCAACAACACTACTATCCACTCCACCTGATAAAGCACAAATAACCTTATCAGTTTTTACAATTTGTTTTATTTCATTTATTAATCTTTTTGATTGAGACTTAATATTCCATTTTTTTTTTATTTTACAAATCGAAAATAAAAAATTTTTAAATAATTTTTTTCCATTTTCAGTATGAGTGACCTCTGGATGAAATTGAACTCCATAAATTTTTTCTTTATGATTTTCAATAATTGTGAATTTTGACTCTTTTGTAGAAGCGATAACCTTGAAACTATTCGGTAATTTTACTACTGCATCTTCGTGACTCATCCAAACTATGTTTTTTTTATTTAAAAAATTTCTTATTAAAATTGAGGATTTTTTTTTATATAAGATTGCTCTACCAAATTCTCTTCGTTTTTTGGATGATTTTATTTTACCTCCAAATATTTTTGCAATTAATTGAAGTCCATAACAAATTCCTAAAATTGGAATTTTCATTTTAAATATTACTTTAGGTACGCTTTGAAATTTGTTACTCGTGACTGTCGCTGGACCACCAGATAATATAATTCCTTTTATTTTTTCAAAGCTCTTTAAATCAAATAATTCTTTAGGTGTAATTATTTCAGAATATACCTCTAATTCTCTAACTCTTCTTGCAATTAATTTTGTTAATTGAGAGCCAAAGTCAACGATAAGTACTTTTTCTTTTTCAGATTGAAATTGCATTTATTTTTTAGATAAATTTTCAATTTCTTGTTTTAATTGATCGCTTTGATCGCAGAATTGTTTACACAATAATTTTAATTTAATATTTAATTCTTTACTTTTTTTATAGTCTGATGTTGATAATTTTAACTTTGCAAGATAATAAATAGCTTCCTCATTTTTTGGATTTATTAACATTACTGTATTTAAATTTTGCTCCTCTAAATCTTTTTTATCTAATTTATTGAATATCTTTGAAAGATATAAATATGATAGCTCACTTTTTGGATTAAAAACTATATCTTGTTCAAATTTAAATTTAGCGTCTTGTAATTTGTTATTATTAAACAAATTTATTCCTTGCTCAAAAAACTTAGATTTAGCAAATAGTGTTTTTGGAATTAGCAATAAAATACATATTATTAATAAACTTTTTTTCATAATTTATAATTAATTTTCTTTTCTGTCATTTCTACACTATGAACCATACTTTCATAAAATCCTGCTTTTGTAATTTTAACAAACTTAGCTTTTTTGTTTATTTCACTTAAATTCTTAGCCCCAATATATCCCATTGATGATCTCAATCCACCTTGTAGTTGATATATAATTTTTGACATTTTTCCTTTATATTCCACTCGACCTTCAACACCCTCTGGTACAAATTTTGACTTATCTTTAAAATTTTTTTGAAAATATCTATTAGCTGATCCAGCTGACATTGCGCCTATTGAGCCCATCCCTCTATATTGTTTATAAATTTTTCCATTTTTTTTAAATTTTTTTCCTGGGCTTTCTTCTGTTCCAGCAAATATTGAGCCCATCATTATGGCGTCAGCCCCTGCAGCTAAAGCTTTTGCAATATCTCCTGAAAATTTTATTCCTCCATCTGAAATTATTTTAACCTTTTTTTTATTAAGTGCTTTTTTAACCTCTATAATTGCTGAGATTTGAGGCACTCCTATACCTGCAACCATCCTAGTAGTGCAGATTGACCCAGGTCCTATCCCGACCTTGATAATATCTGCGCCAGAGTCATATAATTTTTTTGCAGCATCTCCTGTTGCAATATTACCCACACAGACTGGTATATTTTTTGTTATTTTTTTAATTTTAGTAAGAGTGTTTAAAACTTTTTCACTATAACCATGAGCAGTATCTATTACAATCAAATCGGTTCCGTAATTTATTAAAAATCTAGCTCTATCAAGATCTTCTTTATTTGTTCCAATAGCAGCACCAACATAGAAATTTTCTTTTTTTACTTTTTTGACTTCATTAGACTGATTTTTTATATTTAAATTTCTATGGATAATTCCTAATCCACCCTCTTTGGCTATTGCTATTGCCATCTTGGACTCTGTAACTGTGTCCATTGCAGAAGATAAGAAAGGCACCTTGAGACTGATTTTATTTGTTAATTTTAAACTAATATTAGTTTTTGCAGGAAGAACATTGGAATATCTTGGTAAAAGCAAAACATCATCAAAGGTTAAAGCTTCTTTAATTGTTTCCATATAAACTTATATACAATTATTTAAATTTATAAAGACTTTAAAAATTCACAGTGTAAATAAGTTTCTTTGGACTCTTTTCTGCTAGACTCAGGCTTAAAAAAATTTACTTTTTTAAACAGAGAATTTGCCAATTTTTTTACCTCTATAAAATCATCACCCATAAAAAGCTTTGAAACTAATACACCTCTAGGTTTTAATATATCTTTTGAAAACACTATTACTTCATAGCATAATTGATTGGTTCTAATGGAGTCTAATGACTTATTCCCCGTAGTATCTGCAGCCATATCAGATATTATTACGTCCAGTTTATTGCTAAAATAACTAATAATTTCATTTTTATTTTTTTTTTCAAATATATCTCCTTTAATAAATTTTGTATTTTTTACTGGAGACATTTCTTTTTTATCCATAGACAATATTTTACCAGTTGTAATTATTTTTGCTGCTACTTGTGTCCATCCTCCTGGATAAGAACCTAAATCTAATAAATTGGTATTTTTTTTAATAAAATTATATTTTTTATTTAATTCGATTAATTTGAATGATGCTCTTGAACGATAACCTAGTGTTTTTGACTTTTTAAAATATTGATCCCTATGTTGTTTTATTTTCCAAGAATTACTTTTTTTAATTCTTTTTGATTTTTTCATTATAAAATATCTTCATGATTTTCATCAGACATTTTATCTGTATTTTTTTTATTTTGATTGAAATACATAATTATACTTATTGGAATTGAAATAAGATATCCAATCCCAAAAATTAAAAGGGCTTCTAATGTATAAAATAATAAAGCTATAAATACTACCCCAATACCTAATAATAAAAAAACTGTTGCTTTAGGTGAAATCGATATTTTTTTGAGAGCTAATGTAGGCACTTTACTTACTAATAAAATCGCAATTAATAGAGTTAGGTATGGAGTAATTATTTTTAAATCTAAATTAATTTTAAAATTTGAGAGCTCATATATTAACGGCATTAATATTAAAAGACCGCCCGCTGGCGAAGGAATACCTTCAAAAAAATTATTTTTCCAGTCCTCCGTTTCATCAATTTTTGTTAAATTGAATCTTGCAAGTCTAAGAACACAACATACTGAATACACTAGTGTTATTGCCCAACCTAATTTTCCGTAGTTATTTAATTCCCAAAAATATAAAATAAAAACTGGAGCAATTCCAAAACTTACGAAATCTGTTAACGAGTCCAACTCCTTGCCAAACTCAGATGTTCCTTTAATTAATCTTGCAATTCTTCCATCTAAAGTATCTAAAATTGCTGCAAATAAAATTAATGTTACAGCTAATGTAAAATTACCATCGATTGAAAATTTGATTGAGCTTATTCCTAGGCATACTCCAGCTAATGTAAGAATATTAGGAAGCAAGTATCTAGTTTTTTTTGCAGATACAAGTTTAAATTTTTTATTTTCTTGCATTACTCACAAGCCAATAAGCTTTCTCCTGCTGTTACGTTTTGACCTAATTTAGCTAAGATTTTTTTATTTTTAAAATAAATGTCAACTCTACTTCCAAACCTAATCATACCAATTCTATCTCCTTGCTTTAAAGACTGGCCTTGCTCTACTTCGCAAACTATTCTTCTAGCTATAAGTCCTGCTATTTGAACAATTATAATTTCTTCTCCATTATTCAATTTTAATTTAAAAAAGTTTCTCTCATTTTCTTCACTTGCCTTATCCAATGATGCGTTCAAAAATTTTCCTGGTTTATAAAAAATTTCCTCTATTTTACCAGAAGATGGGACTCTATTTACGTGGCAGTTAAATACATTCATAAAAACACTTATTCTTGTAAAAGAAGTATTTTCTAATCTTAACTCTTCTGGTCCAGATTTTTCTGATATGTCTGTAATTAGTCCGTCTGCTGGGCTCACTAAATAACTATCATCATTAATTGAATATCGTTCTGGATCTCTAAAAAAATAATAAACCCAAACCGTTATCAGAATTAATGAAAATCCAAGAAATTTTGAAAAAATTAAAACTATAAAAGTAGACAAAATTGAAATGGCTAAAAATTTATACCCTTCTTTATGAATCTTTGGAAATATTGTGTTAAACATAATTAATAGTTTGATAATTTTTTCTTAATATGTATAAAAATCACATTTAATCAATCTTAATTTTATGGCAAAAATTAAAGTAAAAAATCCAGTGGTTGAGTTAGATGGTGATGAAATGACAAGAATTATCTGGTCATTTATCAAAGATAAGCTAATCAAGCCTTACTTAGAAATAGACTTGAAATACTACGATTTGGGAATGGAAAGTCGAGATAAAACTGGTGACCAAATCACTATTGATGCGGCTAATGCTATTAAACAATTTGGCGTTGGTGTTAAATGCGCTACTATTACACCTGATGAAGCAAGGGTTGAAGAATTCAAGCTTAAAAAAATGTGGAGATCGCCTAATGGAACTATTCGAAATATATTAGGTGGTACAGTATTTAGAGAACCAATTATTTGTAAAAATGTTCCAAAATTAGTGCCGGGTTGGACACAACCAATCGTTATAGGTAGACATGCTTTTGGTGATCAATACCGTGCAACGGATTTTTTAATTCCAGGAGAAGGTAAAATGGAAGTTAAGTGGACATCAAAAGATGGTAAAGATAAAAAAGAATTTGAAGTATTTAATTTTACTGGACCAGGAACAGCTTTGGCTATGTATAATTTAGATGACTCAATTAAAAATTTTGCAAGAGCATGTATGAATTATGGCCTTGGTAGAAAGTGGCCAGTTTATTTATCAACCAAAAATACAATTTTAAAAGCTTACGATGGTCGTTTCAAAGATCTGTTCCAAGAAGTTTTCGAAAAAGAATTTAAAAAGAAATTTGAGTCAGTAAATATAACTTATGAACATAGGTTGATTGATGACATGGTAGCTTGTGCTATGAAATGGAATGGCGGATATGTTTGGGCTTGTAAAAACTATGATGGAGATGTTCAATCAGACACTGTAGCACAAGGATTTGGTTCTTTAGGACTGATGACTAGTGTTCTCATGACGCCAGATGGAAAAACTGTCGAATCTGAAGCTGCACACGGAACAGTTACGAGACATTATAGAATGCATCAACAAGGAAAAGAAACTTCTACAAATCCAATTGCATCAATTTTTGCTTGGACAAGAGGTTTAGCTCATAGAGGAAAATTAGATAATAACGATGAACTAATCAAATTTGCATCTTCAATAGAGAAAGTTTGTGTAGAAACAGTTGAAAGTGGGTCGATGACAAAAGATCTTGCAATATTGATTGATAAGTCCTCTAAATATTTAACTACTAATCAATTTTTAGAAGCAATAGACGGTAACCTTAAAAAGAAAATTAACTAATTTTTTTTAATACAGCTTTGTAAGCATCTTCAACTTTGGTTTCATCCACTCCTCCTGCTTGCGCAAAATCTTTTCTTCCTCCTCCACCTTTGCCACCTAAAATAGTAGCAGCTATTTTTACTAACTCCACTGCATCAAATTTTTCTGTTAAATCTTTTGTGACACCAACTGAAACGCCTACTTTCCCATCAAGAACAGAAAAAGCAATTAAAACTCCTTTCTTTAAATCTTTTTTTCCTGAGTCAATAATTGTTCTTAATTCTTTTGAAGGAAAGTTTTTTATAGTTTGATATCTAAAAGTAAAATCTGCAATTTTACTGTCCTTAATAATATTTTTACTCTTATCTGCAATTATATTTTTTAAATTGGCTTGATCAAGTTGTTTGCTTAAATTCTTTAAATTTTCAGCAGTACTTAAACCATTGCTGTAATTAGGTTTAATTTTAAGTTCCTCTAAAGCTTTTTTAATAGTTGTGATTTCTTCATTCAATTTATTCTCTTTAGTAGATTGAGTTTGTTTTAGATTTTTTTCATATTCTACAAGTTGATCTGCTCTTAAAGCTTCAACTCGTCTTACTCCAGAAGATATCGACGACTGACTAATTATTTTAAATCTACCTATTTCTGATGTATTTGATACATGTGTTCCACCACATAACTCTGTTGAAAAATACTTATCTTTTTCTTCACCCATAGACAAAACTCTGACTTCATCTCCATATTTCTCACCAAATAATGCCAGTGCTCCATTATCTACTGCCTCTTTTGGTGTCATAATTCTAGTTCTAACGTCACTTGCTTTAGAGACCATATCGTTTACCAAATCTTCAATCTTATTAATTTCATTTTTTTCAATTGGTTTATTGTGGCTAAAATCAAATCTTAACTTTTCAGGACTTACTAAAGAGCCTTTCTGAGTAACATGTTTACCTAAAGTCCTTCTTAAAGCTTCGTGTAGCAAATGAGTTGCTGAGTGATATGCTTTAGCATCATTTCGTCTTCTGAGATTAATCTCTAAATTAACATTCTCGCCCACTTTAACAGATCCGGATATTACTTTTCCAACATGCACGTGTAGATCGCCCATTTTTTTTTGGGTATCTAAAATTTTTATTTTACATGTAGATGTCTTTATTTCTCCCTGGTCACCGACTTGACCTCCTGACTCTCCGTAAAAAGGTGTTTGATTAGTAATGAGTTCAATTTCGTCGTTTTCTTTTGCTTCATGAATAAAATCTTTTCCTTTTGAGATTTTTAAAACTACTCCCTCTGCTTTATTAAATTCATAGCCCAAAAATTCTGTAGGATCTAATTCCTCTCTTATTTTAAACCATTTTTCCTCTAAAGATTTATCTCCCGAACCTTTCCAGTTAGCCCTGGCTAAAGCTTTGCTTTTTTCCATCTCACTGTCAAAACCCTTGCTATCTATTTTGATATTTTTTGATCTTAAAATATCAGCTGTTAGATCTAGTGGAAATCCATAAGTATCATAAAGTTTAAATGCTATTTCACCTGGAAGTATTTTATTTTGAACTTTATCTAAATTTTCCTCTAAAATTTTTATACCTCGCCCTAACAATGAAGAAAACTTTTCTTCCTCATTTTTTAAAGTTTCTATTATTAAATCTTTTCCTCTAACAAGTTCTGGGTAGCTTTTTTTCATTTCGTTCATCAAAACATCAAACAATTTATAAAAGATTGACTCTTTACCTCCAAGTGTATGAGCATGCCTCATCCCACGTCTCATTATTCTTCTTAATACATATCCACGTCCCTCATTCGAAGGTAAAATTCCTTCGGCGATTAAAAAACTACTAGCTCTCAAATGATCTGCGATCACTCTATGGCTTGCAATAGTTTTATTATTAATTGGTGATTTCAATAGATCGGCGGATGAGTTCATGATTTTTTTAAAGTGATCGATATTATAATTATCATGCGTCCCTTGAAGAACTGCTGTCATTCTTTCAAGGCCCATCCCAGTATCCACTGACGGTTTTGGTAAATTTATTCTCTTATCTTTTGATATTTGCTCATATTGCATAAATACTAAATTCCAAATCTCAATGAATCTATCTCCATCTTCATTAGGGCTGCCTGGTGGTCCCCCTTTTAATTTATCACCGTGATCATAGAATATTTCTGAACACGGGCCGCAAGGACCTGTATCTCCCATTGACCAAAAGTTATCTGATGTTGCTATTTTAATTATCTTATCATCGCTTAGGCCTGCTATTTTTTTCCAAAGTTTAAATGACTCATTATCTTCGTGAAAAACTGTAACTGAAAGTTTTTCCTTTGGAAGTTGAAAATCTTTAGTTAACAAGGTCCAAGCGTGAACAATTGCCTGTTCTTTAAAATAATCTCCAAAGGAAAAATTTCCTAGCATTTCAAAAAAAGTGTGGTGTCTTGGCGTATATCCTACATTTTCTAAATCATTGTGTTTTCCACCAGCTCTTACGCATTTTTGAGATGTTGTGGCTGTTTTGTAGTCTCTTTTTTCTAAACCAGTAAAAACATTCTTAAATTGCACCATGCCTGAATTTGTAAACATGAGAGTAGGATCATTGTTAGGAACTAAGTTGCTAGAATCCACGATCTTATGATTATTTTTTTTAAAATAATCTAAGAATTTTTTTCTAACATCAGTAAGTAAAATTTGGCCCATATTTAATTAAATACAGATATTTTAGAACTTGTCTATAAAGAGATTAATTTGCAGCTTTTTTATCGTTGTCTACTACAACGCAAATTTCAGATTTTGTTAAAAACCTTTGCCCTGTTCCATTATCAAGGGAAAACATGCCTCCGATTCCCTTTACAGCATCAATTGTGAGATCTGTATGTTTCCACTTTTCATATTGATCTTCATTCATATAGAAAGGAGTTCCATCAACCTCTCCCAATTTTACGTCACTGTTTCCTACTTGATATTCTTTTGCTGGAAAACACATAGGCGCGCTTCCATCGCAACATCCGCCTGACTGGTGAAACAAAAGATCTTCTCCATGAATTTCCTTGATTTCGCTGAGCAATTTTTTTGCTGATAATGTAAATGATACTTTCATTTCAATATTTCGGCCCATGATTTTGAATCATGGGCCATTATATATTATTGGTTAAAAGAAGCCTAATTTTTTCTCACTGTAAGACACGTGCAAATTCTTTACTTGTCTGTAATGATTTAACATCATTTTGTGAGTTTCTCTTCCGATACCAGATTGTTTGTATCCGCCAAATGCAGCATGAGCTGGGTATGCGTGATAACAGTTTGTCCAAACTCTACCTGCTTGTATACCTCTACCCATTCTGTATGCGACGTTACCATCTCTAGTCCAAACACCTGCTCCTAATCCGTAAAGAGTATCATTAGCTATCTCTAATGCTTCTTTCTCATCTTTAAACTTAGTAACTGATACTACAGGTCCAAAGATTTCCTCTTGGAATATTCGCATGTCGTTTTTGCCTTCAAAGATGGTTGGTTGGATATAGTTTCCTTTTTCTAATCCACTATTAATTTTAGCTGCACTACCACCACATAGAACTTTGGCACCCTCTTTCTTACCTAGATCTAAGTAAGATTTAATTTTTTCCATTTGTTCTAGTGAAGCCTGAGCTCCAATCATAGTTTCCATTTTTAAAGGATTGTCTTGTTTAACAGCTTTTGTTCTTGCAATGGCTCTTTCCATGAATTTATCGTAAATAGATTCTTGGATCAAAGCTCTACTTGGACAAGTACAAACTTCTCCTTGGTTAAGCGTAAACATAGCAAAACCCTCTAAACATTTGTCAAAGAAGTCGTCATCTTTAGCCAAAACATCTTCAAAGAAAATGTTTGGTGATTTTCCACCTAATTCTAAAGTGATTGGAATTAAGTTTTGAGATGCGTACTGCATAATCAAACGTCCAGTAGTAGTTTCACCAGTAAAAGCTATCTTCTTAATTCTTTTAGAAGATGCAAGTGGTTTACCTGCTTCAAGACCATATCCGCTTACAACGTTAACGACACCTGCTGGTAATAGATCTCCAATTAGTTCCATTAACAACATGATTGATGCCGGCGTTTGTTCAGCTGGTTTTAATACAACACAGTTTCCTGCCGCCAAAGCTGGTGCAAGTTTCCATGTTGCCATTAATAATGGGAAGTTCCATGGTATGATTTGCCCAACCACACCTAATGGCTCAGGTATGTGGTAAGAATATTCACTATTGCTTATTTCAGCAACTGAACCTTCCTCTGCTCTTATTACTCCTGCAAAATATCTCCAATGATCAATTACCAAAGGTAAATCTGCAGCCATACATTCTCTTATAGGCTTACCATTGTCTAAACATTCTGCTGTCGCTAAAACGTTAAGATTTTTCTCAATAACATCAGCAATTTTTAAAAGAATATTCGATCTTTCTCCAATTGATGTTGTTCCCCATGCAGGAAATGCTGCGTGAGCTGCGTCTAGAGCAAAATCAACGTCTTTATCGTTCGATCGTGGCACCTTACAGATAACTTCATTAGTGATAGGAGAAGTATTATCAAAATACTTTCCAGATTTAGGTTCTACAAATTTTCCGTTGATGTAGTTTCCATATTTAGCTTTAAATGGAAATTTAACCTTCAAATGAGAGGTATCCAAAGATGAAGACACTTTCGAGCTTGTTGCTTGTTGTGTACTCATTTTTCCCCCTTTGTTCTTATTATTAATTAGAACCAATCTGAACTAAATTGTCCACGATTAATTTAGTCGCGTCCCACGCGAACTACTAAATATTGATTAGATCAATTTAAAGTTGTTTTGGGAAACGGGAAGCTTAAGCTTCCCGTTTAGAATGATGGCAGAGGAGTTATTCTTCCTCTTTTTCTGTTTTATCGCTAATTTTTTCGTTAGGTGAAGGATTTCCTTCAAGCTCCTTACTTATCGCGGTAGCTTGATCTCTAATTATTTTTTCAATCTCTGCAGCCACGTTAGGATTTTTTTGTAGATAAACTTTTGCATTTTCTCTACCTTGTCCAATTTTTTCACCTTTATATGCGTACCAAGCTCCAGATTTTTCTACCACTCCAGCTTTAGTACCTAAGTCAATTAATTCTCCTAATTTACTTATACCTTTTCCGTACATTAAGTCGAATTCAACAACTTTAAATGGTGGTGCAACTTTATTTTTAATTACTTTAACTCTTGTTGAATTACCAATAATTTGGTCTTTTTCTTTAATTGCGCCTATTCTTCTAATATCCATTCTTACAGATGAATAAAATTTAAGAGCATTTCCTCCAGACGTCGTTTCCGGATTTCCAAACATTACTCCGATTTTCATTCTAATCTGGTTAATGAAAATAACCATTGTGTTTGATTTAGATACTGAACCAGTAATTTTTCGTAAAGCCTGGCTCATTAATCTTGATTGTAAACCAACATGATGATCGCCCATTTCGCCTTCTAATTCAGCTTTTGGGGTTAGTGCTGCTACTGAGTCTACAACTAGGACAGAAATTGAACCTGATTTAATTAAAGTATCAGTTATTTCCAAAGCTTGTTCACCTGTATCGGGTTGTGATATTAAAAGTTCTTCTGTTTTAACACCAAGCTTTTTTGCATAAACCGGGTCCATGGCATGCTCGGCATCTACAAAAGCACAAGTTCCACCAGCTTTTTGGGCCTCGGCTACTACTTGCAGAGCTAAAGTTGTTTTTCCTGAAGACTCAGGGCCATATATCTCGATAATTCTTCCTTTTGGCAGTCCACCTATTCCTAAAGCTAGATCTAAACTTAATGAGCCTGTTGAAATGGCCTCTACGTCTAAAGCTTGTTGTTGACCAAGTCTCATTACAGAGCCTTTACCAAAATTTTGGTCTATTTGACTTATAGCGGCTTCTAAAGACTTGTTTTTCTCTTTCAATTCTTTTTGTTTTTTATCGTCTGATTTTACGATTTTTAAGTTATTTTTAGTCATTTTTTATCCTTTTTTTATTGTTCGAATCGTTAATATAAATGTACACATTTTGTTCTTTTTTTCAAGATATTAAAGAATTGATTAAAATCATTTATTTAATTGATTTAATAGACAGTGAACCAATCTGTTTAGCTAGCTCAAATTGAGACACAGCGAAATCTCTCTCAGATTTGGCAAAAGCTATTCTAGCGTCTAAAAGTAGACTTCTAGATTGAATTAGTTCAAGAGTGGTTCTTGTGTTTCCAGAGTCATATTCTAAAGTTATGCCCTCATTAGCTATTTCTGCAGCTTTAAGTTGTGCTTTCGTAGCCTCCAAAACACTTTTAGAAGATTGATATTTTGACCAAGAATTTGATATTTCAGTGTTAATTTTAATTTTTGTATCTTTTAAAATTAATTGGAATCTCTCTTTATTAAAAGAAGATTTCTTAATTGAGGAAATATTTTCTCCTCCTTTAATAATAGGCCATTTAATAGTTGCCTTTACAGACTCTTGGTCAATTTCATCTATAGTTGAGCTATAATCACTATTTTCTGATTTTGAATAATTAAGTGATGCCGAGGGAGAAAGTCTTGCTCTTTCAATGTTTAATTCTTTTTCAGCAATTTCATAGTCTAATTTAGAAATCAATAAATCTACATTGTTTAAATTAGCTAATTCAAGCGACTCTGCAAGAGAGTTTGGTAATATCAAAAAAGCTTTTTCATTTAAATTTTTTGTATTGGGTGATTTTTCTCTAGTTACTCTCTCGAAATTTGTTTTTGAGGTGAGTAGTTCAGTTTTAGCTTTTATCAAATTAGCTCTAGCTCCAGCTAGAGAAGACTCGGACTGAGCTAGATCAGTTAAAGTTATTTCTCCTTTTTGAAGTCTAGCGCTATCTGAGTCTACTTGTCTTTCGAATAAATTTACATTTGATAAATTAAATTCTTCATTTTTAGATTTAAAAATTAAATCAAAATACGCTGAAGCAGCATCTAGGATAGTTTGTTGTTCAACTTTTCTAAGAAATAAATTAGCTTTTCGGGTCTCGAGTTCAGTTTTTTTAAAAGTATTAAGTCCCTTAAATCCAGAGAAAATTTTTTGCTCTACTGAAATTTTAGTACTTTCTGTTTCTAAATTAGTATCAGCTAAACTGACGCCACTTTGGTTTATTTGATTTTTTGAGGAAATATTAGTTTGATCTCCTGAAAGGGTAACGCTTGGTAAAAACTCACTTCTAGAAATATTTTTACTTTGCTTTGCCGACTCGTAATTTTTTCTTTCGGCATTTAATTCTAAATTATCAGTTAATGCTTTTTCAACATAATACTTTAAATTATCTTGAGCTTGAAGATAATTAGAGGAAAATAGTAATAAAATAAATAATAAAAAATTTTTCATTTAATTAAATTTTATTGATTTAAGTCTATGCTTTTTATCAATACTTATTACAGTATCAGCTGTTCTTGGTAAAAATTTCAACATTTGTTTAGTAAGTCTTTCATAATACATTACAAATTTATTAATTTCTTTATCAGACATGGTTTTGTCTCCCTTGCTTGTAATTCTTAATTTTCTTTCTTGTAAAAGCCTCCATTTAAAAACATATTTAAAACTTGGAACTTTAAGAAAAATTAAATTATCAATCAAATTAAAGATTTTTTTATAGTTTTTTTTAAGTTCAAAATTTACCCGCTGTCTCCAAATTTTTTTTTTATCGTTATGTTTTTCTAGTGCATTTATTGGAATAATTAAATCTTTTTTTTTTTGTGCTATAGCTCCTACACACCATCCTTCAAAAATGACAATATTAGGTTTTTTTTTAACTTTTAACCACTTGTTTTTGGAAGCTCTATCATCGATGGATTTATCAAATTTGGGAATTGAAAAATTTTTAAATTTTTTATTTTTTAAATTTTTAATGCATTTGTATAACATTTTTGTATCATGCGTTCCTGGTACACCTCTTGTAAGGAATAAATTGCTAATTTTTTTTGATAATATTTTTCTTTCACTTAAAGTTTTGTAAAAATCATCAATTGAAAATATTACTGTCTCTAACCCGTAAGCCTCTTTTAAAATAATTTTTAAAATATTCGAAATAGTTGATTTTCCAGTTCCTTGCCCTCCAGTCAAACCAATAACTCTTGTTTTTTTTTTTTTGAAATACTCTTCTTTAATCATTTTGCTTATGGGAAGGTAAAATTTGTTTAATTGACCTAATTTGTCCCTAAAAGGTTCAGACATAACTTCTTGAGAGGTAAGAAATTTTAAATATTTGCTTTTTACTTTTCGATATTTAAAATGGTTTCGATCCATTTTAATTTTTATCTAATGGATGATTGTGTCCGTCATTTATAAGAACATTTTTTAAAGCAAATGTATCTATTTCATCTAAGCAGCCTAGATTAAATCCTGTCATTGATGGATTAGATCTTGGATTGTGATGAGTATAAATTCCACAAATTGAGCAGAAATAATGCTTAGCAACCTTTGTGTGGAATTGATAAAGAGTTAATTTATCTGTTCCTTTTATAATCTTAAAGTCCTCATTTTTAACCATAGACATGGCTGCTCCTTTTCTTTTACAAAGAGAGCAGTTACACCTTAAAATTTTTTTTAAATTGTCTTTAATGTTGATTTCTACTTCTATTGCTCCGCAATGACATTTTAATTTTTTCATAAGTTTCCTTTTTTCTTTAAAAAATATATTTCACATTACGCATCTTTTGTTTTATCCACAATACTTATTAATTCCATAATAATGTTCACGTTTTGATTCCTTTTTGATTCTATTAGGGACTCTTATTACAACTATTCAGTGTTTAACACTTTCTGTGTTACTTAGATTTTTATGACTGTTCATTAAATCTTTCTCTTTTTCTCTCAAAGACACAACAAAAATAATTAAATTAAAAATTACAATCAATATTTGTAGAGATGTAGAAAAATTTTTTAAATAAGTATTAAAAAATGCTAATAAAACAATCATAAAAGTTGATCTTAAAAAAACTTGATATTTAAATACGGCTATTATTGAAAAAGAGTGTATTAATAGTTTTACTAAAGACATTTTTGAGGGACCATAATATCTCTTTCCCCTTATGGAATTAATATTATTTAGCGGTTGAATATTTTTTTTTAATGTTCCCGAAAAGCTGCTCCACAAGCTAGCTTTTGAATGAATTTTCTTAACATCTTCTTTTGTTAATATGCAATAATTTCCAAAGTTAATATTTTTTCCTGTAAAAACAAAAGTAACCAATTTATGAACTTTATACATAAATTGAAAAAGAGGCCCTTCTGACCTTTTAATTCTTTTAGCTACTACTGACACATGTGGATTGTTAATAATAGAATTTATTAAGCTTTTAATTTCTACAGGTCTGTCCTCACCGTCTCCGTCCATTAAAATAAGATAGTCAAATCTTTTATTTTGAAATGCATATCTTATGCCAAATGCATTACATCTAGCATGCCCTCTATTTTCTAACATGTTTAAAATTTCTAGTGAATTAATGTGAGTAGGTTTTTTAAAATTTATTTGTTTAATAGTTGATGCATCATTTACAATTAAACATTCAAATTGTATATCAATGTATTCTTTAATATTGTAATCGATTTCGTCAACTAATTTTTTAAGTGAGTCCCAATCATTAAATACAGGTATTAGAATAATTATTTTTTTCATTTTTTACCAATCATACAATATCCAACCGGCCTTATTTCACCAAACACACCTGGACATATTTTCTTTAATACTTTTGGGTTTCCAGTATAAATAACGCCTTCTTCATCTGTTATTAATGTTGCCTTCTCTTTTAAATTGTTGAACCATTTTGGTCTTGATCTTAAATGATAAGACAAATTTCCAGCAGACCACTCATCACCAATCACAATCTTAATTTCATTTACAAAATTATCATTCCATTTATTTTGAACCAATCTTGAGATCTCTTTTCCTGGATAATCTGTTCTTTTGGTTTTATCAAAAATTGATACTCCAAGATAAAGAGTGGGAGAAAGGATAAAAAAAAATATAAAAACAATATAGAATTTTTTTAATTTTTTAAAATCTAAATTTTTTCTATAAATTTCTATAAACATGGTTCCAAAAAATAGATAAAAAGGTGTGATCCACATTGTTCTTATCTTCGCCCCTGTGATTACTGAAGTAAGAAAAATTAAAAGAAGTGGAATTAAATTTATAAATATAAGAAATAAAAGTTTTTTACTTTTTAAATTTATTTTAAATTTAATTTTTTTTGTAATTATAAATAGCAATATAAAAAAAGGAATTAAAACCAAAAATTGTTTAGCTAAGAAAATTAAGGGATTTATCAAATGATCAAATATTTTAAATTCTGATAATCCAGATCTGTTTAAACCATAAAAAATAGTTATAAAATCATTTTCAAATAACCATAAAAAATGAGGTATGAGTAGTACCAGAGATATGACAATTGATAAGAAATAATTAGGAATACATTTTTTAAGATTTTTCAAATTAAAAATAAAATAGATAAATATTGCTAAAAGAAGATAAATAAAAAGATACTTAGATAAAAAACCTAAGGTAGAAAAAACACCAAATAAAACCCAACTAGATCTTGCATTGGTGCTTATACCTTTCCAAAAAAAATAGACACATAGAGCCCAGAAAGGAAGTTGACTTATGTTTACATTAAATTCTGGTGTAGTGAAATTGTAAAAAAAAATTCCAGATAATATTATAACTGATAATAATGAATGAATTTTATTCTCAAATATTTCATTGGACATTTTCCAAACATAAAAAAAAGTAACAATTAAAAAAATTTGACTTAAAAGATAAAATGCCCAATCGTTTGCTCCAAATATAAGGAAAGTTAATTCAACTGCAAAAGCGCTTAGTGGTGGGTGTTTATTAAACCCCCAATTTAAATTGCTCCCCCAAGCAAGAGCTTCTATTGTGTCTAAGGGTAAATTTAAATTTGAAATAGATGGAACAAGTGTCCACAAAAGCAGATTGGTAAAAATAAATAAATAAAAAAGTTTTGTAATGTTTTTTTTAAGTATCATAAAAATAAAGAATTATTACAATTTATAAGCTATTGACACGACTAAAATCAAACATATACTCCCCGAAATCAAAAAATGGTAAAAAAAGCCACTACTAAAAAAAAATACATTCCTAACTCTAAGGAAAAATATATGTGTGCAAAACACAAAAAATTTTTCACAGAGGAGTTATTAAATTGGAAAAAAGATATAATTAAAGCAAATAATTTAGGAAATTTGCTTAATTCCTCTGACGATAACGTTTCATCAGCAGATATCGTCGATCAAGCCTCTTCTTACACTGATAAATCTGTGGAAATGAAGGCTTTAAATAGAAGTAGAAAACTAATTTCTAAAATTAATTCTGCTTTACAAAGGCTTAAGGAAGGGACTTACGGATACTGCGAAGAAACAGGTGAACCTATCGGTTTAAAAAGATTAATGGCAAGACCTGTGGCAACATTATCTATCGAGGCTCAGGAAAGACATGAAAGAGATGAAAAAATTTTTGTAGAAGATTAGACTTCAGGAATTTTTTCGCCTTTATTAAAAAGATCATAACCTTTCTGAACACACTCCCTATTAGAAATTTCTTTGTACCACCTCTCTAAGCCTTTAAATTTTTTTAAACCAATATCATGCCACTCATGACGTGCGATCCAAGGAAAAGTAGCTATATCAGCTATTGTATAATCTTCTCCTGCTAAAAATTTAGATTTAGACAACCTGTCATCAAGTTCTTTGTAAATTCTTTCAGATATTTTGAAATATCTATTTTCACCAAACTCACTTTTTCCCGGGTTATAGTGGTGAAATTGATGATGTTGACCTAACATGGGACCAACATAAGCCATTTGGCCCATTAACCATTGATTGATTGTTGTTCTTTGATTTTCATCGTAAAACTTTCCACTTTTTTCTCCCAAATAAATTAATATTGCTCCAGACTCAAACAAATTTATTTTTGCATCGTGATCAATAATTACTGGAATTTTACTAAAAGGACTTAATTTTTTAAACTCTGGTTTAAACTGTTCATCTTTTAAAATGTTTATCTTTGTGATTTTATAATCAAATTTTATCTCCTCTAACATAATTGAAATTTTCTTACCGTTAGGGGTATCGGCAGTAAGCAATTCTATCACTTTTTTCCTAGTCTATCTTGAATAGTTTTAGATGATGTAGTGAATTCAAATCTATATTTTTCATTAGGTCTCGCTCTTTTAAAGCATTCAACAGAGGCAAGAGCTACTTCGTGAAATCCCGATAAAATTAATTTTAATTTACCTGGATAACTACAAATATCACCAGCAGCAAATATTCCTTTTTTATTAGTTTCAAAATTTTCGGGATTTACCTCAATAGTTTTTTTATCCATATTCAATCCCCATTCCGCTATTGGTCCTAGTTTCATAATTAACCCAAAAAAACCAAGAATAACATCAGTAGGAATTTTTTCGGTTTTTCCATCATCATATTTAATAGTTATTGATTTTAATTCTTTTTCGCTTTCTAAAGAGTCTATTTGGCAAGGAGTTTTTATAGAAACCTTTCCCTCTTGTTCTAATTTTCTTATTTCTGATAATGTATGTTGTGCACCTCTAAATTCATCTCTTCTGTGAATTAATGTTATTTTTGAAAATTTTGAAAGTTCTAAAGCCCAATCTAGAGCTGAGTCACCACCTCCAAAAATTGAAATATTCTTATTTTTAAAATTATCTTTATTTCTGACAGCATAAAATACAGATTTACCCTCAAATTTTTCGCATTCCTTTAAAGAAATTTTTCTAGGTTCGAAGGAACCTACTCCGCCGGCAATTATTATGTTGGGAGCTATAAACTCTTTTTTGTTATTTGTTTTAACAATCCAATTCTCTTTTTCAGGATAAACTTCTTCAACTCTTTCATTAAGATGTAATTCTGTTTTGAAAGGTTTTATTTGTTCTAGCAATCTTTTAGTAAGCTCCTCACCAGTGCACTCGGGCACTGCAGGGATATCATAGATTGGTTTATCTGGATACAATTCAATACATTGCCCACCTGCTTTATCTAGATTATCTATGACAACAGCTTTAAGACCTTTTATACCTAATTGATGAACAGCAAAAAGACCGACTGGTCCAGCCCCAATTATAATTACATCTGTTTTTTTCATTAAGATTGCTTTTCTGGTGTCGTAACCTCTAAACCGTCTAATTCATCGCTTACAATTATTTGACAGCTCAATCTACTATTTTTTTTTGGTTCATAAGCCATATCAATCATATCTACTTCTGCGTCTTCTGCTTTTGATAATTTATTAAACCAGTTTTCTTCGACATAAACATGGCAAGTTGCACAAGCCATAGCTCCGCCACAATCAGCGTCAATACCTGGGATATCGTTTTGGATCGCTCCCTCCATTACGGAAAGGCCTTTCTCTACCTCTATAGTTTTGGAGTTCCCTTGATTATCCTTATAAGTTATTTTTGCCATAAATTAATAATAGGCCAAGTAAATTGAAATTATAATTACCCAAAAAAAAGCATAATATAAAATGTACCCTTTAACTGTGAAAGGCATCTTTTTAATTTTTCGTTTTCCTTTTCCTTTATAAGGTTTTGATATTTCCATTAGTAAGAATATAAGTATCTAAAGAAAAAGGGCAAGTACGCAAAACGTACCTGCCCTTTTTTTTATAAATTAATATCTATTATCTAGATGCTAATCTTGTATTTTGCATTGCTGCTGCCCAGATAACTAGACCGAAAGCGATCTTGTTAACAAAGTCAGCTAAATTGTAAATGATGTTTAAAGAATTTGCATCAACACCACCAGTTAGGTAACCGAAAATATATCCTAAAGGATATATAGCCCAACCAATCGTTACAATTATTCTCATTGCACTGAAAGCAGTAGACATAGCTTTGTTACCAGCTTTTGCTGCTAAAGTTCCAGCTTCACCTGAGAATATTTCAAACAAGATGTAAATCCATCCAGCCATTCCAATTACGAAACCTACAAATGGTTGAATATAACCAGCTTCACCTAAGTATCCACCGATTAACATTACTAATGAACCAATTAATAGCTTCCAGAATATAGAAGTTGGCACTTTTCTTACAGCTGCCAAGATTAGATAGAATTCGATCATTTGAAGTGGCACTGTGATTAACCAGTCAATATATCTGTATACTGTTGGTGTATCACCTGTAGTCACCCAAACTTCTCTCATGTACATGTAATGAACAAATGCAACACCAGTTACAAGTCCAGCTACAGTTAAAGATGTTCTCCATGATGCAGCTACCGTGTTTCTTTCTGCAAAAAAGAATACTGTAGTTGCGATCATGCCCATAGATACAAGCCAAAATGAAATTCCTACGAAATCATTGACTTCTAACATGGCAGTCGCAGCATTAGCTGAACTAGTAATACCTAAAAAGGCAACAGTCGCTAAAGCTATAAGACCTAATTTTTTCATGAAAACCTCCCTCGTTTGTTTAGTTTTCTATTTAGTTTATATATAAACCGCTCAGACAAACGATTAAATTAACCGCTTCCAAGCAATTGGAGGGAACATAGTCAAAAACGAAGTTACAGTGAAGTGTTTTTTTGCTCAAAAAACCGCATTTTTATTGGTTTTTTTATTTTTTTTTGGGGATATTTGTGGAATAATCTCTAAATAATACAGTTTTTAGGGAGGAATAAATTGAATCAAAAATATAAAGATATTTATCAAAAATCTATTCTAAATAGAGAAGATTTTTGGAAAAATATCTCTGAAAACATTTTTTGGTATAAAAAACCAACAAAAATTTTAAATTCAGATAAACCTCCATTTTATAAATGGTTTGAGGACGGTGTGACAAATACTTGTTACAATGCTTTAGATCTTCACGTCGATGAAGGAAGAGGTAATAAACTCGCAATTATCTACGATAGCCCAATTACAGGAACAAAAAAAAATATAACATACAATGAATTAAGAGATAAGGTTGCTTTGTTCGCAGGAGCATTAAAAAATCAGGGTGTTAACAAAGGTGACAGAGTAATTATTTATATGCCAATGATACCTGAGGCAGTGATTGCTATGCTTGCGTGTGGAAGAATTGGAGCGGTTCATTCTGTTGTCTTTGGTGGGTTTGCTGCAAACGAACTTGCAAGTAGAATTGATGACTCTAAGGCAAAACTTTTAGTTACAGCTTCATGTGGTTATGAACCTGGTAGAACTGTTCACTACAAACCATTAGTAAACAAAGCTTTAGAGCTTGCAAATCATAAACCAGACAAATGTATAATTTTCCAAAGAGAAAAAGATAAAGCAGAGCTTGATTCTAAAATAGATATTACTTGGGAAGACGCTCATAAAAATGCAAAACCTGCAGAGTGTGAGAAAATGAACGCTAATGAATACGCTTATATACTTTATACTTCCGGAACAACGGGTTTACCAAAAGGAATTGTGAGAGATATCGGTGGGCATATCGTTGCTTTGAAATGGACAATGAAAAATATTTATAACATCAATCAAGACGACGTATGGTGGTCTGCAAGTGATATTGGTTGGATAGTTGGACACTCTTACATCGTATATGCTCCGTTATTTTACGGCTGTACCACAGTTCTTTTTGAGGGAAAACCAGTTGGCACTCCTGATGCTGGAGTTTTTTGGAGGATAATATCAGAGCACAAGGTAAAATCTCTTTTCACAGCCCCTACAGCAATTAGAGCAATTAAAAAAGAGGATCCTAATGGTGAGTTTTTTAAAAAATATGATCTAAGTAAATTTGATAAATTATTTTTAGCAGGTGAGCGGGCTGATCCTGATACAATTAAATGGTTTGAAAAATTATCTAATTCACCTGTGATAGATCATTGGTGGCAAACAGAAACAAGTTGGGCGATTACTTCTGATTGTACTGGAATTGAGTCTTTTCCAGTTAAATATGGATCTGCTTTCAAACCTGTTCCAGGTTATGATTTAAAAGTTTTAAATTCAGATGGAAAAGAGGTTGGACCTGGAAAAATGGGAGACATAGTTGTTAAACTACCACTTCCTCCAGGAACCTTTCCTACACTTTGGGGTGCTGATAAAAGATATAAAGATAACTACATGTCCACTTACCCTGGTTATTATCAAACTTATGACGCTGGACATATTGACGAAGACGGTTACGTGTGGATCATGTCTAGAACTGATGACATTATCAATGTGGCAGGTCATAGATTATCAACCGGAGCAATAGAAGAAGTATTAGCCGAACATAATGATGTTGCTGAATGTGCCGTCATTGGTATTGCTGATAAATTAAAAGGACAACTTCCTATTGGCTTACTTGCTTTAAAAGCTGGGGTCACAAAAGACAAAAAAGATATAATTAACGAATGTATAAAAATGGTTAGAGAAAAAGTTGGTCCTGTTGCAGCATTTAAAATAGCTATTGTTGTAAAAAGATTACCTAAAACTAGATCAGGAAAAGTTTTAAGAGGGACAGTAAGAAAAATAGCTGATAACGAACCTTATAAAATGCCAGCCACAATAGATGATCCTGCTATTCTAGATGAAATAAAAGCAGACTTGGTTGAGAATAAAATTTTAAAACTTTAGTGGTGTTCCTTTAGACTCCTCAACCACTTTACCATCAGACATTACTAAATGACCATTTACAATTGTCCCTACGGGAAAACCTTTTACCTTATAATTATTAAAAGGTGTCCAGCCACATTTGCTTGCTATCATCTCATTTTTTATTGTCACTTCTTTATTCATGTCAGCAATAGTTAAATCAGCGTCAAAACCCTCTTTTAAATAACCTTTGTTTTTAATCCCAAAAATTTTACAAGGATTTTCACACATCAAATTAATCAATTGCTGTAGAGAGAGTTTTCCATTGTTTACATGGTCTAGCATCACTGGAAAAATAGTCTGAACTCCAGGCATACCAGAAGGTGTATTTGGGTATTCTTTATCTTTGTTCTTTTTTAAATGCGGAGCATGATCAGAACCTAGTACATCTACAATATTATTTTTAATTGCCACCCAAAGGCGGTCATAATGTTCTTTAGTTCTAAGTGGAGGGTTCATTTGAGCATAAGTTCCAAGTTTGTCATAACAATCCGGTGCGTACATAGTTAAATGTTGGGGTGTAGTTTCGAAAGTAACATTTTTTTTGTGCATGGCTAAAAAATCTACTTCTTCTCTGGTTGTAACATGAAGAACGTGAATTTTTTTATTATATCGCTCTGCAATTTTAACTACTCTTCGAGTAGATGACATTGCTACTTCTACATTTCTCCAATCAGCGTGTGAATGAACGTCTCCTTTTCTAATAAATTTTTTTCTTAGTTTGATAATATCTTCATCTTCAGAGTGAATAGAAACGATTCTATCGCTACTGGAAATTACTTTTTCGATATCAGCCTCTTTGTCTACTAATAAGTTCCCTGTTGATGAGCCCGCAAATAATTTAACACCACAACATCCTTCAACATTTTTTAGTTGAGCAAGTTGATTAGTGTTGTCAGGTGTTGCTCCAAAATAAAAAGCATAATTACTATGCATTCTATTTTTAGCTGCTTGTAACTTTTTATCAAACTCAACCAAATTAGATGTAGGAGGGCTAGTATTGGGCATTTCAAATAAAGCGGTTACACCGCCTAACACTGCGGCTCTACTACCACTTTCTAAATCTTCTGAATCAGTTGATCCTGGCTCTCTAAAGTGAACTTGAGTATCGATGATACCTGGCAAAACAACTTTATCTGTAGCATCATAAACTTTAGAGCTGTTAAGTTCGATTTTTCCAATCTTTTTAATTTTGTTACCTGATAAACCAATATCTGTTTTTGTGAGCTTGCCATCTATGTAACAAGAACCATTTTTTATAATGAGACTAAAATTATCAGACATGATTTAAAAAATATATTATACAGTATATATTGACAAATATGGAAAAAGATCAAATTATTTTGTTAGAAGACCGTGGATTAATCTTTATATCAGGTGAAGATGCCAAAAATTTTCTGCAAAATATCATTACTAATGATGTTGAAAAAGTAAGTTTATCTGCCTCAATATTTTCAGCTCTTTTTACGCCTCAAGGCAAATATTTATTTGAATTTTTTTTGATACAATCAAAAAATGGTTATTTATTAGATTGTGACAATAAATTTACAAATGAAATTATAAATTACTTATTAAAATATAAATTAAGATCAAAAATTGAAATAATAGATATTTCTAAAAATTATGTAATTGGACTAATTAACTTAGAAAAATTTTTAGATATACAAAAAAATGAAAATAAAACTGGTGATACAATAGAATTTAGGGGTAGCCCTCTTTTTCTAGATCCTCGAAATAATAATTTAGGAGCAAGAATAGTCTCATCATTAGAAAAATTACACCTCACGATTAAAAAATTAAACTTAAAGATAATAAAGCCTGATACATATTTTGCAAAAGCCCATTCTTTAGGAATTCCAATAAAAGGTATTGAAAATTTAAAAGATCAATTATTTGGATTAGAGGCAAACTTTGAGGAGCTTAATGCGATTGATTTCAAAAAGGGATGCTATATCGGCCAAGAAAACACTGCTAGAATGAAATTAAAAGAAAAATTAAGAAGAAGATTATTGCCTATTTCTTCGACTGAAAAATTAAATTTAGGGGAGGAAATTTTTTATAATAAAACCAAAATAGGTAAAATACTTATTGAACAACCTTATCCATTTGGTTTGTTAAAAGTAATTGATCCAAATGTTGAAGAATTTGAAAATAAAGAACTTTTAGCAAATAACAAAAAGTGTAGAATTTTAAAGAGCGTTTAATAATCTTGAAAGAGAAGCTAAGATCCCATACCCGCTCAATTCAATAAAAGCTATAACTAAAATTATAAGCACAATTCGTTTATTTTTTTTTAAATATTCAATCATAAATAAGCTTTTTGGTGCGGTCGGAGAGACTCGAACTCTCACGGGAAACCCACACGCCCCTCAAGCGTGCCTGTCTACCAATTTCAGCACGACCGCAACAATTATGCGACAATAAATGAATGACAATTTAACCTCAAGTTGATAAATTGGAATTAGTATGTCTGTACAACAACGAAATTTAAACGGTTCTAGCGAGATTTACAAAAAAATCTCAAAATTTGTGCCTGAAAATGAATGGAAAGTTCATGCTCCTTTAATAGAAAAAATCAATAAACTAAAAAAGGAAAAAAATGCAATCATACTCGCACATAATTATCAAACTCCAGAAATTTACCACGGAGTAGCTGACATAGCAGCGGACTCTTTAGCGCTAGCAGTTGAAGCCGCAAAGACTTCTGCGGATAAAATTATTATGTGTGGAGTACACTTCATGGCTGAAACAGCAAAACTAATGAACCCAAACAAAAAAGTCTTTTTACCGGACATGCAAGCGGGTTGTTCTTTAGCAAGTTCAATCACTGGAAAAGATGTAAGATTATTAAAACAAAAATATCCAGGTGTTCCAGTGGTTTCATATGTTAATACTTCTGCCGATGTAAAAGCAGAAACAGATGTCTGCTGTACTTCTGCAAATGCTGTTAAAGTAGTTGAGTCTTTAAACGTAGAAAAAGTAATTTTTCTTCCAGACCAATATTTAGCTGATTATGTTGCAAAAAATACAAAAGTAAAAATTATCTCTTGGAAAGGAACTTGTATTGTTCACGAACAATTTACTAGTAAAGAGATTGAAGATATTAAAAATCAAAACCCAGGTATTAAAGTCATAGCTCACCCTGAATGCCCACCGGATGTAATTGAAGCATCTGACTTTGCCGGATCAACTTCTGGTATGATTAAATACGTAAAAGATAATCAACCTAAAAAAGTTATGTTAGTAACTGAATGTTCTATGAGTGATAACGTCGAAGCTGATAATCCAAATGTTTCTTTCATCAAACCATGTAATCTTTGCCCTTATATGAAAAAAATTGATTTAGAAAAAATCTTAGATTGTTTAGAAAATGATACTAATGAAATAGTTTTAGATAATAAAACTATAGAAGCCGCAAGAAAATCTGTAATTAGAATGACCGAAATTGGTCGTTAGATCAGTGCAAAAATTAAATCAGTCTTATATTAAAACAGTTGTGAAAAAAGCTCTAGAGGAAGACTTGAGGCCTAGAGGCGACATAACTACTAACCTTATAAATTCAAAAAATAAAATAGTTAAAGCTAGAATCATAGCTAAACAAGATGGGGTAATTGCTGGGTTAGAATTCTGTAAAACAGCTTTTAAATTAATTGGAAGAGAAACAGTTTTTATCAAAAAAATTTCTGATGGAAAAAAAATAAAAAAAAATAAAATGATTGCTGAAATAAGAGCAAAAACAAAAACTATCTTAATTGCTGAAAGAACTGCGCTAAACTTTCTTAATCACGCTTCAGGTATCGCAACGTTAACTGATCAATTTGTAAGAAAAACTATTAAAAAAACCAAGATATGTTGCACCAGAAAAACTACACCTAATTTGAGAGCTCTTGAAAAATACGCAGTTAAAAAAGGTGGGGGATATAATCATAGATATAATTTAAGTGATGAAATCCTAATTAAAGATAATCATATCAGTGCATCCAATAGCCTTAGGGAATTGGTTAAGAAAGCTGTAAAAACAAAAAAAATAGTTACGGTAGAAATTGAAAATATTAATCAGCTTAAACAAATTATAGGTCTAAAATTTAAAAGAATACTTTTTGATAATATGAAAACCTCACAGATAAAAGAATGCTTAAAGCTTTGTAAAAATAGATATCAAACTGAGTATTCAGGAAATGCATCACTAAAAAATATTAAACTTATATCAAAAACAGGAATTAATAGGATATCTGTTGGATCAATTACACATAGCGCAAGATCATTTGATACAACTTTATTATTTAGATAACTCTGCTTGTGCAGCGGCTAATCTTGCTACTGGGACTCTGAATGGAGAACAGGAAACATAATTTAATCCTGTTCTAGAACAAAATTCAATACTCTTTGGATCGCCACCATGCTCACCGCAAATCCCTAACTTAATATTTTTATTTGTCTTTCTACCTCTTGAAGAAGCTATTTCCACTAGCTCACCTACTCCATTTTGATCGATACTTACAAATGGATCTACATCAAAAATCTTATTATCAATGTAATCGTTTAAAAATTTTCCTGAATCGTCTCGGCTTATTCCTAAAGTCGTTTGAGTTAAATCGTTGGTTCCAAAGCTAAAGAAATCAGCATGTTTTGAAATAGACTTCGCTTGTAAAGCTGCTCGTGGTAATTCGATCATAGTTCCTACCATATATTCAAGTTTTAATTTATTTTCTTTCTCTATTTCTTTAGCTATTTTATTAACTAAGGCTCTTAGAATTTTTAATTCAGAGTCAGTAGATACTAAAGGTATCATTATTTCTACAAAAGCTGCTTTTATTTTTTGTTTTTTCAATTCGACAATAGCTTCAAATATTGCTCTACATTGCATCTCATAAATCTCTGGGAAAGAAATGCCAAGTCTACATCCTCTATGTCCAAGCATAGGATTTTCCTCATGAAGTTCTGCTATTCGATCTTTAACTTCTTTTGCTGATAAATTTAAAGATCTTGCTACTTCCTCTATGTCTTTGTCAGCCTTTGGTAAAAACTCATGAAGTGGTGGATCTAATAATCTTACTGTAACCGGTAAACCTGACATAACTTTAAATATTTTTTTAAAGTCTTCTTTTTGGTGAGGTAGAAGTTTCTCTAACGCACTATTTCTATCATCTTTTGATTTAGACAAAATCATTTGTCTAACGGATAAAATTCTTTCTTCATCAAAGAACATATGCTCAGTTCTACATAAGCCGATACCCTCAGCACCAAACTCTCTAGCAGTTTTACTATCTGCTTCTGTTTCGGCATTTGTTCTTACTTTTAATTTTCTAAATTCATCAGCCCATTTCATTATTGTAGAGAAGTATCCAGAAATTTCCGGTTGAACAGTAGGAACTAACCCTTTCATTACTTTTCCACTTCCACCATCAATAGTAATAATATCTCCCTCTTTAATAATTATGTTCCCAGCTTTGAATTGTTTTAATTCATAATCGATTGTTATTTCACTTGAACCTGAAACACATGGTCTTCCCATTCCTCTTGCTACAACGGCTGCATGGCTTGTCATTCCCCCTCTTGCAGTAAGAATTCCTTTAGCTGCATGCATCCCGTGTATATCTTCTGGTGAAGTTTCTAACCTCACCAATATCGTATCTTGCATCATCCCATTTAATTTCTCTGCTTCATCAGCGGTAAAAACAACTTTCCCACTTGCAGCACCTGGTGATGCGGGTAAACCCGAAGCAATTATTTCCTTCTCAACTTTGTCATCTAAAGTAGGATGCAATAAAGTGTCTAAGGTATTTGGATCTATTCTTTTGATTGCTTCTTTTTTTGAAATTAATTTTTCTTTAACCATATCTACTGCAATTTTAATTGCAGCATTAGCAGTTCTTTTTCCAGATCTTGTTTGAAGCATCCAAAGTTTATTATTTTCAACTGTAAACTCAATGTCTTGCATATCTTTATAATGCCTTTCTAACTTAACAAAAACTTTTGCAAGTTCTTTATAAACTTGAGGCATAGCCTCTTCCATTGAAGGATCTTTAGAACCTGAGTTTTGTTTTGCTTTTTTTGTAATGTATTGAGGAGTTCTCGTGCCCGCTACAACATCTTCACCTTGCGCGTTTATTAAAAATTCTCCAAAAAAAGAATTCTCTCCTGTTGAAGGATTTCTAGTAAAGGCAACGCCTGTAGAACAATCATTACCCATATTTCCAAAAACCATAGCTTGAACATTTACAGCTGTTCCCCAATGGTCTGGAATTTGATTTAATTTTCTATAAGTTTTTGCTCTTTGACTATTCCAAGACAAAAATACAGCGTTGATTGCTCCTAGTAATTGTTCTTTTACATCTTGAGGAAAATTAATTTTTTTTTCTTTTTTTACTAACTCTTTAAAATTAATGATTAAACCATCCCAATCGCTCTCATCTAGATCTGTGTCTAGTAAAACTCCTTTGGTTAACTTGTAATTATCAATTAGCTCTTCAAACAAATGTCCTTCTACACCCAAAACTACATTGCTGTACATTTGTATAAATCTTCTATAACTATCTTTTGCAAATCTTCCGTTAGATGTTTTCTTTTTTAATGACTCAACTGTTTTATCATTAAGACCAAGATTTAAAATTGTATCCATCATACCAGGCATTGAAATTCTAGCCCCTGATCTAACTGATACCAGTAAAGGATTGTTAAGATCACCGAATTTCTTTTTAGTTTTCTTTTCTATATTTTTCAGCTCTGAATCAATATTTTGTATTACCTTTTTTGGTAATTTTTTTTTATTTTTATAAAATAGATCGCAAACATCTGTAGAAATAGTAAATCCAGGAGGAACAGGTAAACCTAATCTTCCCATCTCACCAAGGTTTGCTCCCTTGCCGCCCAAAATATTTTTTTTATTCTTTAACTTTTTGGCGGATTTATCATCAAAGCTAAATATTAATTTTGCCATTACAGACCTTCTAATTTTGAAAAATCAATAAAGTTATCAAAAGTATTACAAAACATTTTTAATAACTCTAATCGATTATTTTTAATATCCTGATTTTCATCATTTACTACGACATTGTCAAAAAAATTATCGGTAGATTCTTTCGTATCAGAAAGCTTTATCAACAAGCTTTCGTAGTCTTTATTGTCATCTTTAACTGTGAAAGCTTTCCGAATCTCATTAATTTTTTCATGTAGTATTTTTTCTTCATCTTTTCTAAACAATACGGCATCGGGTCTACCAGTGATTCTTTTTCCAGCTTTATCTAAAATATTTGAAGCTCTTTTATACGAGTTGATTGCATTTAGCCCTATACCTTTATTTTTATATTTATTCATTAAAAGTGTTTTTACATAAAGTGCCAAGAAATTATCTCCAGCATGAGAACTGATTGATGCTTCTATAACATCAGTTTTAATATTTTTCAATTTTAATACGTTTCGCATTCTTTCCTTTATAAATTCAAGAACTTGTTGTTCAGTTTTTTCATTTTTAATTTCAACGCCTTGTTCTTGATAAAGTCTTATAGCGTAACTAATTAAATCTCTAAGTTTAAATGATAATTTATTTTCAATTATTATTCTAAGTAACCCAATCGCAGCTCGTCTTAACGCAAAAGGATCTTTTGAACTTGTAGGTTTTTCATCTATAATGAAAAAACCAACTAAGGTATCTATCTTATCTACAATTGAAATGGAGTAGCTAAAAGGCTTCTTAGGTAATAATGATGTTAAACCTATTGGTAGATAATGATCACTTACTGAATTTGCTACATCTTCCTCAAAACCTTGTGCTAACGCAAAATATTTACCCATAACACCTTGAAGCTCTGGATATTCTCCGACTAAGTCTGAACACAAGTCAGATTTAGAAATTGATGCTGCAACTTGAACTTTTTCTTTATTAATATTTAAGTCATCTGACAAAAGACCAGCTAATTGTCTTAACCTTTGAGTTTTGTCATAAATAGTTCCTAGCTTTTCATAGAAAGTAACTGATTTCAGGTTCGCTATTTGTTTAATCAAATTTTTAGATCTATCTTTATTCCAGAAAAATTTGGCATCTGCTAGTCTTGCTTCAACGACCCTTTTATTTCCTTGAGTAATTAATTTTTTTTCATCTTTTTTATTTGCTACAACAAAAAAATAATTAGTTAGTCTTTCTCTGCTATCAAATATTGGAAAATATCTTTGATGTTTCTCTAAAGTAGATATTATAATTTCTTTAGGTATTTCTAAATAATCTTTGTTAAAACTTACATGAAGTAAATTTGGATCCTCTACAATATTAACGACTTCTTCTAAAAGCTTTGTATTTAAGTTTTCTTTGTATTGCTTAGATTGAGAAAATGAGCTGATCTTTTTAAGAATTATCTCTTCCCTTTCTTTGTGATCCACTATTATTCTATTGCTCTTTAAAAAAATTAGGTAATCTTTAAAATCTTTTATTTTTTTAGTTTTTGTAGTTAAATCTTGTTCTATAATTACTTCATCTGAAACATCAAGATGCTCAAAATTAAATGCTAATTTTTTATTGTTATATCTTGCAAAGATTGCTCTGAGAGGCCTTCCCCACATCAAATTATGATCAGACCACTTCATTGATTTTTTCCAGTTTATTGATCCAATGGCCTTTGGAATAATTTTGATTAACAAGTCTTCTACTAAGATTGATTGAGATTGTGTTTTAACGAAATAAAATTTTCCTTTGTTCGTTTCTTTTTCAATAAGGTCGTTCTCAGAAACATTTTTGGCTCGTAAAAAACCTTGGATAACTTGATGAGGAGACCCTACCTTGGGTCCTTTAATTTCCTTGGCCTCTGTTTTAATTTTTTCAGCAAGGTCTTTTATAAATAGCGTTAATCTGGTTGGAGAGGAATAAACCGATAATTCTTTATATTTTATATTCTCTTCTTCAAAAGTGTTTTCAATAAATTGTTTTATTTGAGATCTAGCGGCTATTTGTAATTGTGGTGGGACTTCTTCGCTATATAATTCCAATAAAAGTTCTGCCATAATTTAACTTTGTGAGCTTAACCACAATGCACCACAACCTTTTGCAAGTTCTCTAATTCTAGTTATATAACCGGTCCTTTCTGCAACACCTATAACTCCTCGAGCATCTAGCAAATTAAAAATATGACTTGCTTTAAGACATTGATCGTAGGCTGGTAATGAGAGCTTTTTTTCAAGTAAAGATTTACATTCGTTTTCGGTATTTTCAAAATTTTTGAGTAGAGTGTCAGTATTTGCAAACTCAAAGTTATAAGCAGAAAATTCTTTTTCGGCTTGAAAGAAAACTTCTTTATATTTTACTCCCTCATCATTCCAATCAAGATCAAAAACATTATTTTTTCCTTGGACAAACATACATAGCCTTTCAAGACCATAAGTAATTTCTACAGGAACAGGTTTGCATTCAATACCTGTCATTTGTTGAAAATAAGTAAACTGCGTAATTTCCATTCCATCACACCAAACCTCCCAACCTAAACCTGCTGCTCCTAAGGTTGGACTTTCCCAATCATCTTCAACAAAACGAATATCATGATTTTTTACGTCTATACCAATAGAAGCTAAACTTTTAAGATAAAGTTGTTTAATATTTTTAGGAGATGGTTTTATAATTACTTGGTATTGATAATAGTGCTGTAACCGATTTGGATTTTCCCCATATCTTCCATCTGTTGGTCTTCTTGATGGTTGAACATAAGCTGCCTTCCAGGGCTTTGGTCCAAGAGATCTTAAAGTAGTTGCAGGATGAAAAGTTCCAGCTCCAACCTCAATATCGTAAGGTTGTAAAATTATACAACCATTTTTTCCCCAGAATTTTTGTAAATTCATTATAATGTCTTGAAAAGACAAAAAATTTAATTTTTTTGATATTTTTTTTGTTACTTTTTTTTTAACTGGCATTTATAAACCAAATTTTTGCCACATCGATTTTTCTTCTAGAATATTAGTTAGTCTGTCAACGGGATCTTGAATAGAGGAAGATAGTTTTCTTGCAATAAATCCTTTTGGTTTTTCAAAATTTTTAATAATTACTTTGTCACCAAATTTTTCTTTTAAAATTTGATCAGCGTTTCCAATTCCATCAATTAATCCAAGATTTAAAGATGTTTTTCCAGTCCAAAATTCACCTGTAAAAATATTATTTTTTTCAGGATCTTTAAGTTTAGATCCTCTGCTTGTTTCAACAACTTTAATGAAATCAGCGTGTAATTCTAATTGGATGCTCTTAAGTCTTTTAACATCTTCCTCTTTCTCATCAACAAATGGATCTAGAGTACTTTTATTTTTTCCTGCAGTATAAACTCTTCTCTCGATTCCGATTTTTTTAATCAAATCTTTGAATCCAAATGATGCTGAAATCACACCAATTGATCCAATAATAGAGCTTGAGTTAGCATAAATTTCATCACCTGCACATGAAATTAAATATCCGCCCGATGCAGCTACGTCCTCAGCAAAAATAATAACTTTAACTTTATTTTTCTCAGCTAATTGTCTTATATAACTATAAATTAAGTGTGATTGGACTGGGGACCCTCCAGGCGAATTAATTGAAATCGCAACATGTGTTATTTTTTTCAAAGAAAAAGCCTTTTTTAAAATATCTCTTTGACCAGCAAGATCTATACCTTTATTAAATCGGCCTGCTGATCCAATTACGCCAGTTAATCTTACATGTGGTATAACTTTTTTCTTTTTAAAAATTGAAAACATAATTTAGATGATCGTTATTATTCTTATAACAGTAATAAACTAAATTTTAATATTAAATTACGCTACTTACAGTTGAATTATAGGTGCGTCACCACGTTACCATTTAAAATTTTATTATTAATTAAATCGAATGTAAGAAAAGCATATGGGATCAGTAATACCACTTAAAAAATCTGCAAACTCTGCATATCTCGAGCTTAAAAATATGCTTGGGGTTAAATTGCAAAATGTTGAGAGCTTAATAGAGCAAAAACTTAAGAGTGATGTTGATTTGATTAAGAAGATGAGCGAACATCATCTTAAATCAGGTGGTAAAAGGTTGAGAGCACTATTAACATTAGAATCAGCAAAATTAACTGGATACAAAGAAGAGATAAGAGATATTAATCTAGCGGCATGTGTGGAATTAATTCATTCAGCAACCTTACTACATGATGATGTAATTGATGAAAGCTCTTTAAGACGAGGAATTAAAACAACAAATTCTATTTGGGGTAATCAATCTTCAATTTTAGTAGGAGATTATCTTTTGAGTAGATGTTTTGAGATTATGGTTCAAGATGGAGATCTTGAAGTGTTACAGCTTCTATCATCAACCTCTGCAAAAATAGCTCAGGGAGAAGTACTACAGCTACAACATAAAGGTGAAGCAGATCTTTTAGAAGAAACATACATAGATATTATTAATTTAAAAACTGCTGCTCTTTTTGCTGCAGCAACAAAAACAGGCGCTTGTATTTCTGGAAGTAATGAAAAAGAAAAGAAAGCATTAGAGTCTTATGGAAGAAATTTAGGTCTTGCTTTTCAAATAGCAGATGATGCACTCGATTATTACGCTAAAGAAAAATTTTTTGGTAAAGAAATTGGAAAAGATTTTTATGAGGGAAAAGTAACACTTCCACTTATTACAATTTTTCAAAAAAGTAATGAGGAGGAAAAAGAATTTCTGATGGAAATAATGAAAAAAGATAAAAGAACTGAAGAAGATTTTAGTGAAACGTTAGCTTTAATTTTTAAATATAAAGCAGTTGAGACAAGTTTAAAAAAGGCAGAATATTTTGTTAATGTCTCTTATGATGCTCTAGCAATATTTCCAGATAATCAAGATAAAAGAATCTTGCAAAATTTAACTAGCTTTAGTTTAAATAGATCTTTTTAAGGATAAAGAAGTTCTTTTTCCCATTTTCCGTTTTTATTTTTATAATTTAATCGTTCGTGAATTCTTCCCTCTCCGTCAACCCAAAATTCAATCTCATCTGGCAGAACTCTCCATCCGGACCAATGCGGGGGTCTTGGCACATTATTTTCATCAGGATATTTTTTTTCAAATTCTTTTATCTTTTCTAAAAAAGTATTTCTTTTATCTAATGTCTGTGATTGTGAAGATGCCCAAGCGCCGATTCGATTTTTATATGGTCTAGAATTATAATAATCATCTGCTTCTTTTTTGGTAACTTCTTCCACGCTTCCAACAACTCTGACCTGACGTCTCAAACTTTTCCAATGAAAGCACATTGATGCTTTAAGATTTTCCTTCAACTCAATTCCTTTTTTGCTATTAAAATTAGTATAAAAAACAAAACCTTTATCACTTAATCCTTTTAACAAAACCATCCTTACATTGGGTTGATTGTCTTTACTCGAAGTAGCTACTGCTACTGCATTTGGGTCGTTAATTTCAGACTTCTCAGCTTCAGCAAACCATTTTTTAAACAATTCTATTGGATTGTCCAAATCGTCAAAACATCTGTCTATACCAAGGGAATTTTTGCCATTTTTTTGATTCATATATTTAATAAAATAAACTATACATTATTTACTTATGTCTTTTAATACTTTTGGAAAAATATTCCGTTTTACTACTTGGGGAGAGTCTCATGGTCCTGCAATAGGCTGTGTAATTGATGGTTGTCCTCCTAATATTCCATTAACTGAAAAAGATATTCAAGCTGATATGGATAGAAGAAGACCTGGGCAGTCTAAATTTACTACGCAAAGGAAAGAGCCGGACAAAGCAATTATTCTGTCTGGTGTATTTGAGGGCAAAACAACAGGAACACCTATTTCAATTATCATTTACAATGAAGATAAGAAATCTAGAGATTATGAGTCTATTAAGAATAAATTTAGACCTGGGCATGCTGATTATACTTATTTTAAAAAATATGGTATTCGAGATTTTAGAGGTGGCGGTCGTCAATCAGCTAGGGAAACTGCTAGTAGGGTTGCGGCAGGCGCTGTAGCTCGTATTGTTCTAAAAAAAATTCTAGGTAAAAAATTTAACGTTATAGGTGCTGTGACTCAATTAGGTTTAATGTCATGCGACAGATCTAATTGGGACAATACGGAGATAAGAAAGAATCCTTTTTTCTGTCCCGACAAAAAATCTGTTAAGTTATGGGAAAAATATCTTCTAGCAGTAAGAAAAGCTGGATCGTCATGCGGTGCAATAATTGAATTGAGAGCTACTGGAATTCCAGTTGGTTTGGGAGCACCCATCTATTCAAAACTTGATACTGATATTTCAGCTGCATTAATGAGCATCAATGCAGTAAAAGGTGTAAATATTGGATCAGGAATGAATGCGGCTTTTTTAAGTGGTGAAGAAAACTCTGATGAAATAAGAAAAAGTTCTGGAAAAATAAAATTTAAAACTAATCATGCTGGAGGAATTCTTGGAGGAATTTCATCGGGTCAAGATATCGTAGCATCTTTTGCTGTTAAGCCAACTTCATCTATATTAACTAGCAGAGAAACCATAGATAAAAAAGGAAAGAACACAAATATTTCTGTTAAAGGACGTCATGATCCATGCGTAGGGATTAGAGCAGTACCTATTGGTGAAGCAATGATCAATTGTGTTTTACTTGATCATTTATTAATGCACAGAGCACAGTGTGGTTAATTAGGAATCTTATTTCTACTTTTAGCTAAAATAATATTTGAGTTAAGTGTCTCTTCAACTTTATTAGCTATAGAAGAACTATCCAAGCCTGCAGTTTCGTACATTTTCTCTGGTGTATCTTGATCAATAAAAATATCTGGTAAGATCATAGATCTGAATTTTAAACCTCTGTCAAACACCCCTCTATCGGATAAAAACTGCATTACATGAGAGCCAAAACCACCGATGGAACCTTCTTCAATTGTTATTAAAACTTCATGATTAGATGCGACTTCCATAATTAGTTTTTCATCTAATGGTTTTGCAAATCTTGCATCTATAATTGTACAATTAATCCCTTTTTTTAAAAGTTTTTCTGAAGCTTTTTTACATTCTTCTAATCGTGTTCCAAAATTTATTAAAGCTACTTTTTTTCCCTCTTCGATTACTCTTCCTTTACCGATTTCAAGAATTTCTTTTATAGAGGGCAACTCAACCCCAATTCCATTTCCTCTTGGGTATCTAAAAGCAGATGGACGGTCATTTATGTTTACTGAAGTATTTATCATTTTAACTAATTCTGACTCATCACTTGCTGCCATTACAACAAAATTTGGTAAAGTTGAAAGATAAGTAATATCGAAAGAGCCGGCATGTGTTGGTCCGTCTGCTCCAACTAGTCCTGCGCGGTCAATAGCAAATCTTACGGGTAATGATTGTAAAGCAACATCATGAACTACTTGATCGTACGCTCTTTGCAAAAAAGTAGAATATATTGCAGCATACGGTTTATACCCTTCTGTCGCTAGTCCTGCTGCAAAAGTAACTGCATGTTGTTCGGCTATTCCCACGTCAAAAGTTCGATCTGGAAATTTTTTTTCAAATAAATTTAAACCTGTTCCCGATGGCATAGCTCCCGTAATACCAATTATTTTTGTATCTTGCTCAGCGTGTTTTATTAAGGTTTCTGCAAAAACCTTTGTGTAAGATGGAACATTTGATTTCGATTTAGCTTGTTCCCCGGTAGTGACATTAAATTTTGATACACCGTGATATTTATCCCCCGAATCCTCAGCTGGTTTATATCCTTTTCCTTTTTGTGTTCTAACGTGAATTAATACAGGTCCTTGATGATTAGAGTTTTTTACATTTTCAAAAATTTGAACTAGATTTTCAACATCGTGACCATCTATTGGACCAACATAATAAAAACCCAACTCACTAAATAACGTACCTCCTGTTACAATATTTCTAAGCAGATCCTCGGCCCTACCAGCTTTTTGACTAAACCTTTTTGAAAAAGATGAAATAATCATTTTTAACGTTTCTCTAAAACTAAAATATAATTTACCTGATAAAAGCTTTGCCAAATATTTGCTCATAGCTCCAACTGGCCTTGCTATTGACATATCGTTATCATTTAAAATAACTATTAAATTTGATTTTAGAGCTCCAGCATTATTCATTGCCTCGTAAGCCATACCAGCGCTCATAGCTCCATCTCCAATAACTGCTATTACATTATTTTTATTATTTGATAATTTTTTAGCAACTGCCATTCCAAGTGTTGAAGAAATAGAAGTAGAGCTGTGAGCTGCTCCAAAAGGGTCATATTCACTCTCAGTTCGTTTAGTAAATCCCGATAGACCTCCGCCTTTACGAAGTGTTTTAATTTTGTCTCTTCGTCCAGTTATAATTTTATGTGGATAACACTGATGACTTACATCCCAAACTAATTTGTCTTTAGGTGTATCAAAAACATAATGTAAAGCTATTGTTAACTCCACTACTCCTAAACCAGCACCTAAATGACCTCCAGTCTCAGAAACAACATCTATCAGTTCATCTCTCAATTCATCTGAGATTTGTCTAAGATCATCTTTTTTAAATTTTCTTAAATCAGCAGGGAAGTTTATTTGTTTAATTAATCTGCCCATTAAAATTTTCTTTCTAGTATAAATTCGATTGTATTAGTTAAATCTAATCCATTTTTTCCATGTTTTTTTAATTTAAGCAATATTTTTTTCTTTAGATTTTTAGCAAATAAATATGCTTTTTTTTCTCCCATTAAGCTTAATAAAGTTGATTTTCCTTTTTTACTATCTTTTTTTGTAGGCTTGCCTATAAGTTTTTTTGATCCTTTTTTATCTAAAAAATCATCAGCCAATTGAAATAACAAACCAATTTCTTCTCCTACTTCACTTAAAAATTTTTTTTCTTTTTGGTTTTTGTTCGCAACAGCACCAACAGAAAATAAACAAAAGTTAAATAGTTTTCCTGTCTTTTTTTTTTGCATATTAATGATTTGATTTAAACTTTTTTTTTTATTTTCATATTTAAGATCTAATTCTTGGCCTCCTGCAATACCAGTGTGTCCTGAACATCTAGCTAACACATTTATAATCTCACTTTTGATTTTTGAATTAAGTAAATAACTTTTATCTGAAATAATTTCAAAAGCTAATGTTAAAAGAGAGCTTCCAGCTAAAACTGCTGAGGCCTCTCCAAATTTTTTATGTGTTGATAGCTTGCCTCTTCTCATATTATCATTATCCATACAAGGAAGATCGTCATGAATAAGAGAGTAAGAATGAATGCACTCTACAGCCGCACAAAGATTCAAAAGTTTTTTTTCTTTAAGATTGTACAATTTTCCGGCATCTAAAATTATAGTAGATCTAATTTTTTTTCCTCCTGAAATAACTCCATATTTCATTGGTTTGACTAACAGAGAGTTATTTTGTTTATTTAAAAAATTTATTAAAAAATCATCAATCTTTTTTGCATTTTTAACAAGTTTTTTAATCATTGGTTATTTTTCTGAAATTTCTTTAAATTTTTTTTTAAATAGCCAATCTATATGTTTATTTAGTTGAATTAATCTTTGATAATCAATTAAAGAATCTTTTAAGTTAGTATTTTGGTTTTCTAATTTACTCAAAATACCATCTATTTCATCTCTTGTCTCTTTTAATGATTTACTTTTAATATCTGCTGGAATATTTTCAATTTTCATCTAATAAATAATAATTACATTATGAAAAATAGCTATTCAAATATATCTAATTTTAACAAAAAAATTCTTGAGAAAGCTATAAAAAAATTAAAAAATAAGGACATCGTTGGATTACCTACCGAGACAGTCTATGGACTAGGTGGAAATGCATATTCTAAAAACTCAATTAAAAAAATATTTAGGTTAAAAGGAAGGCCGCAAACGAATCCACTTATCATTCATTATTATGATCTTCGTTATGTATTTAATGATGTGATAATAAATAACTATTTTAAAGTATTGTATAAAAAATTTTGTCCTGGTCCAATTACGTTTGTATTAAAAAAAAATAAAAATTCAAAAATTGACTCTAAAGCTGTTGCAAATTTGAATACTGTAGCTATTAGATTTCCAAAACACAAAGTGATAAGATCTATATTAAAAAAAATAAAATTTCCATTAGCCATGCCAAGTGCAAATAAATCATCAAAGGTAAGTCCAGTTAACTCAAATGATGTTTTTGAAGAATTTAAACAAAAAATAAAATTAATTATAAATGGTGGAAAATGTAAAATTGGAATTGAGTCAACTGTTATTGATTTAACTGATCATCCTAAGGTTTTAAGACCAGGTATAATCAGTCAAAATCAAATAGAAAAAGCTTTAAAAATAAAACTAAGAAAAAGTTTTAAAAATAAAAAACTTATCTCTCCTGGGATGATGAAAAAACATTATTCTCCCGGCATACCAGTACTAACAAATCAAAAAAGACACGATGGTAAAAGTGCGTTTATATATCTCGGCAATAAACATAAAAGTAAGAGAAAATTTTTTAGTTTGAGCAAAAATTCAAATTTGACTGAGGCTGCTGCTAATTTATACAAAATTTTTAGATTAGTAAAAAAAAGAGGATTTATGAAAATTCAGATTGCTAAAATTCCGAAATTTGGAATAGGAGAAGCAATCAATGATAGAATAAATCGAGCATCGAGATTTAAATGAAATTAGAAGTTAAAAATTTATCAAAAAAATTTAATTCCACTATCGCAGTAGATAATATTAGTTTCATTATTGAAAAAAATAAAACATTAGGATTGCTTGGGCCTAATGGATGCGGAAAAACAACATCAATAGGGATGATGTTAGGATTGATTACTCCAACTAGTGGGCAGATTTTTATTGATGGAATTCCTTTGGATGCAATTAATAGAATTAAATTATTAAGGTTTATGAATTTTGCTTCTCCATACATTGAATTACCAAAGAAACTGACGGTTAAACAAAATCTTGAAGTTTATGCGAGACTGTATGGTGTGAAAAAATTTAATCAAAGAATTGATGAAATGGTTCTTGATCTTAATTTGCATAACTTTTTAAATAAAAAAACTGGTGAATTATCATCAGGACAAAAAAATAGAGTTGCTTTGGCAAAATCTCTTATCAACAAACCAAAATTATTATTTTTAGATGAGCCTACCGCTAGTCTTGATCCAGATGTAGGTGATTTTGTAAGAGAATATATTGAGAACTATAAAAAAAAAAATGAACTTACAATACTTTTAGCTTCTCATAACATGAATGAAGTAAAAAGATTGTGTAATAAAGTGATAATGATGAAACAAGGTAGTATAGTTGATAGTGGTACTTGCGATGAGTTAATAAAAAAACATGGTAGAAAAAATCTTGAAGATACATTTTTAAAAATAGCTAGGAGCGATAATGAGATGGAATAGAATTTTTGCTTTAAGTTTAAGACATGTTTACTTAATAAAAGGATCTTTTCCAAGAATTTTAGATTTAATTTATTGGCCAACTATTCAAATTTTTTTATGGGGCTTCATATCAAAATTTTTTACACTTAGTTCTACATATTATGAAAACACAGTTGGTGTAATCTTAAGTGCTGCAATTCTTTATGATTTTCTTTTTAGATCAAGTATTAGTTATAATATGATGTTTTTAGAGGAGATCTGGAGTAGAAACTTCACTAATTTGTTTATCGCACCTATTAAATTGAGCGAGATTATTGCTGCACTTACATTTACGGCAATATTCAGAACTTTAGTTGGTTTAGTTCCAGCAGCTTTTCTCGCCATTCCATTCTTTGGAGTTTCTATTTATAAAATAGGGATGCCTTTAATTTTTCTTTTATTAACACTTTATATATTTGGTGTCACCTTGGGTCTTTTGGTTACCGCAGGTCTTGTAAGATTTGGCCCCTCATTTGAAAATATAGCGTGGGCAAGTCTATTTTTTTTAGCACCCCTTGGATGTATTTACTATCCAATTGAAATTCTTCCAGAATGGCTTCAATTTATAGCAAAACTACTTCCACTAGTTCATATTTTTGAAGAAATGCGAAATATTTTAATTTATGGTATAATTAATTACTCTCAAATATTAAAAGCTATCATAATTTCTTTTATATACTTTTCTTTTGGGGTGATAATTTTCTACCTGTCATACAATGGTGCAAAAGATAGAGGAACGCTAATAAATATGGGTGAATAAACATGCATAAACATATTGAAAAAATAAAATCAAACGAGAGCCAACCTAAGATAATAAAAAATATCTTTAATAAAAATGAAATCAAAGAATTTTTAAACCTTTATATTGAGCTTCCATTAACTGTTCACAACAAAAGACAGAACGTAAAGAAAAAAAGATGGTTAAAAGAATTTAGATCAGATTTAGAAAATTTATTTAGGTCTAGACTGGAAAATGAAATTGGTAGTTTTAAATATGACAATCTAGTGGATGACTCTGGAAAAGAGATTCTCGGTTTATTTCAAGAAAGTTATAACCCAATTGGTTTGCACATAGATGGTGGTTTCAATTACGATAATATAATTTTTAAACAAACTTTAATACCTCTCACTGATACTGGAAGTACGGTTATTTTTAAAAATAGGTTTTACGATTATTCAACAAATTTTACTATAAACGATGAAGAACTAAATGAAAAAAATTTAAAATACGGTCAAAATAGACGCTCTTCAAAACACATAGGTTTTTTTGGAAGCAAACCATTTGATGAAACAATTCATAAAAAATATCTTAATCATGAAAAAATTGAAAATTTAATTGGACTGGAAGTGGATACAATATACGAGTGGGAAATTGGATCAATGTTAATTTTTGACAGAACAAATCTTCATTGTTCATCTTCAATAATTAATGAAAAAAAAATTGGTTTAACTACATTTACTAAAAAATAATTGATGGCTATTTACGATTGTTTTCAATATTTCAATGAAGATCACATGGTAGATTTAAGAATGAGTATTCTTAATAAAGACGTTGATTATTTTGTAATTTCAGAATCAACCAGAACACATCAGGGAGAGAAAAAAGTTTTAAATTTTGACATTAAAAAATTTAAAAAATACGAAAAAAAAATAATTTATGTTGTTGCAGATTATAAAGATGAGAATAATATTAAAAATCATACTGGTGGCGAGTCCTTAATTGAACAACATCAAAGAAATAATATCTCAAATGGATTAAAAAATGCAAACGATAATGATTTAATTATTTTGTCAGACTCCGATGAAATACCTGATTTACGAAAGCTTAATCAAATAAAATCTTCTACAAAATTTACTGCTTTTTCGCAAATGATGTTTATGTATAAACTAAATTTACAAAACTTAAATGAAAGTAATTGGATCGGTTCGAAAATTTGCCTTAAAAAATATTTTCCAGAACCTCAAAAATTAAGAAACTTAAAATTTAAACATTATCCTTTTTGGAGAATTGATAAAAAAAATTTACAAATTATAAACGGTGGTTGGCATTTTTCTTTTTTGCAAACTCCTGAAGAAATTTCAAAAAAAATAAAATCTTTTTCTCATGGAGAATTCAATACTACTAAAAATACTAATGAAAAAAATATCAATAATAAAATTTTGCAAAATCTAGACATATTTGACAGAGGTTTTAAATTGAAAAAAAGAGATATTGATAACACTTTTCCTGAATATATTTTAAATCATAAAGAGTTGCTTAAAAACTGGATAATATAATTTATGAAAAAAAACCTTGTAATGACTGCAGCTATTGGATTTTCATTTTCACAGCTTCAACTTTTTATTAAAAGTTTAAGAAAATTCTATAATGATGAAGTTTGCGTAATTATTAGTTCTAAAGATAAAATAATTGAAGAAGAGCTTACTAAACATAATTGTGTTTGTATTAAAACAAATATTGATAAAAGAGATATCCAATTAAAAAGGTATAGAATTTTTAGAGATTTTTTAAACAAAAGAGAATTTAATAATATTTTATTTTGTGACAGTAGAGATATTTATTTTCAGGGTAATCCATTTGAGTATCCTTATAAGGGATCAATAAATTTTTTTCTTGAAGATAAAAAAATACATGAGTGTAAATTCAATTGCGAATGGATAAAAAGAACCTATGGGAAAAAAGTTTTGGAAACATTGTCTAATAAAACAATCTCATGCGGAGGAACTATTTTGGGAAAACATTCCTATATTGTAAAATTTTTAAACTTAATGATTGATGAAACAAGAAAGCACAAATTTAAAAAAAGACTTAAATACTTACTCACATTTAGAAGAGATAAAGAAGGTCGTGGTTCTGACCAGGCACATGGAAACTTTATTGCACATAATAATTTAATAGAAAATACATATTTTTACTCAAATAAAAATGGACCGATTGCAACAGTGTACCATTTGGAAAAAATCTTATTTGATCAAGAACAAAGATTAATTAATTCATTGAATAAACCTTATATAGTTGTCCATCAATATGACAAGAAATGGGAAGAGTTTTCGACATCAGTAAGCTATATAAAAAAAAAATTAAATATAAATTGAGAGGAAATATGGTGCGCCGGATAGGAGTCGAACCCATAACCTCCGGAGCCGAAATCCGGCGCTCTATCCAGTTGAAGCTACCGGCGCAATAAATATAATTTAAATCAATTTATGAATAATACAATTAAATATTCTGTAGATAACAAAAACAGTGGAAAAAGATTAGATGTTTTTTTAGCAGAAAAAATGAATGATTTCACCAGATCGTATTTAAAAAAACTTATTAAAGACAAACAAGTAAAATTAAATAACTTGGATCTTTTATCGCCTTCAAAAAAATTAAAATATAAAGATAAAATTTCTATAAATATCGTTCAAAAAGACTCCCTTAATTTAGTTCCAAAAAAGATTAAGTTAAATATATTATTTGAAGATAAAGATATTATTGTGCTTAATAAACCTAAGGGAATGGTAGTACATCCTGGAGCTGGTAATTACAAGGAAACTTTAGTTAATGCTCTTCTTTATAAATATAAAAACAACTTATCAAACGTAAATGGAGTTATTAGACCAGGGATTGTTCACAGAATTGATAAAGAGACAAGTGGTTTATTAGTTGTAGCAAAAAATAACCTTGCTCATGCAAATTTGAGTAAACAATTTAGCGACCATTCTATTAAAAGAAAATATTTTTGTCTTGCTTGGGGCGTTGTTCGACCTCTCAGTGGAAAAATCAATACATTAATTACTAGGGATAAAAAGAATAGACAATTAATGACGGTGAGCGATTTTAACGGAAAAAAAGCCATCACTAATTATAATACAATTAAAGTTTTCAACATAAAAAATATACCAAAAATAAGTTTTATTGAATGTGAGTTAGAAACTGGAAGAACTCATCAAATTAGAGTTCATTTGAAATATAAAGGAACTTCGCTTTTAGGTGATAAACAGTACGGAAGAAAAAATCTTAAATTTAAAAAAATAAATAATGAATTTTTTAATAAATTAAATGATTTAACCGGACAAGCTTTACACGCAACAACATTAGAATTTTACCATCCAAGATCCAAAAAATGGATGAGTTTTTCATCTGATTTACCAAATAGTTTTAAAAAACTGTTGAAATATCTTGAAAATTTAAGCAGTTGAAATAAAAAAATTTATATATAAATAAAAACAATGAATAAAAAAAATCAGCTTAGCAATCTTCCAACTCCCTCTATTGGTGGCTTATCAGTTTATTTGTCACAAATTAAAAAATTTCCTATGCTTGACGCAGAAGAAGAGTACATGCTAGCGAAAAATTGGAAAGAAAATGGAAATTTAAAAGCTGCACACAAATTAGTTACAAGTCATTTAAGGTTAGTAGCTAAAATCGCAATGGGATATCGTGGTTACGGACTACCTGTAAATGAATTAATATCTGAAGGAAATTTAGGTTTAATGCAAGCTGTAAAAAAGTTTGATCCAGATAAAGGTTTTAGACTTGCAACATACGCTATGTGGTGGATTAAGGCAGCAATACAAGAGTACGTTTTAAGATCTTGGAGTTTAGTAAAAATGGGAACTACTACGGCTCAAAAAAAACTTTTTTTTAATCTAAAAAAAATTAAAAACCAAATAGCCCCTGGTCAAGACGGCGATTTAAAGGATGAACATGTTAATGAAATTTCAAAAAGATTAGATGTTGATTCTCAGGAAGTAGTGAATATGAATAGAAGAATGATGGGTCAAGAAAAATCTTTGAATGATCCTATTAAAAGCGGAGAAACAGATGAATGGCAAGATTGGTTAGTTGATGAAAGTTTAGATCAAGAGTTAGTTGTTTCTCAAAAGCAAGAATATGATGACAAAAAAGAATTACTAGATAGCGCAATGAGAATTTTGAATGACAGAGAAAAAGAGATAATAAAAGCGAGGCGACTGTCTGAGATACCTAAAACTTTAGAGGAGTTAAGCAAAAAATATAAAATAAGTAGAGAGAGAATAAGACAAATAGAAACCAAAGCTTTTGAAAAATTGCAGAAATCTATGATTAATGCAAGTAAATCAAAAAATTTACTTCCTGCAAATTAGTTTTTAAAAGGGTCCTCTACCAATATTGTGTCGTCTCTCTCAGGACTTGTGGAGATGCTTGAAATCCGAGCGCCAATAAAATCCTCAAGAGCGTGTATATATCTTTTTGCGTTATCAGGAAGATCTTTAAGATTCCTTGTACCTTGAGTTTTAGTCTTCCACCCTGGAAAAGTTTTATAAACAGGTTTTATGTTAAATTGATCTTCTGAAGCTGCTGGCAAATAGTCTATTTTTTTTCCGTTCAACTCATATTCTACACACATTTTAATTTCATCAAGATCATCTAGAACGTCTAACTTTGTTAGAGCTATTCCATTGATTCCCGAAATTTTTATTGTTTGTCTTACTAAGACTCCATCAAACCATCCACACCTTCTTTTTCTTGCTGTCACAGTACCGAACTCTTTGCCTCTTTGACCTAATTGTTCCCCAATTTCATCTTTTAACTCTGTAGGAAAAGGACCGCTACCAACTCTAGTTGTATAAGCTTTAGTAATTCCTAAAACATAATTAATCTTATTTGGACCTGATCCCGAACCAGTTGCAGCCATGGCCGGCACAGTATTAGATGAAGTTACATAAGGATAAGTTCCATGGTCAACATCTAGAAGTATACCCTGAGCGCCTTCAAAGAGTATTTTTTTTCTGTCATTATTAAATTGGTCTAATTTTAACCATATCGGCTTTGCAAATTTCAAAATCTCAGGAGCTATTTTTAATAAATCTTTTTTTAATTTATTTTTCTCAAATACTTTTTTATTCAGTCCTTTTCTAATTGCATTATGATGTGATAAAACATTTTCAAGTCTATTATCCAAATTACTTTCTGATCTTAAATCCATAACCCTAATTGACCTTCTGCCAACTTTATCTTCATAACATGGACCGATACCCCTTCTTGTAGTTCCAATTTTTTTTTTACCTGCTGCATCCTCTCTTATTTCGTCCATTTCTTGATGAAATGGAAGTATAAGAGAAGCAGACTCGGAAATCATAAAATTTTCTGAAGTTACTTCGACACCTTGTTTTTTTATATCTTCTATCTCACTTAAAAGGGCCCAAGGATCAATCACTACTCCATTACCTAGAATAGAAATTTTTCCTTTTCTAACGATTCCAGAAGGTAATAATCTCAACTTAAATACTTTTTTGTCTATGACAAGAGTGTGTCCAGCGTTGTGGCCGCCTTGAAATCTAACTACAATATCAGCTTCGCTTGAAAGCCAATCGACAATTTTTCCTTTTCCTTCATCTCCCCACTGCGAACCTACTACTACTACATTTTTCATTATTTAAATTTTTTATTTATTGTGAATGAATTTAAGTGATTAATTGGACCGTTTCCTTTTCCTAAATTTAAATTTGATTTAATTGACTCATTAACATATTTAATTCCAAGCTCACAAGATTTAATAAGATCTTTTCCACATGATAAATATGTTGTTATAGCAGAAGATAACGTACATCCTGTGCCATGAGTATTTTTTGATCTATACCTTTTGCTACTATAAATCTTAATAATTTTTTTATTCAATAATATATCATGCATTCGACTTGTATTTAAATGACCGCCTTTAATTAAAACATTTGTGACACCCAAATTAATAAGGATTTTTCCAGCCTTTATCATATCATTGGTGGAATTAATTTTTGTTTTAGTTAAAATTTCAGCCTCTGGAATGTTTGGCGTTAAAAGAAAAATATTCTTAATTAATTTTTTTTTAAGATATCTAATCGCATTATTATTTATGAGTTTTGTACCACCTTTGGCAACCATAACAGGATCTAATACTACCTTTTTTACTTTTGTTATATTTAAAGATTTTATCACTGATTTAATTATTTGTTTTGAATGTAACATTCCTATTTTAACTGCATCAGGCTTTATATCTCTAGCCGAAAAAATTATTTGATTCAGAATTTCTTTGGGCTTTATTGATACTATTGATTTTACTCCTGTAGTATTTTGCGCAGTTACAGCTGTAATGGCAGTCATCGCATAGCTTCCAAGCGAAGTGACTGTCTTTATATCTGCTTGAATACCTGCTCCACCTGAAGAGTCAGAACCTGCGATGATTAAAACTTTAGACTTAGGTCTCATACTTTAATGGATAGTCTTTTTTACAATATTTATACACTTATTCATCAAAGAAATATTAAAAGACTCACACATGATTCTCACCTTTGGTTCGGTCCCTGAAGGTCTTACTAATAGTCTTCCTTTGTTTTTGATAAGTTCATTTGCAATTTTAATAGCTTTTTTACAATTAAAAGAATTAATAATTTTTTTATCTTTGACTTTAATGTTTAATAGTTTTTGGGGCACAGATTTATAAACCTTAAATATTTTGCTAGCTAACCCACCCTTTCGCAAAGCAAACAATGTCTCAAGAGCAACCAGTAAGCCGTCACCTGTGGTGGCAAATTTTCCCAAAATTATATGACCTGATTGTTCTCCACCAAGATTGAAATTATATTTTTTCATCATCTCTTTAACATATCTGTCGCCTACTTTTGATCTTTTAAAATTTATATTTTCCTTCAAAAAAAAATTTTCTAAACCATAATTAGACATTAATGTACCAATTACACCGCCTTTTAAAATTTTTTTTCTTTTCCACCTTTTTGCAATCATTGCAATAATTTGATCGCCATCAATTATTTGCGCTTTCTCATCACACATAATTACTCTGTCTGCATCACCGTCTAAAGCAATCCCAAGATCAGCCTTATATTTTTTTACGTAATTTCTCAAAATTCTAGGAAACGTTGAACCACAATTATAATTAATATTTAATCCATTAGGTTTTACACCGATTGAAAAAACTTTCGCTCCTAGCTCTGAAAGTATTTTTGGAGCAGATTTATATCCGGCACCATTCGCGCAATCTAAAACTATACGCATACCCTTTAAGCTAAAATTGTTAGGAAAATTATTTTTTAAGATTTTTATATATCTATCGTTACCATCCTCCAATCTTTTTACTCTACCTAGTGAATTGGGGTCGGATAGATGACTTGTAATTTTAGCATCAATTAAGTTTTCAATTTTTTTTTCAATTCTATCTGACAATTTCATTCCATCTGGACCGAATAATTTTAATCCATTATCATGAAATGGATTATGTGAAGCAGTAATCATAATTCCTAAATTTGCTTTCATCTTTTTAGTAAGCATAGCTAGTCCATTGGTTGGTAGTGGTCCTAGTGTAAATATATGCATTCCGGCTGAGGCTAAGCCAGATACCAATGCTGGTTCAAGTGTGTATCCTGATAATCTAGTATCTTTTGCAATAATTGCTAATTGTTTTTTTTTCTTTAAATTTTTAAAATATGTTCCTGCTGCAAGACCAAATTTAAAAAATTTTTCTCCATTAATATTTCCTATATTAACTGTTCCTCTAATACCATCAGTGCCAAAATATTTTTTTTTCATTTATTTAATAAAGTTTCAAATACCAAAAGACCTTGTTTCATCTCTTTAACATCGTGCACTCTAAAAATTTTAATTCCCTGGGAGAAAGAAAAAATTATTGACGATAATGTTCCTCCAATTCTCTCTTTCGTATCATATTTTCCAGAAATATGATTAATAAATCTTTTTCTAGATGTGCCAATTAATATAGGAAATCCGAGTGAATGAAATAATGAAATCTTATTTAAAATCATCAAATTATGTTTCAGGTTTTTTCCAAAACCTATTCCAGGATCTAATATAATTTTTTTGTTGTATTTAATTTTTTTAAATTTCTCAATCTCTTTCTCAAAAAAATCATAAATATCTAATAATACAGAATTGTACTTAGGATTTATTTGCATATTTTGGGGCGTTCCTTGCATATGGTGAATTATTTTCCATAAATTTTTATTTTTAATTGTATCAAAAGAATTTTGATCATATTTAAAGCAAGATACATCATTTATGATGTCAACATTATTTTTTATTGAAAAATTCATCACTAATGACTTTCTTGTATCAACTGATAGTAAAATTTTAGGGTATTTTTTTTTGAATTTTTTTATTACAAGTTTTACTCTTTGAAGCTCATTATTTGGTGAAACAGTTTTTGACCCTGGTCGAGTGGACTCTCCACCAATATCTATGATGTCAGCTCCTGCATCAATTAAATTTTTTATTCTTTTTAATGCTTTTTTATATGAATTAAACTTACCACCGTCAGAAAAACTATCAGGTGTTAAATTTAAAACACCCATAATCAAGTGATTTTTTTTTTCAAAAAATTTTCTTTTAAGAGTAATTTTTTTAATATCGCTTAATATTTTTTTTTTTACGACAGGTGTTAGTTTTCTAATACTTTTGATATTAATTACTTTAGAATTTACTTTTTTTTTATCTTTAGTGAAAATTTCAATTTGATTGAAAGAAATAGAGCTATTCCCACACAAAGGTAATGTAATTTTATTTTTGACTAATTTTTTAGAGTAAGAACCGTAAAAAAAATTACACGCACGAGTGTAATATTTTTTCATTTTTGCTTAAATTGCTGGCTTTGGTTTTAATCCTAGCGAACCAAGTGCGGATGATGTTTTTCCATCCTCATCGTCCTCTTCTTTAAAAGATCTTGTAGGCTTAATATTCTTAAGGATCAAATCTCTTATCTCATCACCAGATAAAGTTTCATAGATTAGTAAAGCTTTGGCAATTTTGTGTAGATCATCAATTTTTTCAGTTAGAACTTTTTTTGCTCTATCATAACCCGCGTCTACAATTTTTTTCACTTCTGAGTCAATTTTCTTTGCTGTTTCTTCAGACATATTTTGCTGTTTAGTTACTGATCTTCCTAAAAATACCTCTTCCTCGTTTTCACCGTACGCTAAAGGTCCCAACTCTTGGCTCATTCCATATTTAGTAACCATGTTTTTAGCCATTTTTGTTGCCATATCAATATCAGATGATGCACCTGATGTTACTTTATCGTGTCCAAAAATTATTTCCTCTGCTATTCTTCCGCCCATTGCAACCGCTATATCAGAATACATTTTTTCTCTGGTAACTGATAATTGATCTCTCTCAGGTAATCTCATAACCATCCCTAGGGCTCTACCTCTTGGAATAATTGTTGCTTTATGTATTGGGTCAGAAGCTTTTTCATTTAAAGCTACTATTGCATGGCCGCCTTCGTGGTAAGCTGTAAGTTTTTTTTCATCTTCTGACATAACCATAGATCTTCTTTCAGCTCCCATCATCACCTTATCTTTTGCTTCTTCTATATCCGACATTGTAACTACTCTTTTATTTTTTCTTGCAGCTAATAAAGCGGATTCATTAATTAAATTTGCCAGATCTGCTCCCGAAAAACCTGGTGTTCCTCTTGCAATTGTTCTTAATTTCACATCTGGACCAGTGCTGATTTTTTTAACATGTACTTTTAAAATTGCTTCTCTACCTATTATATCAGGGTTGCCAACTACTACTTGTCTATCAAATCTACCTGGTCTTAATAACGCTGGATCTAATACGTCTGGTCTATTTGTTGCGGCAATTAATATAATTCCTTCATTTGTATCAAAGCCATCCATTTCTACAAGTAGTTGGTTAAGAGTTTGTTCTCTCTCATCATTTCCGCCACCTAAACCTGCACCCCTGCTTCTACCGACTGCATCTATTTCATCAATAAAAATAATACATGGTGAATGTTTTTTTCCTTGTTCAAACATATCTCTAACTCTTGACGCACCAACGCCAACAAACATTTCTACGAAATCCGATCCTGAGATAGAAAAAAATGGCACATTAGCTTCACCCGCAATTGCTTTGGCTAATAAAGTCTTACCAGTTCCTGGAGGGCCAATTAAAAGAGCGCCTTTTGGAATTTTTCCGCCTAATCGACTAAATTTTTTCGGATCTTTTAAAAACTCAACAATTTCTTCAACTTCCTCTTTAGCTTCTTCAACACCCGCTACATCATTAAATGTCACTTTTCCTTGTGCCTCATTTAATAATTTTGCTTTAGATCTTCCAAATCCCATTGCGCCACCTTTACCGCCTTGCATTTGTCGCATAAAAAAAATCCAAACCCCAATAAGTAAAAGCATAGGAAACCATGATAATAAAATACCTAAAAGAGAAGGCATTTTATCCTCTTGAGGAGAAGCAACTATGCTCACTCCTTTAGATGATAGTTTGTCAACTAATTCAGGATAGTTTGGAGAGTAAGTCTTAAAAGTATTTCCATCAGCTAAAACACCGGATATATTATTTCCTTGAATTTGAACTTCCACTACTCTGCCAGCTTCAACCTCATTTAGAAAATTTGAAAAAGGTAATGAATTTCTTTCTGCATTAATTTTGCTAGGATCTTGAAACATGTTAAAAAGCCCTACCGATAGGAGGACAATTATGACCCACATTATTAAATTTTTTATATTCATATTTATTAAATAGTAATTAATTGCCTTTTATCAAGTATATCTCATGATTTAGTTGATTGTAAATAAGACAAAAAGCAACTTTTTACCATTTATTTTAAAATTTTTCGTCTTTCAAACACAAATTTTTACCTTTTTTAAAAAAAATACACCCCCCCAAGGTTGCTGATTTAAAGTCAGCTCTATTGATATTTTTCATAAGATTTATCACTTTTTTAGATCTTATATCGTAATAATTTTTTTTTAATATTTTGATCGATTCATTTATTAAAAAAATTTTAGTTTCATTGTTTAATTTTAAAAAATTTTCAAAGTTAATTGTTATTTCTTTTTTTTTTTTAATTATTGTATCCTTAAACGTTTTTTTTAAGTAACCTTCAAGATTTTCTTTACTTGAGGAAAGATTATTTATAGATTTAAATATCTGATCATATTTAATACCACTTTTTTCCAATGGTTTTTTTAAGTTTCTTACTTTAGTTCTTAAATATTTAATATTCTTATTCGAAGGATCTTTAAAATACTTTCCAAAAATATTTTTTGATATTTTTACTAAATATTTTTTTTTAGTGTCTAGCATAGGTCTATATAATTTCACTTGTTTGTTTATCTGACTAAGTGGGCTCATTGAAGAGAGCCCCTTTAAACCACTTCCTCGTGAAAGTCTGATTAAAAAGGTTTCTACCTGATCTTCTAAATTATGAGCTGTAAGAAGAGTTTTAATACCATATTTTTTACAAACATCAGTCAGAATTTCATATCTAATATTTCTAGCTTCAGCTTGAATATTTTTGGTGATTTTTTTTTTATTTAAAAAAATTTTTAAATTTATTTTATATTTTTTAAGTAATTTTTTAACTTTTAAAGCTTCTTGATTGGAGTCTTTTCTAATATTGTGATCAATTAAGATATATTTAAATTTTATTTTTTTTTTTTGATAATTATAAGCTTTTGTTAAAGCTGCAAGAGCTAAACTATCCGGTCCACCTGAAACAGCAACCAAATAGCTCTTTTTGTTTAATAAATCTAATTTTTTTTTAAAGTTTAAATATACAATTGATAAATCCTTAAAATCTTTAAATCCATTTTTAAGATTTACATTTGAATTTTTTTTGCTCATATTGAGCTTTTTGTAACACAGACTTGTTGGCTTTTGGGTATTCTTTTTTAAGTCCTGCAATCATTTTACAACCCTGATCTTTTTCTCCTAGTTGAACCATGGTAATTCCTAGTTTTAAAAGGTTGTCTGGAGCTTTTTTGCTTTTTGGATAATTTTGATATCCGTCTAAGTAAGCTGTAGCTGCATCAGAGTATAATTGTCTTATTCTAAAAGTTTCACCGTACCAATATTGCGCACTTCCAGCTAAATCGTGATCTTTATTTTTGTCTATAAATTCTTTTAAAGCGAATTCGGCAGTTTCATAATCACCTATCTTCATAAAACTAACGGCAAATTCATATTGTTCATCTGCAGGTTTGTTAGGAAGTAATGACTCTCTTTTTTCAGGTTCTTCAGCTATTACAGTTTGCGCGCTTTCAATTGAATTAATTGATTGCTCTTTCGGTAAGTTTGAAGTTTGATAGCCTGGAGCTGCACCAAAATCTTGTGGTTTGCTTGAACCAGGTAATGCAACTTTTTTTTTTGAAGAAATACTACTTTCTGTATTTTCTAAATCTGAGAATCTTAATTGTGTATCGGATTGGATTTTTGTTACACGTGTCGAAAGTTTGTCTAATTTAAAATTTACCTCTTCAAATTTATTAGTAAGTTCTCTAAATTGATCTTCTATCTCATTTAACTTTAAAAGATGTTTTGTCATAATATCTTCATTAAGACCACCTGAGCTTACTGAGCCAGATGGTTTTGAAGAAACTAAATCTGACTTTTGATAAACTGCCTTTTCTAGAGTTTTTAAATCTTTTGTAATTACCTGAATTTGATCTGAGATAGCCTGCAAATAAATTTCCTCATCTTCAGCTTTAACAAAGTTTACTGAAATTAAAATTATCAAAGTAAAGTATGTTGCTTTTAGTATTATTTTATTAAACATGATTCCATTTTTATTTTGATAAAATGGCAAAAAAAAGACCCCTTAAATTAGGTATTAAGGGGTCTAAATTTTAATTCTTTAAGAATGAATTAATTTACTTTTACTGTTACTGATCTTCTGTTTTGAGACCAGGCTAACGGTGTAGAAGCTGGATTAACTGGTTTCTCTTTACCATAACTGATTACAGCTATTCTTTTTCCAGAAATTCCATAAGTCATTAAATAATCTCTTGCTGCATTAGCTCTTCTTTCACCTAAAGCTAAGTTATATTCTCGAGTTCCTCTTTCATCAGCATGACCTTCGATAGTCACATTAAGATTTTTATTTTTTCTTAAATAATTAGCTTGTTTTCTTAAAGTTGCTCTTGAAGCTGTTGTAAGAGAAGATTTATTTGTAGCAAAAAATATTCTATCTGGGACGCCTGAGGCTAAGTATTCAACCGTTTCTTTTCCAGTATATACGTCACCATCTATGTTTCCTGATTTTTTTGCAGTAGAACATGCACTTAAAATTAAAGTGGCAAAGATTACTAGTAATATATTTTTTAAATTCTTATTAAGTATCATTTTTTCCCCTAGGTTTATTAAAGTGGTTTATTTCAAATTATTTAATGATATTCAAGCCTAATTTACTCAAAATAAAGCTTTATTTAGATAAAAGAGAGGACCAAGATGGGTCTGAAGCATCAGTTTCAGTTTTTAACCTCCTTTCGTTATAGCCAGTAATATCAATAGACCATAATTTTGCAGAAAAACCCTCACCTTTAGATCCAGCTTTTGTTTCTCTATAAAAAACTAAAACTCTCCCATTCGGTGACCAGGAAGGCGCTTCTTGATAATAGTTTTCTGTGAGTAATCTTTCACCTTTTCCATCTATTCTCATCACCCCAATATAAAACCTTCCTTTTCTCATTTTTGTGAACGCAATTAAATCTCCTCGTGGAGACCAAACTGGTGTTCCATAAATACCATTTCCAAAAGTAATTCTTTTAACGCCACTTCCATCACTTCTCATTACATAGATTTGTTGCAAACCACTTCTGTCTGAATTAAATGCGATATATTTTCCATCCGGTGAAAAAGATGGAGAAGTGTCTATAGACGAATGATCGGTAATTCTCTCAACTACCCTAGTATCAAGATCCATAGTGTAAATATCCGAATTACCATCTTTAGCAAAACTCATTACAATTTTTTTTCCATCAGGTGAAAATCTAGGGGCAAAAGTCATACCAGGAAAATTTCCAACGACCTCTTGTGTTCCAGTTTCAATATCAAGCAGGTAAACTCTCGGCATATTTCTAAAATAAGACATGTAAGTGACCATTTGATTTGTCGGATTAAATCTTGGGGTCAAAACTAATTCATTTCCTAAAGTTAAATATTTTGTATTAGCACCATCCTGATCCATAATTGCTAATTTTTTTTCTCTTTGGTTTTTAGGGCCACTTTCAGCTACATAAATTATTCTTGTATCAAAATAACCATCTTCACCCGTAAGTCTTTCATAAATTTTATCTGAAATAATATGAGCCACTCTTCTCCAATTTGAAGGTGTTGTTGTAAAAGCTAAAGCGGTAATCTCTTTGGCTGCAGCTAAATCCCATAGTCTAAACTCTACCTTCAATTTTCCATTTTTAATTAAAAGTTTGCCAGTTACTAAAGCTTGAGCTTTAATCAATCTCCAGTCTTCAAATCTAGGTTTAAGATGGGCAATATCTGGTTTTTGTACAAAAGCTTCTTTTTTAAGTGGATTAAATAATCCTGTAGACCTGAAATTATTTTCAATGATTTTAGAAATATTTAATCCGAGATCTTTTATTTTCAAACCCTCATAATTCTCTGATTTTATATCTACATGTAAAGGGGAAACTGCTATTGGCAATGGATCCAAGTTACCTCTTGTAATATCAACTTGAATTAATGCAAAAGATTTATTGATCAAAAATAGGTTAATTAAAAATACAAATAAAATGTTTTTCATTTTAACCACTTAGCATTTCTGTAGGATTGAAGTTTAATTGTAAATCTTTCCATTTTTCGTAACCCGTCGGAGGAACTTTTAATGGTTGGCAAAGTCTCACCGCTCTCAGGGCGCTTTCAGCAAGAACTTTATAAAATTTTTGATTTGGTTTATTCATTCTTTGGTGATCTAAAATTTCTGATTTAATTATTGTTCCATCTTTTTTTAATTGTAGCTTTATTCTCACAAGTAAATTTTCATCATATGGTAAACCTAACGGTACACTCCAGCAACCAAAAATTTGAGCTCTCAAGGCATCTTCTTGCGAAAGTGTTAAGCCTGTTGCAAAAGAATTTTTTTGACTACTTTGAGTAATTTTATCAATCTTATTTCTTTTAACAGCTTCTTCCTCTTTAGCTTTATCTATCAAGGCTGCGATTTGATTAGTGTCAACAATTTCTTTTTTTTCAAATTCAGAGGATTGCCTTATCTCTGGTTTTATTTCCTCTGGATTTTGTTTTTTTTTTATGATCTGTTTTTCTTCTTTTTTTTCATTAGGCATTGGAATTCTATCTGGTTTTTCTTTAGCTTTTGCAGCTGGTGGCGCCTGTTCTGATACTAATCGCTCTTCTTTCTTTTTAGTTTCCTCAATTATCTTTCTGGCTTTAGGAGCATAAGGAATATTTGTCTTATCTGAGATCTGAATAAGCTCAACTGATACTATTGGTGGAAGGTCGATAGGCTCCCTAAGCATAAATGGTAAGCTTAATACTGTAAGCAAAACTAATAATAGGTGAAAAGATATAGAATAAATTAAACTTTTTATCATAAAACATCCTAATTCTTGTAAGGCTCTGAAATTAAAGCCACTTTTGAGAAGCCGGCTCCAGATAATGTCCCCATTACTTCTAAAACTCTACCATAATTTATATTTTTGTCTCCCCTTACATAGATCCTGGTATCAGTTCTATTTTTTGCGATTGCTAATAATTTAGGAATCATTTTTTGGTATGTAACTTGATGCTCTTGAATATAAATCTCTCCTTTTGAATTAATACTAAGAGTTAATGGTTCTTGATCATCAGGCAAGGAGTCCGCTGCCGACTCTGGTAAATCAACTTGTACTCCTACAGTTAGCAATGGAGCAGTTACCATAAAGATTATTAAAAGCACTAACATTACATCAACGAAAGGAGTAACATTTATTTCGCTCATAGGTTCTTTTTTTGAGCGATTAAATTTAAATGACATAGTTAAATTATAGATAAAAATCGTTTCGAAAAATTTTCTATCCTAGAAAAATATTTTTGTGTATCGCTGTTAAATTTATTGTAAGCAACAACTGCAGGTATAGCTGCTAATAAACCTAAAGCAGTAGCAAATAATGCCTCTGCTATTCCAGGAGCAACTATAGCTAAACTTGTATTTCTTGAAATTGCAATAGATTGAAACGAATTCATTATTCCCCAAACGGTTCCAAACAAACCGATAAAAGGTGCAGTTGATCCAACTGTTGCTAGGAATGTAAAGTTTTTTTCTACTTTCCTCATCTCATTGTCAGTTGCTATCTCTAAAATCCTACCTACCCTAGCTGCCTGAACTGCTGAAGACTGCCTTTTTGTTTTGATTAGTTCAGCCATTGCTGATTTAAAAATAAGAATTGCTGGATCGTTAGAATTTGCTGGAAGACTATTATTGAAACTCTCAGCAGATTTTGCTTTCCAGAATTTTTTTTCGAATTCATCAATTGTTTTATTGATAGTTTTAAATAACTTAAACTTATCAAAGATTAATGCCCAAGAAAAAATTGAGCATGCAATTAATAAAATAATTACAAATTTTACTACAAAATCAGCTCTTAGAAAAAGCTTCCACAAAGAAAAGTCTGTGGCTCCGCCTAATCCTACAACTTGAGATGCTATATCTTGTTCCATTGAACTTGATTACTTTCAGAATGTGTCATGAATTTGGCGCTATCAATTAATTTGGGTTTAATTTTCTTCACTTAATCTTGTTTCGCTGAAGAATCTCGCAATCAATATGGCGTCAGATTTATTGACGTCTTTTTTTTTTGACAGCTGATTTGATAGTTTTGGATACATTTCTATAGCTTTTGTCCTACTTGAGTCTTTTGATGAATTAATTAATTCAAAATGTTTTTTCCATTTTGACGGTCTTACAAAAAAAATTGGTAGTTCTAATGCAGCACAAATTCCTTTAATAGCTCCAAAAGTTTGACCGAAATTAAACATACTTGTTACTCCTTGACCAGGCATAGCATTTACCTGCTCAACTACGACAGAAACTTCATCGCTGGATGCAATATTTTCTTTAATTAAATTTACGAGATGAGCACTATTTAATTGTCTTTTATTTTTTTTACCCTCAGACATTACAGGCATATCAAATATGTTTAACACTTTATTATTTTCTAATACTGCTATTGCTCCGCTCAAACCGGGGTCTATTCCTATAATTTTCATTATTGAAGATTTTTGAGGTTAGCATTGGTAAAGATATTCTGAACATCGTCTAATTCTTCTAAGGCAGTTAAAATTTCTATTATTTGATCACTTTTATCTTTAGATATATCAATATAATTGAAAGGCCTCCATTCTATTGAGGAGTATCTAATTGCATCTATTTTTTTTTCAAGAACAGTCTTAATTTTGTAGAAATCTTCTTTTTCAGTTATTATTTCAAATGCGTCACTTAAATTAATACAATCTTTTGCTCCTGCATTTAATGCTAATTCAAATATTTCCTCCTCTTTTATTTTATCTTTTTCAATATGAATTATCCCATTATTTGAGAATAGGTGGGCTGTAGATCCAGTTTCCCCTAAACGTCCGCCATTTTTTTGAAGCACAGTTCTTATCGTAGATGCCGATCTATTTTTGTTATCAGTAAGAGTCTCTATAATTAAAGCTATATTTAATGGTCCAAATCCTTCGTATCTTAAATTCTCATAGTTTTTATCATTACTAATTTCTGATTTGCTTATTGCTCGTGAAATATTATCTTTTGGCATATTGGCCTGTTTCGCTGCTTGAATAGCAGTTCTTAATCTTGGATTCATATCAGGATCTTTATCTCCTAACTTTGCTGCAACCGTAATTTCTCGTGAAAGCTTAGAAAAGATTTTTGATCTTTCTTTATCAGCTCTACCTTTTTTATGTTTAATACCTGCCCAATGTGAATGTCCTGCCATGACTAAGTACCTAAACTTCCTCCGTATATTACTCTAGAAATTTTTTCTGCTAAGCCGGTTTCAAAATTTGTTTTAACAATTACTCCAGATAATGTTCCCTCTCCTTCGGCAGGAAAATGACTAGTCGCGTCTTTTTCTTTAAAAAATCTTTTTATCGAGTTTTCTTTATTCATTCCGATAACAGAATTATAGTCTCCACACATGCCTATATCAGTTTGATAAGCTGTTCCTCCATCTAAGATACGTGTGTCAGCCGTAGGTACATGTGTATGCGTTCCAACTACGCAAGTAGCCTGTCCATCAAAAAAGTGGCCAGCAGCCATTTTTTCACTTGTGATCTCTCCGTGAAAATCTACAACAAGAAAATCAGCATCTTTTTTTAATCTCATTTTATTACAGATCTCTCTAGCTGTTTTAAATACATCCTCAGTTTTTCTCATAAAAACATTTCCCATAAGATTTATCACGCCAACTCTAAATTTTTTATCCTTAGAAAGAAAAACTTTGTAACCTCTTCCAGGAGAACCATTAACAAGATTTGCAGGTCTTAAAAGTCTATTTTCTTTTTCTATAAAGTTTATTGTTTCTTTTTTATCCCAGATATGATTTCCAGAGGTGATCACGTCTACACCAATTTTAAAAAACTCCTCTGCTATTTCTTTTGTAATTCCTCTACCGTCATCAGATGCGTTCTCACCATTCACAATAACAAAATCAACATTATTGATTTTGATTAAATCAGGTAGTTTATTATATAGAGCTCTTCTGCCAGAAGCGCCCATAATATCTCCTAAAATTAACAAATTCATTAAAAAATTCCTTTTTCTGTAATTATAAAATCTAATTTTACATCATCACGATTTATTGGAAGTTTATGATATTTTTGAAACGAAAAAGCAACACCAACAGTTAAAATATTTTTAAACCGTCTTAAATATTTATTTAAATAAAGATCGTAAAATCCTTTACCGTGCCCTAATCTATATTTTTTTTTGTCAAAAGCTACCATTGGAACTAAAATAATATCAGGAATTTTAGCCTGAGTTTTAACTGGCTCCAGTATGCCGAATTTGTTAACAAATAAAACAGCTCCTTTTTTCCAAGAATAAAAATTCATAAGATTTTTCTTGTCAATAACAGGTAATAATAAATCCATAGAAAGAATATAATTAAAATCTAAAATTTTGATAACATTCAATTCAAAATTGGAGGGATAATACAAGGCTATCTTTATAAATCTTTTTTTAACTTTTGATCGAATTAATTTTAATAAAGGTAAAAAAAAATTTTTATTAATATCGTAATAGTTTTTTTTTCTTAAAAGAAAATATTTTTTTCTTAATTGTTTTTTTTGCAACATCTACTGTATTTTGGACAGTGACTCTGTATTCGAAATTATTTTTTCCAAAGATTGAGTGGTTTTATCAAGCATTGACTCGTATAAGGAATTATTTTCCTCAATTGATTTTTTAAAATTATCCAATTCTTTATTCAAATTTTTAATTTCTATATCTTTTCCCTCTTTATATTTAATTGCTAAAGATCTTATTTCTTTAAATTTGTTGGAAATTTCGTCTAATTTTTTTTTTTGGTTTGTAATTTTAATTTTTAAATCAAAGTATTCATCAATCAATTGAATTGTAGTAATTAATAAAAGCTTATTTTCACCAATATTTCCTAACTTATCTTTTAATTCTGCATATTTTTTATCCAAAAATTTAGTTAATTTTTTCAGTGACTCTTCTTGCCCATCATCACATGAAAGTAAATAATCTTTATTATTAAATTTTATATTTACATTTGCCATTTATCTATTTCGTTTGCTAAATTTTCAGTTTCTTGACTTAATTCCTCAATATCTTGATTAAACTTATCTTCAAGATCTGACCTTTTGTTGACTTCTGATTGCAGTTTTTTTATTTTTTCTCTTAAATATTTATGTTCCCTCATTAATTCCTCGTTTTTTTTTTCAATTTCTTTTTTTTGATTAGAAAGTTCATTTTTTTCAGTTCTAATTTTTTCTAACTCATGATTTGGTTGTGAATAACTTAGTGATAGTGAGTTTAATTTATCAATAAGTTGGTTTAAATTTTGCTCTTTCTTTTCAAAACTACTCATAAAGATTTATACCATATTATTGATATAGTTAGTTTAAGTCTATATAGGTTATTCAAAGTGACTGTAAAATTTAATCAATTATCAAACGCAATTAGATTTTTATCAATTGATGCTGTGCAAAAAGCAAATTCTGGCCATCCGGGGATGCCTATGGGAATGTCAGATGTTGCAACTTGTTTATTCAAATACCACCTGAGGTTTAATCCAAAAAATCCTAACTGGATTAATAGAGATAGATTTATTTTATCCGCTGGTCATGGCTCTATGCTGCTTTATTCTCTTCTTTATCTAAACGGTTACAAAAGTGTTTCTATTGAGGATATAAAAAATTTTAGACAATTAAATTCTATTTGTGCAGGTCATCCTGAGTATAAAAAGGGTTCAGGAATTGAAACCACTACTGGACCATTAGGACAAGGTTTAGCTAATGCAGTTGGCATGGCAATAGCTGAAGAAATATTTAGAAAAAAATTTGGCTCAGGAGTTATTAATAACAAAACATATGTAATCGCCAGTGATGGTGACTTGATGGAAGGTATTAGTCACGAGGCAATGAGTTTAGCCGGTCATCTTAAATTAAAAAACTTAATAGTTTTTTTTGATAATAATAAAATTTCAATAGATGGCTCAACATCTTTAAGTGTTTCGGATAACTATAAAAAAAGATTTGAGTCCTATGGTTGGAGCTTTATGGAGGTTAATGGTCATAATGAAAAACAAATATCAAAAGCGATCACCAAAGCTTCAAAATCAAAAAAACCAACGATCATATCTTGTAAGACTATAATAGGATTTGGGTCACCTAATAAATCTGGTAAATCTTCCTCTCATGGTTCCCCTTTAGGTGATGATGAAATAGCATTAGTAAGGAAAAAATTAAAATGGAACAGCTCTCCATTTGAGATACCTCAAGAAATTTTAGATGAATGGAGAGAAATAGGAAATAAAGGTGAGCAGTTAGAGAAAAACTGGTTGCAAGTAATTAAAAAAAAAAATCCAAAAATTGAAAATGAACTTAACAAATTTAAAGAAAAATTAGACCCCTCAGGTTTAGAAAATTTAGTCCAAAAAGAGAAGGAGAAATATTTTGAAGCTAAACCAAGTTTAGCAACAAGACAGTGCTCGATGGTAGCGATTGAAAAAATTTCTGCTTTTCTTCCGCAATTAATAGGTGGGTCAGCAGATTTAAGTGGTTCAAATAATACAAAAACTAATAACTCTAAAATTATCAACTCTAAAAACTTTAATGGCAATTACATTCATTATGGGGTTAGAGAACACGGTATGGCTGCAGTTATGAACGGTTTAGCGCTTTATGGGGGAATAATTCCTTATGGAGGAACTTTTTTAATTTTTTCTGATTATTGTAAACCTTCCATAAGACTTTCTGCCTTGATGGGTCTAAAAGTTGTTTATGTTTTTTCACATGACTCGATTGGTCTTGGTGAAGACGGACCTACGCACCAACCAATTGAACAACTAGCTGGACTAAGAGCTATACCAAATTTAAATGTATTTAGACCTGCGGATATAAATGAAACTTTTGAATGTTGGGAAATAGCTTTAAAAAGCAAAAATACGCCAAGTGCGATTGCGTTATCTAGACAAAAAGTTCCTTACATAAACCCAAAAAATTCAAAAGAAAACAAATGTGAAAAAGGAGCTTATGTAATTAATTTAACTTCGCATGATAGTAATGTAACATTGGTTGCTTCAGGTACGGAGGTAGAGCTTGCCTTAAAAGTTCAAGATAAACTAAGAGAAAATAAAATTCACTCAAAAGTAGTTTCGATGCCATGTATGGAACTTTTTGATAAACAGCCTGAAGATTACCGAAAAGATATTTTAGAAGAAAACTCATTAATCATCACAATAGAAGCTGGAAGTGTAATGTCTTGGCAAAAATATATTAAAGATAAAGGCGCCAATTTAGGTATAGATAAATTTGGTGAAAGTGCTCCTTATAAAGAAGTTTACAAACATTTTAAATTATCAGAGGACGATATAACAAATTTTATTCAAAAAAAATTGAGAGAGTAACAGAAGTCGATGGGTGAAATAAATTTCTTTCCTGACGATTTAGAAATAAAAGATCAAAAGATAATTCTTAGATTAGATTTAAATGTTCCTATAAAAGATAAGGTTATAAGAGATGATACTAGAATAACCTTATGCTTGCCTTTTATAAATAGGCTAATTGAAAAAAAAGCAAAAATTATAATTATTAGTCATTTAGGTCGACCAAAAGGAATTAATGTTCAGGACCTATCTTTAATACCTATCTATAAATATCTCAAAGATGTGCTTAAAACCAATGTTTATTTTTTTAGAGGAACTTTTGATGGTGAAACTAAAGAAAAATTTTCACACCTAAAAGGTGGTGAGGTTATATTAATTGAGAATATAAGATTTTTTAAAGAAGAAACCGAAGATGAACTAGATTTTTCAAAAAAATTAGGTGAACTTGGCGATATTTATATTAATGATGCATTTTCATGTTCTCATAGAAAACAAGCTTCTGTGCACGGTATAACAAAATTTGTAAAAAAATGTTATGCTGGACCGTTATTAAAAAAAGAAATATCGTCAATAAATCTTGTTGTAAAAAATAAAAAAGAACCGGTCACTTGCATTATCGGAGGATCTAAAATTTCTACAAAGATTAATGTTATTACCAATCTTTTAAAAAAAGTAAATAATATAGTAATTGTTGGGGCAATGGCTAATAATTTCCTCGTTCATAAGAATTTTGAAGTTGGTAAATCTTTAATCGAAAAAAATACAAAAGAAATAATAGAAAATATTTATAAAAAAGCAGAGGAGCATAATTGTGAAATATTAATACCTGTAGATTGCATGGTGGGAACAGACTTTGAGGGAACTGGTAAAAATAAAAATCTTGATAAGATTAAAGAAAATGAAATAATTTTAGATATTGGCTTAAATACAATCAAAAAAATTCAAAAAAAGATAAATGAGTCAAATACTGTTATGTGGAATGGACCAGCTGGATATTTTGAAAATGACAACTTTTCTAAAGGAACTATGTCTATAGCAGAAAGTATTTCTAAGAATACTTTAGAAAGGTCTTTAATATCTGTGCTTGGAGGTGGAGATACTCTGGCAGCAATTAATAAAGGTAGTAACAAACTTACTTTCTCTCACTTATCAACAGCAGGAGGTGCATTTTTAGAGTACTTAGAAGGAAAAGACTTGCCTGGTATAAGTGTTTTAAAATAAATAATCGCTATGACATTAAATGAAATTGCTAAAAAAATGTGCGCTAAAGGTAAAGGTATTCTTGCTGCAGATGAAAGTACTGGAACAATAGCTAAGAGATTTAAAAGTATAAATGTTGAAAACATTGAGAAAAATAGACTGAACTTTAGACAAACTCTTTTTAATTCAAGCGCAATGAAAGATTATATTGGAGGAGTAATTTTATTTGATGAAACAATAAGACAAAAAACTACTTTGGGTCCGTCAATTCCAGAATTAATTTCTAAACATGGAGCTGTACCAGGAATAAAAGTTGATAAAGGTGCTAAACCTCTTTCTGGATCTACCGATGAAACTGTAACGGAAGGCTTAGATGGTTTACGTGAAAGACTAAAAGAGTATTATGATTTAGGTGCTAGATTTACGAAATGGAGAGCCGTTTATAAAATTTCAGATAAATTTCCATCTGCCCAATCTATTAAGTCTAATGCCCACGCATTAGCAAGATATGCTGCTTTAGTTCAAGAAGCTAAAATGGTACCAATAGTTGAACCAGAAGTATTAATGGATGGTCCACATAATATTGATAAATGCTATCAGGTCACAACGGATGTGCTTAACGAATGCTATAGCGAACTTGAGATACATAAAGTTGATTTAAAAGGCACAGTTCTTAAACCAAACATGGTCATACCTGGCTCTGAGTGCAAAGATAAATCTAACGCTGAAGAAATTGCAAAAAAAACTTTAGACTGTTTAAAAAAAAATGTACCAGGTGAAGTGCCTGGTATAGCATTCCTATCTGGTGGACAATCAGAAATAGAATCAAGTAAAAACTTAAATGAAATAAACAAAATAAATGATAGTAATTTTTTAATTACTTTCTCTTATGGAAGAGGTCTTCAAGCTAGCGCCTTAAAAGAATTTGGAAAAAATCAGGAAAATTTAGAAAATATTCAAAAAGCTTTTAACCATAGAGCTAAAATGAATGGTCTCTCGTCTAAAGGGGAGTGGTCAGAAGAATTAGAAAAAGAATTCGCGGCATAATACCTTTGAAGAAATTAGTATACTTAATTTCACCTAATAAAATTGACCAGAATTTCTACGTTAGTTTAGATAAAGTATTGTCATTTAAAAATGTGAAATTTTTTCAATTAAGGTTAAAAAATTTAAATCAAAAAAAACTTCTTAATATCTCCAAAAAAATAAAAAAAATTACAGATAAATATAAAGTAAAGTTTGTTATAAACGATTATTTTAATTTAACTTCAAAAATTAAAGCTGATGGCTGCCATATGGGCCAACTCGATGGGTCTTTTAAATTTGCCAGAAAAAAACTCAAAGGGAAGATTTTCGGGATCACATGTCATAATTCTAAAATCCTCGCAAAAGATGCTATTGAGAATAAAGCAGATTATATAGCTTTTGGATCATTTTTTAAATCAAGACTTAAACCAACTGCTAAAAAAGCTAACTTAAATATTTTAAAATGGGCAAAAAAAAATATAAAAAAACCAATTGTTGTTATTGGTGGTATTAATAACATTAATTACAAAAAATTGATGAACAGTGGTGCAAAATATATTGCATTATCAAGTTTTATTTGGGATAACCCGAAATTAAAACCTGAACAAGCGATTAGAGAATTTAAATGAAAATAACTGCTAACGAAATAAAACCTGGAATGATAATAGAGCATAAGAACGACTATTGGAATGTTCTTAAAACTCAACATGTTAAACCTGGTAAAGGTGGAGCTTATAATCAGGTGGAATTAAAAAGTGTTCTCAAGGGAACAAAACTCAACGAGAGATTTAGATCAAGTGAAACTGTAGAAAAAGCGGAAGTTGATGAAAAAAAATTTAATTTTTTATACATAGATGGTGAAAGCTGTCATTTTATGGATAACGAAACTTTTGAACAAGTAGAAATACCAAAATCTATTACTGGAGAACAATATAAACTGTTACAAGAAAATTTAGAAGTTACTATTTCATTTATGGAGGAAAAACCAATATCCATGGAGTTGCCAAATAATATTGAGTGCACAATTGAAACAACTGATGCTGCAATAAAAAATCAAACAGCTTCCTCTTCTTATAAACCGGCAATACTTGATAGTGGTATAAAGATAAATGTTCCTCCTTTTATTGAAAGTGGTGAAAAAATTTTAATAGATACGCGAACTTTAGAATATGTAAAAAGAGTAAATTGATGAGATTAAATTCTCCTCAAATTAATTTAATCATAAGAGCGTGTACGAAGGCATCTAGATTTTTGATCAGAGATTTCGGTGAAATTGAAAATCTTCAAGTTTCGACAAAAGGTCCTGGCGATTTTGTAAGCTCAGCAGATAAAAGAACTGAAAAAATATTAGTTGAAGAACTTCAAAAAGCACATCCTGATTATGGAATAATAACTGAGGAGACAGGGATAATTAATAAATCAAATACTGAGAATAAGTGGGTGATCGATCCTATAGATGGAACGATGAATTTTTTAAATGGAATACCTCAATTTGCAATTTCAGTTGGTTATGAGGAAAAAGGAGAAATTATTTGCGGAGTAATATTTAACCCTATAATGAATGAAATGTTTATTGCTGAAAAAGGTAACGGAGCATATTTGAATAACTCTAGAATTAGAGTTTCTAAAAAAAAAAAATTAAAAGATGCATTGCTGGTAACTGGAGGTCCAAAAGGGGCTAGTAAAATTAAAAATAAAATATTCTCAGAGTATGTAAACGTTTCAAATAATGTTTCTAATGTTAGAAAATTTGGAAGTGCTGCTTTAGATATGGCTTATGTTGCTTCTGGTAGATTTGACGGTTACTGGCAGAGAGAACTTAATTATTGGGATGTAGCCGCTGGAATAATTATTATAAAAGAAGCTGGTGGATTTGTTGATTTTTTTGAGGAAGATAAAAACTTGCCTCTAAAAAAGAATATTTTAGCCACTAATTCCCATATTCACGGTGAATTGCAGGATCTTATAAATAAAAAAGATATTGAGTAAAAACTATAATTCATATAAAACTCCGTTCATGAAAAAAAACATACACCCAAACTATCACAAAATAAAAGTTGTGATGACAGATGGAACAGAGTTTGAGACTAGATCAACTTGGGGTAAAGAAAATGACGTTTTAAAATTAGATATTGATCCAAAATCTCACTACGCATGGACAGGTGGTACACAAAAAATTTTAGATAAAGGAAGAGTTAGTAAGTATAATAAAAAATTTAGCAACCTCAGATCAAAAAAATAATTTATGACAGAAACACCATTCATGCCGAAAGCAACAGCTGTTTGGCTAGTTGAAAATACTACATTAACATTTAAACAAATTGCAGAATTTTGCAATTTACACGAATTAGAAATAAAAGGAATTGCTGATGGAGATGTTGCAAAGGGTATCAAGGCCTATAATCCTATTTTAGCAGGACAATTATCTAGAGAAGAAATTGAGACTTGTTCAAGCAACCCTAATAAAAAGCTAAGTTTATTAAAAAAAATCGAAGAAGTTGAAATTAAAGAGAGGAAAAAACCAAAATATACTCCTTTGTCAAAAAGACAAGATAGACCTGATGCTATTTTATGGTTGTGTAAAAATGCTTCTGAACTAACTGATGGACAAATTTCAAAACTAGTAGGTAGCACAAAAGGGACCGTTTCTTTAATACGAAAAAGAAGCTATTGGAACTTTTCAAATTTAAAACCAAGAGATCCAGTAATTTTAGCCCTTTGCACACAAGAAACTTTTCAAAAAGCTCTAGATAAAGCAAAAAGACGAGTAGAGAGAGAGAAAAAGGCTAAAATAAGAGAGGAAAAAAAAGCCCAAGCTGCTTCTCTATAGACAAACAGATTTTCAAGTGATAACTACCATGAAAATTAACTGGAGGTTTTTATTAAAATAGACGTTAAAGATAATAATATTGAACAAGCAATAAGAGTTCTTAAAAGAAAGCTTCAAAAAGAGGGTTTTTTTAAAGTTATGAAAATGAAAAGCACTTACGAAAAACCATCTGAAAAGAAAAAAAGAGTACAAACGGAAAATCTTAAAAGAATTAAAAAACTCCAAAAATTAAAAAACAGGTACTAAATTTATTTAAATGAGAGGAATAACAATGCCATCGGGTAAAGTAAAATGGTTTAACGCCAAAAAAGGTTATGGGTTTATTACTGATGATGAAACACAAAAAGACATTTTTCTTCATGTATCAGCATTAGAAAATTCAAAGTTAAGAGTGTTAAAAGAGGAACAGAAAATAATTTACGACATAAAAGAAGAAAAAGACAAACTTCAAGCTATTAATATTAAAAAAAAGTAATTTATCGCGGGGTGGAGCAGTCTGGTAGCTCGTCAGGCTCATAACCTGAAGGTCGTAGGTTCAAATCCTACCCCCGCAACCAAAATGACAAATACAATTAGAAACATAACTATAATAGCTCACGTTGATCATGGCAAAACCACTTTAATTGATAACTTGATGAAACAAAGTGGAACTTTTAGGGAAAATGAAAATATTGAAGAGCGAGTGATGGACTCGGGTGAATTAGAAAAAGAGAGAGGAATTACAATTCTTGCAAAACCTACATCGATAAATTGGAAAGACTCAAGAATTAATATTATTGATACTCCAGGTCACAGGGACTTTGCAGCAGAAGTTGAGAGAGTGTTACATATGGCTGATGGAGCTTTATTGCTAATTGATTCAGCAGAGGGAGTAATGCCACAAACGAAATTTGTATTATCCAAAGCTTTGAAACAAGGTTTAAAACCAATTGTAGTAATTAATAAACTTGACAAGCAGGATCAAAGAGCAAATGAAGTATTAGATGAAACCTTTGACTTATTTGTAAGTCTTGATGCTAATGAAGATCAATTAGACTTCCCAGTATTATACGCAAGCGGAAGATCTGGCTGGGCATCTAAAGAGATAGATGGTCCAAGAGATAATTTGCAACCCTTGTTAAATTTAATAATTGATCATGTTAAACCATCTACTTTTGATAAAACAAAACCATTCGCTATGCTTTCTACACTCCTTTATGCCGACAGTTTTTTAGGAAGAAGCTTAGTAGGAAGAATTGCTCAAGGAACTGCAAAAGCAAATCAACAAATTAAAGCAATAGATCTAAGTGGAAAAAAAGTTGATGAGGGAAGACTAACAAAGATATTTAGATATGAAGGAACAAAAAAAGTTCCTATCGAGCAAGGTGAGGCTGGAGATATAGTAATTATTGCAGGTCTAGAAAAAGCTAATGTTGCTGATACAATTTGTGATTTAGAAATAAAAGATCCGATTAATGCAACCCCTATTGACCCTCCTACCATGTCAATTACAATTACCGTAAATAGTTCTCCTTTAGCAGGGACGGAAGGAAAAAAATTAACAAGTACTCAAATAAGAGATCGATTAATTTTGGAGGCTGAGAATAATGTTGGGATAAACTTTGAAGAAAATGAAAATAAAGATGCTTTCGTTATAAGTGGTAGAGGTGAGTTAATGTTAGAAATTCTTCTAACTCAGATGCGAAGAGAGGGTTTTGAAATGACCGTAAGTCCACCAAAAGTTTTAATTAGAAAAGATGATAAAGGTAATAAAATGGAGCCAATCGAAGAAATAACAATGGATTTAGATGAAGAATTTTCATCAAGAATTATAGATTCCATGAATAGAAGAAAAGGTAAATTAATTGATCTTAAGGATACTGGAAAAAATAAAAAAAGATTAATTTTTCATGCACCAACTAGAGGATTGATGGGTTACACAAGTAGATTTTTAACATTAACAAAAGGTACTGGTGTAATAAATAGAATCTTTCACTCTTATGGAGAATATACCGGAGATATGGAAGGAAGAAGAAACGGTGCTTTAATTTCCATGGAAAATGGTAAAGCAGTCGCCTTTGCTATTTTCAATTTACAAGCTCGAGGTGAAATGTTTGTGACACATAATGATCCAGTCTACGAGGGGATGATTGTAGGCCTTTCTTCAAAAAGTGGTGACTTAGAAATTAATGTTTTAAAAGGGAAAAAACTTACAAACATGAGAACACAAGGAACTGATGAAAATGTAGTTTTAACACCTGTAAGAAAGATGGCTATAGCCGAACAACTAAGTATGCTTAATACAGATGAAGCTTTAGAGATAACACCAAAATCTTGTAGATTAAGAAAGTTAATACTAGATCCTCATGAAAGAAAAAGGCAATCAAGAGCCAAGGCTTCTTAAAGACTAAATCTTGATTTTTTACTATCGGTAAGAAATCCTTTAACAGTGTCTAGCGTCATAGATTTGAAACTTTTACCAAATCCTGTAATTTGATTTATTACTTTTGGTGGCATAGTAATTATATTGCAATTTAATTGTTTTGCTTGAATAAAATTGTAAGCTTCTCTCGTACTAGCCCAGAGAATTTCAATATTTTTATTTTTCTTAGTCAAAGAGATGCTTTTTTTAAATATTGGCAGAGGGTCTTTGCCTTTATCAGCCATTCTGCCTGCAAATATTGAAATTATCGATTTTGTTTTTTTATTTAATTTTTTAAAAATCTTTGCAGTTTGTTCAAATGTGTAAACTGCAGTTATGTTGAGTTTAATTCCTTTATCGCTTAATTCTTTTATTACTGGTCCTGTAAAAACTCCTTTAGAATTTACAACTGGAATTTTCACATAAACATTTTTACCCCAAGAATTAATTTCGTAAGCTTGGTTGAGCATGTCTTTAAAATTATCTGCAAATACTTCAAAAGAAATGGGTTTTTTTTTGCAAATCTTCAAAATTTTAAGGGAATACTGTTTATAATTTTTGGCTCCAGCTAAACGCATTAAACTTGGATTAGTCGTAAAGCCATCAACTACAGATTTATTATTAAAAAATTTAATTGTCTTATAGTCAGCAATGTCACAAAAGATTTTTGTTTTCATTAGTCTAAATTTTTAACAATGTCTTCTGTCATCTTTTTTGCATCTGCAAATAACATTAAAGTATTATCTTTATAAAAGAGTTCGTTATCAATACCAGCATACCCTGGCGACAAACTTCTTTTAACAAATAGAACAGATTTACATTTTTCAACATCAAGCACAGGCATTCCAAATATTGGACTTTTTGGATCTGTTTTTGCTACAGGATTTGTTACGTCATTTGCTCCAATTACAAATGCAACATCAGAATTAGCAAAATCGTTATTTATATCTTCTAACTCAAAAACTTCATCATAAGGAACATTTGCTTCAGCTAATAAAACATTCATATGACCAGGCATTCTTCCAGCTACAGGGTGTATAGCGTAAGTAACTTTAATGTCATTTTTTTTTAATTTATCTACCATCTCTCGAAGAGCATGTTGAGCTTGGGCTACGGCCATACCGTACCCTGGAACTATAATCACAGATGAGGCATTTTTCATTAAAAAAGCTGCATCCTCTGCGTTACCACTTTTAACTGGCTTTTGATCTTTCTTTTCTTTTTTATCATCATTAGAATTGTCAGCTCCAAAACCACCTAGAATTACACTTACAAAAGATCTGTTCATGGCTTTACACATTATATATGAAAGTATTGCTCCTGAGGATCCGACAAGCGCACCTGTAATAATCAAAGCAGTATTTTCTAATGTAAAACCTATTCCGGCTGCAGCCCACCCAGAGTAGGAATTAAGCATTGAAATTACTACAGGCATATCTGCTCCTCCTATAGGAATAATTAATAAAACTCCGACAAGAAATGAGATTATAATTACAGTCCAAAAAATATTTGTAGACTGAGTTTTACATAGATAAAAAATTAAAACAAAAATACCTATTCCAAGTAACAAATTTAAAATATGCTGACCACTAAATGTAATAGGCGCACCAGACATTATTCCTCTTAATTTTAAAAAAGCTATTATAGAACCTGAAAAAGTTATAGCTCCTACTGCCGCTCCAATAGACATCTCAATAAGGCTCGCTAATTTTATATTACCGACATTTCCTAAATTAAAAGCTGAAGGATTTAAAAAAGCTGCAATTGCGACAAAAACTGCCGCTAAACCTACTAAACTGTGAAAACCAGCAACTAATTCTGGCATAGCAGTCATCGGAATTTTAAAAGCTATAAAAGCGCCGATCACTCCACCGATTACTAAAAATATTATAACATAAACTAGTGATGTTGAGAAATTTCCAACTGAAAGGAAAGTAACTACGATTGCGATTATCATTCCAGCAATTCCGAAGTAGTTTCCTTGTCTAGATGTATCTGGTGATGATAATCCTCTAAGCGCTAGAATAAATAATATTCCTGATACTAAATAAAAAATTGCTGCTAAATTAGCTGAGATCATTTCTTTTTGTGCTTCTTTTTTTTGTACATTTGAAGCATTCTTTGAGTCACTAAGAATCCTCCAAAAATATTTATTGCTGCTAAAATAATGGCCATAAATCCAAAGATACTCGATGTATTAAAAATGCTCTCAGAAGTTCCTGCTAAAGCTGCTATAATAGCACCTACAATAATGACTGATGAGATTGCATTAGTAACTGACATTAATGGAGTATGAAGAGAAGGAGTGACGCTCCATACAACGTAGTAACCAATAAAAATTGATAAAATAAAAATACTTAATCTAAATATAAAAGGATCTATTTCCATGATTAAACTCTTTTAATTAATGATTTATCTATTATTTCGTCCTCTAAATTAATATTAAATTCTTTCCTCTCTTTACTATACAAATTACGAATGAAACTAAATAAGTTTTTAGCATATAAGCTTGAAGCGGTAAGTGGTAAGCTATTCATCAAACTTTTGACACCTATTATTTTTATACCGTCAACTGAATTAACCTTGCCTGCTTCTGAAAATGCAGAGTTTCCTCCTTGTTCTGCTGCTAAATCATAAACAATAGACCCGGGTTTCATAAGTTTTACTAAATTCTCTGTTAAAATTCTTGGAGCAGGTTTTCCAGGAATTAATGCGGTGCATATTACTATATCATTTTTTTTTAGTGCTTCTTTCATCATTTCTGCCTGTTTTTTTTTATATTCATCTGATGCTTCTTTTGCGTAACCACCAGCAGTTTCCATATCTTCATTTTGTTCAACCATTAAAAATTTTCCACCTAAGCTTTCTACTTGCTCTTTAGATGCAGCTCTTACATCTGTTGCAGATACAATAGCACCTAACCTTTTGGCGGTTGCTATGGCTTGTAAACCTGCTACACCTGCTCCAATTATTAAAACTTTGGCTGCTGGCACTGTACCTGCGGCGGTCATCATCATAGGTACAGCTTTTTCAAATTCTGCAACACAATCAACTACTGCTCTATATCCAGCTAAATTAGATTGAGAAGATAAAACATCCATTGATTGAGCTCTTGTTATTCTAGGTAATAATTCTAAAGAAAAAGGCTTAATCTTTTTATCAATCATTTTGTCAATTTGGTTTTTATTTTTTGATGGATTGAGCATACCAATTAAAATTGTGTTATTTTTTAAGATTTCAATTTCATCTTCTGAGGGACAATTAACTTTAGTAATTAGGTCGCTTGAGTTTAATACTTCTTTCGATGATAGTTTTATCTCAACTCCTATTTCTTTATATTCACTATCATTAATTCCAAGATGAAGTGCATATCCTTTTTCAACACACACTTTTAACCCAAGCCCAATTATGTTTTTCGCTGACTCAGGGGTTAATGAAACTCTTTTTTCTAATGTTGTATTTTCTTTAATTGAACCGACTATCATTATTAATTGTTTTTGATTTTAAAGTAATGTAATTGCCAATATCACTAATATTGCAATAACTGCGATCGTTCCCCATAGTACAAACTTTGTGAAACCATTGTAAGTTTTTTTGAAATCATTATTGCTCATCCTTAACCTTGGCGAGCTTTAAACTTAGGATTTTTTTTATTGATTACGTATAGCTTGCCTCTACGCTTAACCAGTTTGGAATTAAGGTCTCTTTTTTTAAGGGATTTTAAAGAACTAGCTATTTTCATAATTTTAAGCCTGGCAATGTCCTACTCTTCCATACCTTAAGATAAAGTACCATCGGCGCTGAAGGACTTAACTTCCGAGTTCGGAATGGGATCGGGTGTGGCCCCTTCGCAATAATTACCAGGCAAAATCTTATAGTATTTTTGAAATACTATGTAAATAGCCTAAAATTAGCGTATTATATGGAAAATGGTGGGCGTGATAAGAATTGAACTTATGACCTCTACGATGTCAACGTAGCGTTCTACCACTGAACTACACGCCCTTATAATTTTTTTTTAATATTTTAAACTTAATATGCACCCTATGAACTTTAAATATACAAATAATAATCTTATAAAGATTTTATTTTTAAGTTTAAATGATAAATTAAAATTTTTTCTGGAGAAATTAAGTATTTTGATCAAGTCAACAATTCTTCCAATAGCCAAGTTATCTTTTGCTGTAAGACTATCTTTTCTAAGAGTGTTTTTTCCCAAAATTTTTGGAGTTATAAAAATTTTATATCTTTTTTTAACTCTAAGAATAAATTCGTAATCTATAGCATAGTTCATTTCTTTTGAAAAAATTCCAATATTGTTTAAAATTTTTTTCTTGAATAGAGTTGTTGAAAATGGAAAAATATTTTTATAATGAATTATATTCTTATAATTTTTTGCTTCATTTTTACTTGGGTAAATAAATAATTTTTTTCCCTCTTCATTAATAATTTTTGTTCTAGAACTAATTAACATTAATTCGGCATCTTTTTTGAAAAAATTTAAACTTTCTTTAAGTCTCTCTTTATTGGAAAAATCATCTGAGTCAAGTATTGCAATAAAATCTCCGGAACTTTGTTTTAATGCAAAATTTAATGCTTTCGTTCTTCCCATTCTTTTTTTAAAAAAATATTTACTAATTTTTTTGTTTCTAATTTTTTTTAAAATTTTTCTGGAACTGTCAGTGGATGCATCATCAACAATAATAAGTTCAAAATTTTGATATGTCTGATTTGTTATCGATTTAATAGCCCTGCTTAAATATTTTTCGGTATTATATACGGTCATTAAAACTGAAACCTTGTTTTTCATTTAATTTTAAAAAAAGTTTTAATTTGTTTTGAAGTGATTTTTTTTGAAAGATTATTAACTTGATATTCCTCATACCAAGATGCCGTCATACTTAAACCTTTGCTGAAATTTAAATATGTTTTCCATTTTAAAAATTTTCTAGCTTTTTTGCTATTAAGTTGAAGATAGTTTGACTCTTTAAAAGCTTTATTTTTTTTTTTTAAAACCTTAATTAATATTTTTTTACTTAAATTTTTATTAAATTCATCAACTAAATTTTTGACTGATTTATTTTTTTGATCTGGTCCAAAGTTCCATGCTCCGCAAAATTTTTTTTTAAATTTATATAAATTCATTCCTAGAAGTAAATATCCATTAATTACATCTAAAATATGTTGCCATGGTCTCACTGCATCTGGATTTCTTAAAATTAAAAAATTTTTTTTTATAGCTCTATAACAATCAGGAATAATTCTATTTTCTGAAAAATCACCACCGCCAATAACATTTCCTGCTCTAGCGGTTGCAGCCCATATACCTTTTTTAGCAAGTAAATCTATGTAAGGAAAAAAAATTATTTCTGCCGCAGCTTTTGACGCGCTATAAGGATCGTAACCACCAAGTTCATTATCTTCTTTATAAAATTTAATTTTTTTCTTAATTTTATAACACTTATCAGTTGTAACAATTACTAAACTTTTTACAAATCTAGATTTATGTACAACATCTAACAAATTAATGACGCCAGTAGTATTTGATTTAAGTGTTTTGTGAGGTTCTTTATAACTATCAATTACTAAAGGCTGAGCTGCTAAATGGTATATTATACTTGGTCTAAATTTTTCAATTTCTTTTTTTAATTTGTTATAATTAGAAACATCTCCAAATGAATTTTCCACTTTTTTAAAATTTACAAAACTTTTATAAAAAGATATTTTGCTATCTTTGAGTGAGTACCCTTTAACTTTAGCTCCAAAATTTATTAATGTTTCAGTTAACCATGATCCTTTGAAACCTGTATGCCCAGTTATGAAAACTTTCTTATTTTTATAAAAATTATTTAATTTATCCACGGTGCAATACCTTTTTTTAACAATGACTTAAGATATTCTTTTTCCTTTAAGGTATCCATACACTGCCAAAAACCTTTATGTTTATACCCGGCTAAATTCTTATGTTTTGAGAGTTTTTCCATTGATTTTCCTTCAAGCATTTCAGATGAGCTTCCTTTTAAAAATTTAAAAATTTTTTGATTAACTATCATAAAACCTCCATTAATCCATCCACTCTCTGCAGCTCTTTTTTCTTTATAGGTTGTAATTAAAGATTTTTTTATTTTTACCTCACCCCATCTAGCTGGTGGTCTTACAATTGTCATAGTTATTATTTTATTAAATTTATTGTGAAATTTTAACAAGCTTTTTATATTTTGATCAGTTAATCCATCCCCATAAGTAAGGTGAAAATTTTCATTCTTTTTAATATATTTTTTTATCTTTTTAATTCTACCTGCTGTCCCTGTTTTTAAACCTGTATCGATAAAATTTATATTATATTTTTTCTTTTTTTTAAGATAATTTTTTAATTTTGAACCTTTATAACCTAATAATAAATAAAAATTGTTAAATCCATTTTTAATATAAATATTCATAATATGTTCAATTATTGAAATTTTTCCAATTTTAATTAATGGCTTGGGTTTGTTTTTTGTTTCAGCTGATATTCTTTGACCAACACCACCGCATAATATTACTACTTTCATCATTTAATATTTGCCAAAATTGTTATCAAAATTTTTTACTACATCGGTTACATACTTTACCTCTGTTTTTTTTAATTCTGGAAATAAAGGTAGAGATACGAGTTCCTTCCAAATTCTTAAGGCATTAGGAATTTTTGATTTATATTTTTTATAAACGGTTAATAGCGGTAAAGGTTTTAAATGAACACTACTTGCTATACCTTTTTTTCTTAAATATTTTATCAATGCATCTCTTTTCTTACACCTAATCGATAACATCCAATATGAAGCATTTTTAAGATTATAAGGAAAGGTAAACTTTAAATTTTTACATTTTTTCAACTGATGTAAATATATCTTTATCAATTGTGTTCTAGAATTATTTAACCAATTTATCTTTCTAAACTGACTAATTCCAATTGATGCCATTAAATCATTCATATTATATTTGTAGCCTAGCTCCTTTATGTCATAATCCCAATGATTTATAATTTTTTTAGACTTTGATAAACTTTTTTTATGTCTAAGGAGTGGATCTTTATCCCATCCATGAAAACTAAATGATCTCAAATTTTTTGCTCTTTTAACATTATTTGTGACAATCATTCCTCCATCTCCGGTAGTCATAATTTTTTTTTCCTCGAAACTGAAACAGCCATAATCTCCCCACGTCCCAAGTTTTTTTCCCTTATAATCTCCACCACAAGTTTCAGCACAATCCTCAATAACTATAAGTTTATTCTTTTTTGCCCAAGGAACAATTTTTTCCATTTTGCATGGATGGCCTCCAAAATGTACAGGTATCACTGCAACACAATCCTTGGAAAATTTATTTTTTAAATCTTCAAAATTCATATTTAAGTCATCTTTATTTATGTCCACAAAAACAGGCGTTAATCCGCAGTAAACTACAACTGCAGCTGATGCACTAAATGATATTGCAGGTACAAGAACTTTTTTACCCTTTTTAAATTTATTTACAGCTAAAGCTGTATGTAAAGCTGCTGTACAAGAATTAACCCCAACTGCATACTTTACTTTGAAGTAATTCTGCCACATACTCTCAAAATATTTTACTTTTGGTCCGAAACCAACCCAAGATCTAGAAAAGACTTTTTTTATTTCAAGAATTTCTTCATTGCTTAAGGCTGGCTTAAAAAGCCTAATTCTATTTTTTTTCATATCTAAAAGTTTTTAAAATAATTTTTTTAATTAAATTTATATAAATACTTGGATAAATTAAATTAATAATTATGTGCCTATAAAAATTTATATAATGTAATCCGCCTTTTTTTCCATTTAATAATATATTTTTAAAACTGGGAAAAAAATCTTTTAAGGCAAAATTTTTCATAATTATATAGTCAATTATGTTCAATCCTCTTTTTCTATACATATCTAATAATTCAGGAATTCTTACAATTTTGATAAAATCCCACAAATTTTGCCAGCTTTTATGACCATAGGTTGAAACTATGATGGGTTTGCTTTCTATTAAGGATTTTGAATTTTTAAATGCAAGTGCGTAAGTTTCGCAATAAAAAGTCGTGTTTTCAAATGTGGACCAATCACCAGGTTTAAACATTTGCTTTTTATTTATAAATTTTAAATTTTTTAAAAACATTTCTCTTTTATAAATACATTGAAATATACCTAACAAAAAATCCCAAGAAACTTTATAATTAATCAATTCAAAAAACATAACTTTTTTGTTTTTCTTGATATTTGAAAATATTTCCATTTTATTTGGTAAATTAAAACTATTGAATGGTTTTTTAAATTTTGAAAAATATTCACTTTGTAAAAAGTTACTATTAACATACATAAAATCTATATCATCATTCTTATTAAAATTTTTACTCAAAATCTTAAAGCAATTTGGCTTTAAAATTTCATCGTCTCCAATGACCCATACAAATTCACTTTTTGCCATCCTAACCACTTTTATATAGTTTTTAATATAGCCAATGTTTTTTTTATTTTTTGAATATTTCAGGTTAATTTTTTTTTTATATTTGCTAATTATTTTTTTACTTTTTAGATTATTGCTATTATCTGAGATACATACTTCAAAATTAAGTTTTGAAAATTTTTTTTTTGAAATGAAAATTGAATTTAAACAATTATCCAAAAGTTCAAATCTATTATATGTCGGAATACATATTGATAATTTCATTTGTCTTAATCTTAATAATTATATGAAAAATCTGAAAAATCTTTATTCAAAAATTTCTTGAAATTCGTTTTGTCTATTATGTGCAACATTGGAAGATGAAAAATTAACTTTCCACCTTTTTTAATAAAATTAATTTCTTGCTTTATAACTTCGGATCTAAAAGACCAAATAAGAACCAACAAATATTTAGGTTTTTTTCTTCTCATTTCCTCTTTAGATATTATTTTAATATTTGAGCCTGGTGTATATCTTCCAAATTTATAAGGATTTGCGTCACAAATAAATTTCAAATATTTTTCAGTAATTCCACAATGATTTAAAACTATATTTCCTTTTGTTGACGCACCATATCCAATAATATCGCCTTTTTTAGATTTAGATAAAATTAATTGTAAAAAATTTTTAACGTTTTCTATTCTTTTACTTAAGTTAAGATAACTTTGATCATTTATTTTTTTTTCATCAGCAAGAATTTTACTTATCAGTTTTAGATTTGGTTTGTGTTTGCTTTGCTTTTTTGCACAAATTACTTCAATACTCCCGCCGTTAATCTCATTAAACGACAAATCTATAATTTTAAATCCATTTTTTTCAGCAATTTTTTTAAATGTACTTAATGTATAGTACGTTACATGTTCGTGGCAAATTTGATCATACGTAAGATTTTTTAATAATAAAGGAAAATAAGAAAATTCTAATACCCATACACCATTTTTATCCAAAAGTTTGAAAATATCTTTTGTAAAAGAGTTTGGATCCTCAATATCGTAAAACATCGCGAATGAGGTTATCAAATTAAACTTTTTGGAAAAATTTATTTTTTTCAAATAAATATCTAATTTTTCTTTAGAGAAATAATCTGAAATTAAATTAATTTTTTTATTATAAAAATTTTTAAATTTTTTTGAGGAAGGATCCATTCCAAAAAGGGATATATCTCCACTTTTTTTTGCAAAGAAATTAAGAAATGTTCCATCATTCGATCCAATATCTAAAACACTTGAACCTTTTTTTACGAATTTTTTCTTATTTAATTTTTTAAATTTGTTTAACATATGATCTATCATGTATTTACTTAAAGAAGTTCGATAGCCATAAGTTGAGCCATACATGTCATCCAAAGGTGCCAGTTTGGAAAATTGGATTAGATCACATGAATTACATTTAAATAAATCTAGAGGGTATGATTTGAGATTATATTTTTTTGATTTATAAAACAAGCTGCTTATAGGTTGTGACCCTATATCAAGTATTTTCTTTAAATTTTTTTTTTTGCAATTCCTACAATTCATATTTTCAATTTTAAAAATTTAAAATAATGCCTTATTATCATATTTTGTAGATAACAAGACAACTTCATCAAACATTTTTTTATTTATGGATTTTTTTATAATTTTCATTTTTTTTGTTCTTAATTTGGAATTAAGTTTTCTTGGTAAGTTCTCATTTTTGAGTGATCTTACAGTAAAATTAGATTCTTTTAATAATAAAAATTTGGATAATTTTTTTACTTCCTGCTTTGTATTTGTGGCAAAATCATCGTAAGATAATAAAAATATTTTCTTTTTATCTTTTAATTTTTTATACTGGTTTATTGAATTTTTTAAACTATGAAGAAAATAAAAAGTATATTTTTCAGAATGATTTAGTTTTAAAAATAAATTTTCATTTCCTGAAGTATAATATGGCAACAAAATATTGTTCTTTCTAATCATCATTGAATATATTCTTGGATTATTATAATTGTACTTAAGTTTATTTTTTGCCTTAACTCTTTGATACCTTTGTATTAAAGAAAAAATATTATCTATAGGATGTCGATAAGTGTAAACCATTTTATAATTTAAGTTAATTTTTTCAAAAATATCTATCATTGAAAGTAAATCATGTGACATATAAATAGGAGCGTGATTTCTTTTTTTTATTTCTTTAATTACATAGTCGCCATCAGGTTTTTTTAAATTTTTTACAAAAGATTTATAATCTTTATCTTTTGTAACGCTACTATGATCGCCCGGTCTAAAATTAATACCTCTTGAGATATTTAAGCTATAAACATTTTGATTAAAATAAAATACTAAAAGAGATTTTGCGGCATCAATAGTAATAGACTTTTTTTTTAACAAAGGCATTAAGTTATCTAATATAGCTTGGTGTTGAAAAGCATATGCTCCTCGAAAAGATGAAATAATTGGTCCTGCCATTGACTTTCCTGATCTTGTAATTCCGTCAACAAAAACAAGTTTTTTCGGAAGTAAATCTGGATGAGACCAATTTATATTCATTAAAAAAATTCTTATATTATAAAATAATCAATGTAAAGTAATATGTTCAAAATTTGAACAAAGTAATTGAAATCAAGATGATTAAATCATTTTCTTTAAAAATTCTGAAAGTTTATGTATTTTATCAGATGGTTTTGGTAATGAATATTTATCGATAAAAAGCCTCCTTGCTTCTTTACTGCTTTTACTATTCCAGAGTTCCTCAATATTATCCCAATTTTGATTAAGATAAGTTTTAAGTTCATCAATTGATGTAAAAACCATTTTATTTTCAATTAATTTTATAAAGTCTTTTTTATTTTCATCATGAATAAACCTTAAACCTAAAGGCAAAAAAATTAGGGATGGTAGATTCATATTCAATCCATAAACAAAACCTGTACTATAATCATTATAAATTGTTAATTTTGAAAGACTTATCAATTTATTAAAATTTGTTTTTTTGTCAATTTCAAGATAATCATGTTGTTTCAAAAATTCATCAAATTCAAAGTAAATTTCTTTTTTATAACTTGAATGTAATCTTAATAATAATTTTTTTTTTATATCGTTTCTAAGGTTGGTGATTAAATTTTGAGATTGATTAAATATTATCCTGCCATATTCAAATCGGTCATACGGGACAATTCTGTTTCCAGAAGATTTAAAAACAAATAATAGCTTATCTTTTTTTTTAAATTTTTTTTTATTCGTCAAAGTAAAATTAAAAGTTGGCTTTATTTTTTCACTGAATATATGATTTCCCCAAGAGATGAATCCATCTACGGGCTTTAACTCTGCTCTAAAATTTTTATCATAATATTCTAGATAGCCTGCTCCATGCTGACCAAGTAAATATTTACTTTTATACTCACTTTTTTCTGCAATCCAAAATTGTGCTGGCCCTCCGTCAGCAAATGAGTTTGATGAGAAAATTATTTTTGGATTTTTCGGCCAATTTATTTTGCTTTCAACAAAATTTTTAATTTGAAGATAATTTTCAAGGACTGTTAGAGGTAAGTAAATTGGAATTATTTTATTTAATACTTTTTCAAATTCATCTTGTGATTTATCTTCAAAGTTTAATTTTTCTCTCAATTGTCTATTAATCTTAAGAATTTTATAGCTAATTTTTGGGTAATAAAAAAATTGAAATTTTTTGTTTAAATGGAAATTTAATTTTATTTCTTCAATTGATTTTAAGTAAGAACTTATTACTAAAAAATCACTTTCCTTTGAAAAGTCGAACGTATTTAAAAACTGTGATAGTAAATTATGTAAAAAAGATTTTTTTTCAAAATATTTTGTTTTGTGATATTTTTCCACAAACTTATCCGTTAAGTAATTTATTTTATAGTTATAACTTTGGTTTAGATTTTTAAAAATATTAGATATTAAAATTGCATCAAAAAGCTTATCATTTGAATAATAATTAATGGCGGTGCCATCTATAACGGGGAAAAAATTTTTTTTATCTTCGATTAGAATTATTTTCTCAATTTTGTGTTCTTTAAAACCTTTTTTTATTGTTTGATATCTATTAAAAGTTGCATAGGTAAAATCTCTAAGCCATTTTCCTAGGATAATACTCCAATACTTTTCTGATTTTTTTGTGCCATGAATTTTATTTAATTCGTGAGAAATCTTAATTATATATCTATCATAAATATTGCTTAAATATTTTACATCATATTTTAAAATATCATCTTCCAGGCCATATGGTGATAGTATTTTAAAGTTATTTAAAATTTTTTTTTTTTTAAAATAATGAGACTTAATAAGTTCATTAAAAAAAATTATTTCTTGATTATTTGGAACTTCACATTCATTGTGAAGGATTAAAGTACCTGCCATCTATAAGTGTGATAAAATTAAATTTTTTAAAGTTTCGCAGATATAACGAAGTTTTTTTTCACTTAAACCAGGAAAAACTGGAATGGAAATCGCTGAACGATAATAATCTTCTGTATTTTTTAATTTTGGATATTTTTTCAATTTTTGATAATAAGGTTGACTATAAATTGGAAGATAATGAAGATTAATTCCAATATTTTTTTTTCTTAGTTTTTCAAAAAAATTATTATAAGAAATCTTAAGTTTTTTTAAATTTATTTTTATTACACACAAATGATGAGTAGAAGAATTTTCTCCAATTAAATTTTGAAACTTAATTGGTAGATTTTTTAAAATTTTTTTATAATATTTAACTATTTTTGATCTTTGTTTATTATATTTAATCAAATTGCTTAATTGGCTTATTCCTAAAGCAGCTTCAATATCATTCATTCTATAATTAAATCCTAATAACTGTTGTTCGTAATACCAGTGATGATTAATTTTATTTTTATAAAGCTTTAAATCTCTTGTAATTCCATGGTTTCGCAACATTTGCATTTTAACATATAAGTCTTTTTTATTGGTAGTTGCTATCCCGCCCTCAGCTGTTGTAATTGGTTTTACTGGATGAAAGCTAAAAACTGCTAAATCAGAGTACTTACACGATCCTATAAAATTATTTTTAATTTTTGCTCCTAAAGCGTGTGAGGCATCTTCAATTATTTTAAATTTATATTTGAGTTTAAGCTTATAAATTTTTTTCATTTCAGCAGGTTCTCCAGCAAAATGAACTACTACTAAAATTTTTGGTAATTTATTTTTTTTTGTTTTTTTTAATTTTCTTTCTAAATGATCAACATCAATATTAAAAGTATTCGGATTAATATCTACAAAGTCAACCGTTGCTCCACAATACCTTGCACAATTTGCTGAAGCAACAAATGAATTCGCAACAGTCCATAAAATGTCGTTAGATTTTAGATCTAATGCTAAGCACGCTATATGTAATGAGCTTGTAGCGCTATTACTGGCAACACCAAATTTTGCTTTAACAAAATTACATATTTTTTTTTCAAAAATTTCTATTGTTTTGCCTTGAGTTATAAAATTTGATTTTAAAACTTTATTTACTGAGTGTATATCTTTGTTTGTTATTTTTTGTTTACTATAGGGAATCATTAAATATTAGATAATTTTTTTTATTTCAGAAATAGTCAAAAATTTTTGATTATTGTCAGATGAATAAACAAAATCTTTTTCAACAGATTTTCCCTTTTCTTTTAGACCATTAATATTATAATTTTTATTGAGATTAATACTAGGTTTAAGGACTAAGTGATCGTTAAAATTTAATATTAAATGTGATGAATTTTGAGCACATAAAACTTCATGTATTTTTTCTCCAGGTCGAATTCCAATTATTTTTATTTTAATCTTTTGGTTCAAAGCTTTAATTATATCAATTATTCTAATAGAAGGTAATTTAGGTATAAAAACCTCACCACCTTTCATTCTCAAAAATGATTTAATTACAAAATCAACGCTTTGATCTAAACTTATGAAAAATCTGGTCATTTCTGGATGAGTAAGAGGTATAAAAGAATTTTTTTTCTCAATTAAAGATTTAAAAAATGGAATTACAGATCCTCGAGAATTAATCACATTACCGTATCTAACTACAGAAAATATCGTCTCCTTATGTACTGAAACTAAATTAGAAGAGATTGTCAATTTATCTGCTGCAAGTTTAGTTGCGCCATACAAATTAATAGGATCAACGGCTTTATCTGTAGATAATGTTATTACTTTTTTAACGTTATTATCGATTGCAGCTTCAATCACGTTTTGAGTGCCAAAAATATTTGTTTTTACACATTCTTGTGAGTTATATTCAGCTGCTTCGATTTGTTTTAATGCTGCACAATGACAAACATAATCGACATTAATTAAAGCTGTGCTTATTCTGCTTTTATCTCTTATATCTCCTAAAAAAAATCTTAACGTTTTTGCGCGTTTATGATTTGAAAGGGACTCTTTTAATTCAAATTGTTTTAACTCATCACGAGAGAAAATTATGATCTTTTTACAATTATATTTATCAAGTAGTTTCTTGACAAAACTTTTTCCGAAAGATCCTGTGCCACCTGTAACTAAAATTGTTTTATTGTTAAACATTTCTATTAATAAGTTTTATTTTATTTTTTGACATTTCTATAATCTTGTTAAAATACTTTATATTAGTTTTTCTATGAGTTACCATAATAAGTGTGATTTTCTTATAATACTTATTTAGGTCTTTCAATATGGAGTTTTCTGTAGACATATCTATAGCATTGGTTGACTCATCGAGTATTAAGAAGGAGGGGTTGTCTGCTAAAGCTCTTGCTATGCAAATTCTTTGTTTCTGACCACCCGATAAAATAACCCCATTTTCACCGGTTAAAGTATTTTCTTTTTTTCTTAATTTTGAAATCAACGTATTTAATTTACATATATTTAGTATTTTCCAAAAAGTCTCTTTTGTTAACTGATTGTTATTTAAAACAATATTGTCCTTAATTGATCCATCTACCATATAGCTAGATTGGGGAAGATAGTTAAATTTTAATTGTTCATGAACTTTATAATTATTTACTTTTTTTCCATTTAGGTAAAAACTTCCAGAATTAATTTTTCTTAAACCAAGAATTAGCTCTACTAAAGTACTTTTTCCTACACCGGAACTACCTTTAATTATAATTTTATCCCCCGAATTTATTTCAAGGTTAATTTTTTTAAAAATAGAATTATTTTTTTCGTACGCAAATGAAATATTTTTTAATTTTAAATTTTTAAAACTATCAAATTTATCAATTTTTTTTAATCTGATGGATTTTTTATTGATCTCTTTTGAAATAGAATTTATTGCTGGAATACCTGCAATAAAAGTTTGAATGGAAACTAATATTTTATTTATCGATGGTACCATCCTGGATGCAGCCAACATAAATATTGCAATAATTGGCAAATATTCTGTAGATGATTTTTCATTGTAATGGTGAAACAAAATGATCAAAGAAATTAAAATAATTGTTAAAAGCTCAAGATAGTGTCTGGGCACTTGAAGAAAAAAGGCAATTAATTTTTTATAATATGCAGAAAAAAAATTATTCCCTACATATTTATCAAAAAAAAACTTTTCAATATTATGTACTTTAATATATTTAAACATTGCAAAGCTCTCATTAATATTTTTAATTTGATTGTGCTCATGAAATAATTGATTAGATGCCCATTTTTTTATTTTGATTTTAGAAAAAAATAAAAAAGGTAATAAAAATAACACTATAAAAATTGAAACAGAAAAAAAAGTAATTTGATAATCTAAAATAACAAGCAATGTAAAAATTGAAATAAAAACAATAATTTCATTGATTAAAAAAATAAGCGAATTTATACTTTCAACAGCTTGGTTAGACTGGAGTAATGTTTGACTCGTATATTCTGAGGAATTTTTTTTAAAAAAAAAGGAAGTATTTTTCATTATATGGCTTCCAAGAATTTTTTTTGATAACAAGTGAAATAATGACCATTTGAAATTTTCTCTATACCAAGTAATAAAAATTACAAAAAAGATTTTTATTATAAAAACTGATAAAAAAATAAGTAACGAAATTATAATCAATTCGTACTCGTCAAAATTAGATGTTAAAGTTTTAATAAATTGAGAATTATCAATAAAATTAAATGACTCTATATTAGATTTTCCACCTAAAATTAAAGTAACAAATGGCAGAAAAACGCCAATGGTTATTGTTTCAAAAAATGAGGTAATTAAAATAAGAATTAACAGAATTAAAAATTCACTTTTTTTCTTAACGCTTATTAATTTTAAGATGTTATTCATGTGTCTAAAAATTTATTTTTTTTTTTTTAATTTATTTAATTTTTGATACTCTAATTTTAATTGATCATACTCTTGCATTTTTCTGTTCATGTAATTAATAGTTAATTTAATTTTTTGAGTTAGTCCTCTAGGAGTTAGAATGTAGCTGTATGCTAATTTATTTTTACTTTTTCTAAAATTTTTTAATTTTATTAAACCTTTTTCTTTTAAGCTATTTACACAATAATTAAGCTTTCCTAAGCTGAAGCCTAAATTTTTTGCCATTTCTCTTTGAGAGTTTTTACTTTTTAAATCTATTTGTCTTAATGTTTCAAATTCATCTTTTTTCAGTTTCATGCCTTAACCTACAATATAATTAGAATAATGTAAACGTGATGTTCAATAATTGAACAATTTTACTATTTTTTGGACTTTATTAAAAATTTTAATTGGTCTTATTTTTAAAAATTTTTCTTACAAGTTTAAGGTCTTTAGGATAATTAATATCAATAAACTTGTTTTTTAAGACATATTTAATTGATTTTATTGGAATAGGATTTTTTTTACTCAACTTTTTTAAAGCTTTTAATCTATATATATAAAATGATCCTACGTCTGAAAAGATTTCTGGCAAATCTTGGCTTCTGTATAATCTATACTTGGGTAATAAGTATTTTATAAATTGCCCTGTTTTTATATACGATCTAAGTAAATTATTTTCGTTTTTAATTACAGGACAAAGAAAATCTGCTTTTTTAATTTTTATTAACTTAAAAGCTTTTCTTAGATCTTGTGTCTTTGTCATAATAGAAGTGGGATAAATACAAAAGATAAATTTATTTTTTATTTTTAGTTTTTTTACAACATCGATTAATACTTCATATGTGGGTGTGTAATTATTAGAAAGTTTTTTATTTCTTAAATATGGCGCTTCTGCTCCACTCATAACAGCAATTTTTGAAATTGATTTTGAGTCTGTTGAAACAATTACTTTATCAAAAAGTTTCGACCTTAACGCTAACTTTATGACCATTGAGATTAGAGGAATTTTGTTTATTTTTTTTATATTTTTATTTTTTATCCTCTTGCTACCTTTTCTAGCTGGAATAATACATATAGCCATTATATTAATTAAATAGTTAAAAAATTGAGAGAAAAAGGTATGTCAGGCAAAAACTTATTTGGCTTTCTTTTAAAAAGTATAAGAGATCCAGACAAAGCGGTATTCCAAGATGACTTTCTTGAAAGTAAACTATAAAATAGTTTAAGATCTAAAAATATGTCTAGAAAATATGTTTTGCCTTTATTAGGATAATCTAGCTCGTATTTTTTTAAAATTTTTGACTTTTTAAAATCAATTTTTGCTTGTCTATTTAACTTAATTTCATCAAAAACTAAAAAATTAATTTTCCATTTTTGACTTATATTATATTTTTTTAATCTTGAATAGTAATTGGCTGAAGATTTATAGAATGTATGATTAATTTCATTTAAATCAGGTTTCTTTTTTTTCTCGTATGAATATTTTATTTTCCCTACAGCATTATCATTAAATGAAAGTTTGAGTTTATTCTTATCAATGGTAAATTCTTTTTTTGTAATTTTCAATGTCTGGCCGCCTAACAAGTTAAAAAATTTAAAATTTTTGTTTTCGAGTTTTTTGAGAGCTTGAATGTTGGGTAAAGCTACAAATTTATTTAAATTATAAAATTTTCCTGATACTTTATATGATCCACCGCTTGGGAAGAAAGCTTTTGCTCCTAAAATCTTAATTTTCTTCATTGTTTTAGTTATACTTTTTTCTATAATTTTTTTTCTCTCTGCGTCTCGATTGATATTCAAAAAACATTGGGGATATTCGCTTGCAGCACCTATATTAAATGTACAGATATCAATTTTTGATCTCATTTTATTTTTTACAAACTCTCTAATTTTTTTTATATGTTTAAGGTCAATAGGATTGTCTACATTATTATAAAAAATTTTATTTGATTTATGACATTTTATTAATATTGAAGTATCTAAATCGTACTCAATATTAGTTTCAATTCCATCATTATTATTTGTCAATTGAGGAACTATCGCTATTGAAATGTCCTTGCTTATTTTTTTTACTGTCCACTCTTCTAATTCTAATATTTTTTTGAAACCAATATTTTTAATCCTATTTTTAATAGATGGGATTTTGAATTTTTTAATTATTATTGTTGAATTATTTTTATCTATTTTACTTAGTAAATTAGGATCAAAATGATCACAGTGTAAATGGCTTATATAAATATACTTTGGTTTATAAGCTTTAACTATTTTTTCACCACCATAATGTAGTGGGTCTGAAATCCATGCGTTCTCTGAGGTTGTTCCGACCCATGGATCGCAAATTATTTTTGTATTCCCAGATTTTATAGATAAAAAAGAATTAGAGTAGTGTTTAATTTCCATATCAATATTTAAACATAAGTAAATTTAACATTATTTTATTTAAAAAGTTATTTTATATTTTTTCAATATTTCTTTTCCTTTTTCAAAAGAACTGAAATCTATTATGTCATCGGTTTCTATAGAGATATTAAATTCATCCTCTAATCCAGAAATTAAAGTCATATGGCCGATCGAGTCCCACTCAGGTATATCATTATATTTTAAATTTTCAGAAACTTTTGAAGACTCTATTGAAAGAGACTTTGAAAAAACATTTTTATATTTCTCATTATTGTTCATTAGATTAATTTCTTAAATTTTTAATGACGCTTTCTACAATGTTACTTGCGGAGAGTCCATGTTTTTTTTGAAGATAGTCATAACTACCTCCTACTGAATAGGTGTCTTGAACTCCTAACCTTATATGTTTAACAGAATTTCTGATTGTAGAATTGTGTTCTGCTATCGCGCTACCTAATCCTCCTATTGTATTGTGTTCTTCTACTGAGAAAATTACTTTTGTTTCGTTTGCCTCCTCAATAAGTTTTTTATCAATTGGTTTAATTGTATGAATATTAATCACGGAAGCATTAACATTCTGATCTTTTAATAATTTAGCTGCTTCAAGACTATTATAAACCATTCTACCTGTACAAAAAATTGTTACATCTTTACCATCCATGAGTTTTATCCCTTTACCTATTTCAAATTTATAATCTTCTTTATAAACGATTGGATTGTTAGCTGTGCCTGTCAACCTGATATAAGTAGCTTGATCATTATTAAAAGAGGCCTCTAAACTTTTTACAACTTCTAATGAATCTGCTGGAGAAATAATTGTGATATTTGGAATAGATCTTAAAATTCCAATATCCTCAATACAACAATGAGTATAACCTAAGTTTCCAAGTGCAAGCCCGCTTGCTAGTCCTACAAATATAACTTTATGCTTCATGTAACCGAGATTGACTTTTATTTGCTCACAGCAACGAATTGTTTGAAAAGGTGCGAAAGTAGTTGTAACTACATCAAAATTTTCAGCGGCGAGACCTGTGGCCATACCAATCATATTTTGTTCTGAAATTCCTAGCTCTACGTATTGATCTTGATTCAATTTTCTAAAACGATCTAATCCTGCTGAAGTAGATACATCGCTACTTAAAACCATTAGTTTTTCCCTTTTTTTTGAAATCTCTAATAATGCCATTCCTAAAGTTGCCCTAGAGCCTATGGTTGACCACATCTTAATTTGCTTTTGATCAATTATCATTATTCTCCTTAAGTTCTTGCATGGCTTTTTCGTAATTTGTTTTAGTCATTACAGCATGATGCCAATCATTATTATTTTCAGAGAAAGAAAATCCTTTACCTTTAATTGTATTTGCTATCAAAAGGTTAGGGGTATTTGAGTTGTCTTTAAGTGAAGCAAAATAATTTAATAATTCATTAATATCATGTCCGTTAACCTCCCTCACACTCCATCCAAAACTGACCCACTTATCTTTCAATTTATCCGTATTCATTATATTTTCAGTTGAGCCGGTCTGCTGGAAATTGTTTTTATCAACTATAACAACTAAGTTATCTAATTTTAAATTAGGTGCAGCTAATGCGCTTTCCCAAATTGAGCCTTCGTTACATTCCCCGTCGCCAATTATAATGTAAACTTTATTTGTTTTTTTTTTCTTTTTTGCTCCTAAAGCTAGTCCCAACCCTATTGATAAGCCTATTCCAAGCGATCCAGTAGAAAATTCAATTCCGTGTTTTGGGCTTTTTACAGGATGGCCAGACAGAATACTTCCATCTTTTTCAAAAGTTTTTAGATCTTCTTCTGATAAATAACCTATTTCCGACAAGGCAGCATAATAGGCTAAACATGCATGACCCTTGCTCAATATAAATCTATCCCTTTCAAGCCACTCTGGGTCATCCTTCTTAATATTTAATTGATGGGCAAATAATGTTGAGATAATTTCTACAATTGAAAGGGCTCCTCCAAAGTGAGAGCTGCTTGAACCTGCCACATAAGCCATTTCTAATATTTTTCTTTTAATATTTTTAGAAAATAGTCCTATTTTATCTATATCTTTATTCTTATCTTTCATCACATACCACCATCTGCTCTAATCACTTGGCCAGTAATATATGAGGACAAATCAGAAGCAAGAAACAAAATTAAGTTAGCAATTTCTTTTGTATCAGCAATTCTACGTAAAGAGATTTTATTTTCTATTTCTTTAATAATTTTTTCAGGAGTGTTTTTGATAAGCATTTCTGTATTGGTTAATCCGGGTGCAACAGCATTTACCCTTATATTAGAACTGCCTATTTCTCTTGAGAGAACTTGCATTTGACTGATAATTGCTGCCTTAGTAGATGAATATACATTTCTACCTACATTTCCATCCAAGGCTGAGGTAGATGATATAAAAACTATACTTCCTCCTGTTTTTTTTTTAATCATAGATTTTAAAATATATCTTGTGAAAAGAGCCTGGGAAAACACATTTGTTTGAAAAGTTTCCTTTAATTCCTTTTGCGCTGTCATTTGAAATAAAGAAGTTTGAATTGCTGCTGCATTATTTATAAGTATATCAACTTTTGCCACATTTTTATTAATTTGTAGTGCGGCTTCCTTGACTTGAGATTCGTCATTTAAATCAAATGCTATTGGAAAAATCTTACATCTGTTTTCTTTCGAAAGTGAGGAGCAAAATGAAGTAAATTTATTATCAACTTTTCTTACACACGCAAATACATTAGCTCCGTTACTAGAGAAAACTTCGAGGGTTTTTTTTCCTATACCTTTATTGCAGCCAGTAATAACCGCAACTTTATTTTTTAGTAACATCTATTTACTTTACAAAATCTTCACTGCTAAAAATATCCTTAGCTAAGGCTGGTTTAAATATTGTCTGACCACTTTTTGTCATGAATTTCTTAATAAATTCTTTATCTTCTCCAGCTAAACATAAATCACTATGATTTCTAAAATATTTAATGCTGAAACCATGGTCAATTATTTCTTTCAAGGGTTTTTCAAAAATATTTCCAATTTTAATGTGGACGTAAGGACATACTAATACATCTCCTATAGGAGTTACGTAAATTCTGTTTACTGTTGTACAGCCCAATATTTTTTCATGATTTTTATCGAATGGGTTCCAAACATTTCTTACTAAATTTTTATATTCTTTTCTTATTTTTCTTAAATACTCTCTATCTTTTTCATCACAGATAATTTCCTGAGCATTTTGCCACATTCCAGATGGCACTGCTACGTTTAATAAGGTTTTATATTTTTGATCTTTCGAGTAATCAAGCAATTGCTTAAAATGTTCTGTGTTTGCATTGTAATGACCAACTGTAATATTAAGATAAGGATCCATACCAGCATCTTTAACGTGTTTTAGAGCCTCTATTGCTCTTCTCCATGAATCTTTTCTTCCTCTAATTTCATCGTGTATTTTTTCATCCATACTATCAATACTTACGGAAACCCTACTTACTTTATAATCTGCTAATTTTTTTGCCATAGCTTTATCCAGATAAAATCCATTTGTTGTTAAATACATATAAAATCTCTCAGGTCGTATTGCCTCTAACACCTCAAATAATTTTTTTGGTTGTAAAAGAAGTTCACCGCCTTGCAAATCAAATTCGAAATAACCAAGCTCGTCTGCCTCGTCAGCTAACTTTCGAATAGCTTTAATATCTAAATATTCTTTTACATGATCTCCTTTTGGAGAATTAGTAAAACAATATTTACACCTTAGATTGCATGCATTATTAAAATTTAAATCAATACCTCTTGTTTTCGTTCCAACTTTTCCATCATTTTTCTGAACATAATCATAAAAATCTTTTAGTTTTTTTACTAATCTCGGTTTGTTTAAAAGTGATGAAGCAATTGGCATAATTTATTTCTTTAAAGTATATTTTTCAATTTCCTCTGGTTGTATTAGGTTAAATTCTGCTTTGCAAACAATTGTTTCATTCACAATACCAGTACCTTCGCACGATGCAATACCTCTTTTGAAGCTTTTTATTCTAGTATCTAAATAAAGTCTTGTTTTAGGAATAACCTTTTTAATAAATTTTAAGTTATTTGCTGATGTCAAGTAAACTACTTTTCCTTTGTTGCCTGGTAAAGTTAAAATTGCAAGAGCACACATTTGAACAAGGGACTCAATTTGTAACATGCCAGGCATATTTGGGTCATTAGGCCAATGTACTTTAAAAAACCATTCGTCTTCCTTAAGATCTTTATAGCCTTTTGCACTTTCCCCTGGCAAGACTTCTGTAGCATAATCTATAAGCAGATAAGGTGCTCTATTCTGTTGATATTCTTTTATTCCCTTTAAATCTAAAATTAGTTTTTTCATTTAATCTCTATTATTCTCGATAAAGCACTGTTTAAATCATATCCATCCCAGTAGAAACCTATTTCTAAAGCTTGACCGATGGGAACCACTCTATCAATACCTGTAATATTATTTCGTATTATAAATTTTTTTAAATTTTCTTTTTTTTCTCCATAATAAGAAAGTGTTTGATATTTTTTGTTTATAAATTTTGAGATATAATCTAATTTATTTACATGAAATTCATAGAAAAAACCCCATTTACCTTTAATATTGTCAGAGTTTTCTTCTAAATCTTTTAGTTGAATAGTATAAATGTTGCTACTGAAAGTTTTAAATTCTTTAAAATTTTTATTTTTAATTGCATCTTTACAAAGATGGCTAAATTTATCCATGGCACCAACCTCCGGTAAATCATACTTTTTTGATACTACTTCGTTTAATTTTTTCCAAAATTTTAACTTTGCTTGTTTAATTTTTTTCCCTGTCCAAACAATTAATCTTGGAGACGAGCAAGCATTTTGGTCAACTAAAAAAGTATCGTTATAAAATCTTTGAAGTAACAAATTAAATTCAAATTTATTTATTTTTAGTAAATTTTCTGAGTTAATTATTGAAAATGAATATCTATCTGAAAATGTAATATCTTTCGATCTCTCTGGAGTCCTAAATTCTTTAAATTTATTTATTGTTTCATCTCCGCCCCAAATTAATCTTGCGTCAGATATTGAGGAAATTTTTTTTGAAAATTCATCATTCTTGCTGTATTTAATAATTGTAATCATTTTTTTTATTTTCAAATATTTTTTAAATTTTAGGACCTTTTTCAAAACAGCACATATAATATCTATTTGGGGAAAGTTTTTTGAGGGCACTTTTACAATATTTGAATTTCCTGTTAATAAACCAAAAATTAAAGAATATGCAAAATTAGTTGGAACGTTTGAGGGTGTGACGTGAAAAATAAGTCCAAGACCAAACCTTAATTCTTTTGATGAAAATTTCTTTTTTAAATTTAAAATATTTTTTTTTCTACACCAAAAAGCTAAAGTTTTTACGTCAGGGAATTTGTCTGTTCTCCGGTCATTTAAAATTTCTTCTGAAACCTTACCCAAAAAATCACAAATTATTTCATGGAATGGTGTTAAAAATTTTGTAGAGATGTTTTCATCGCCTACCAAATATTTAATTTCTTTTTTCTGTTTTTCAAACATCACTACAACCTCTTATTTCAGCTTCTTTGACTCTACCATGTATTAGAAACCTTTTTCCTTTCAATGAGCAATTACAATTAGGTTTATTGATAATTTCACCTAAATCTTCTGTAAGTATGTTATGTCCTGGATAGCTAGTTGGGAGCAAAGAGATTAATTGAACAAAACCTTTCGTATTATTTTTGACGATTTTAAAGTTTTTGTCCCTTATTAAAATATCTGAAAAATTTGAGGTAACGAAATATCCGCAAGGACATTCAATGAAAATTGACCCAGTCTGTTCAACTAATCCATAATAATTTCTGATATTTTTTATTCCTAATTTTGAAATCAATAAACTTTTGAATGATTTGTTTGATATTTTTTCTTTTTCCATTTTCTTCCATCCTCCTCCATGAAGCAGTATGGCGTTTTTCATATCAAAATGAAGATTATCTATGACTAATTTTTGAATTAAATTTTCATAAATTAAGCTTGTGAATCCAAAAATAAATATTTTTTGATTTTTATTTTTTAATAAAAATGAATTTAAACCATCATAATTAATACTATTATCATTGTTTAATAGGAAAAAATGATCTCTACCAAATATGGAAAAGCCATTTATTGCAGCGGTTCTTGCATTAATTTTTCTTCTATCTGAAAATTTAGAATTTTTATCGACAACCAACATTGGAATTCTTTTTTTTCCTAGAATAGATTTCATGATTAGGCTTAAAGATTTTGATTGAGAATTTGAATTTTTATTGTCTAGAAAAATTTTAGATAAATTATTATCAGAAGTTCCTGATGAATTTAGAACTTTTATGATTGCACTGTCTTTAACACTTTTTAATTCTACCTCTTTAAATAACCTTACTGGAAGAAAAGGTGCATCTTTTATATCGTACACTCTTTTTTTATCAAAATTGAATAATTTGAGCAATTTCTTATAA